>JBHWSH010000061.1:0-5756 GCA_043427135.1 Marmoricola sp. | reverse complement strand
ATTCTGACGCGAAGCGCTCGCGGCCAACTCCGCCGCCGGGCGAGCCCGAGCCGACGCGGGTGTTGCCGTCGGGCATGGGGAAGCGCCCCGGCGCGCAGCCCCGCAGCGAGACACCCGTCTCGCGCCAGCCGGCGCGACCTCCTGCCCCACCGATCGCGCCCGCTCCCCGGAAGCGTCGCCGTCGACCGCTGCGCTGGCTCCTGCTGTTGCTGGCGCTGTGGCTGGTGTTCCTGGTCGCCGCCCCGATCTACGCCTGGACCACCGTCAGCCGCGTGCAGCACGTGCCGAAGGCCGGCGACCGGCCCGCCGAGCAGCCCGGGACGACCTACCTGGTGGTGGGGTCGGACGCCCGCGCAGGCCTGAGCGGCCGGCGTACGGACACGATCATGCTGCTGCACACCGGGGACGGTCCCAACGTCTTGATGTCCATCCCCCGCGATTCGCTGGTGGAGGTGCCCGGCTACGGCGTGACGAAGATCAACGCCGCGTTCGCCTACGGCGGCCCCCGGCTCCTCACCCACACGGTGGAGGGGTCGACCGGCATCCGGATCGACCACTACGTCGAGATCGGGTTCAACGGCTTCGTCAAGCTCGTCGACGCGGTCGGCGGCATCACGATCTGCCCCAAGACGGCCATGCGCGACCCCCTCGCCGAGCTCGACATCGCCAAGGGGTGCCAGGAGGCCGACGGCAAGACCGCCCTGGGCTACGCCAGGTCGCGCAAGACGCAGTCGTTGGGCGACATCGACCGGGCACGCCACCAGCGCGAGGTCGTCTCCGCCATCGCCGGCGAGCTGGTGTCGTGGCAGACCGTGGTCAACCCGGTCCGCTACTGGCGCACCGTCAACGCGGGCGCGCAGTCGGTGCGGGTCAGCAAGGACACGGGGCCGATCTCGGCGGCTGGGTTCGCCCTCGGCATGCGAAGCGTGGACGGCGAGACCGGGCTGACCTGCGGGGTGCCGATCGCCGACCTCTCGGTCCGCTGGGACGCCGAGCGCGCCGAGCAGCTCTTCAGCCTGATCCGCGAGGACCGCACCGACGACATCGGCAAGAACCTCTGCCGGCCTACCGGCATGCTCGACTGACACGCATCCTCGACATCCCCAAGCCCGACGACCTCAGGAGCCCCCTGTGCCCTACGAGACCCTCGACTGGTCCGTCGCTGACGGCATCCTCACCCTGACCCTCGACCGGCCCGACCACCTCAACGCGTTCACGGTCACCATGGCCGAGGAGCTCGTCGCCGCGTTCGAGCGTGCAAGCGACGACGACGAGGTGGGCGCGGTCGTGGTCACCGGTCGGGACCGGGCGTTCTGCGCGGGCATGGACCTGTCCGTGCCCGGCAACGTCTTCGGCTTGGACGAGGACCAGCGGCCCACGATGTCGGACATGCACGACCGGCTCGACGACCCGGCGATCGCCCGCGGCGTGCGGGACACCGGTGGGCGGGTCGCGCTCGCGATCTACGAGTGCACCAAGCCCGTGATCGCGGCCATCAACGGCGCGGCGGTCGGCATCGGCGCGACCATGACCTTGGCGATGGACGTGCGGCTGGCCTCCGACCGCGCGCGGATCGGGCTCGTCTTCGGGAGGCTGGGCATCGTCCCGGAGGCCTGCTCGACCTGGTTCCTTCCCCGGATCGTCGGCATGAGCCGGGCGCTCGAGCTCGTGTTCGCAGCCGACATCCTGGGCGCGGAAGAGGCGCGCGACATCGGCCTGGTCCGCTCGGTGCACACGCCCGACGAGCTGCTCCCGGCGGCGTACGAGCTGGCCAGGAAGTTCGTCGAGAACCGCTCGCCGGTCGCCACCGCGCTCGCGCGCCACATGCTCTACCGCAACAGCGCCCAACCGCATCCGCTGGAAGCCCATCGGGTGGAGTCGCTCGCGATGTTCTACACCTCCGTCGGCGACGGCAAGGAGGGGGTGGGGGCGTTCGGCGAGAAGCGGGCTCCGCGCTTCTCCGGCAGGGCATCGCAGCTCCCGCCGTTCCATCCCTGGGACTGAACCGGCCTCAGTGCACCCGGTCGGTGGCCGCCGCGGAAAGCGTCACGGTGAACACCGTCCCGCGACCGACCTCGGAGTCGACCTTGATGCTGCCGCCGTGCCGGTCGACGATGCGCTTGACGATGCTCAGACCGAGCCCGGTGCCCGGCACCTGCAGGGCCTCGGGGTTGGTCGAGCGGAAGAACTCGTCGAAGAGCCGCTCCCGGTCGGTCTCGACGATGCCGATGCCTTCGTCGATGCAGCGAACGACCACGTCGGTGTCGGTGCCGAGGAGCTCGAGAGTCACGTTGCCGCCCGGAGGGGTGAACTTCACCGCGTTGCTCAGCAGGTTGCTCACCAGCCGCTCGAACTCCGCAGGGTCGCCGAGGACCGTGCGCGGCTCGTCCAGGCCGACGAGCCGCACGCCGACCTGCTGTTGGGCCGCCTGCGCCTCCAACAGGTCGTAGGCCGCCAGCGCCACCTCACGCAGGTCCACCGGGCCCTCCCCACAGGGGCGGTGCGGGTCCACGACACGAGCCAACGTCAGCAGGTCATCGACCAGCATGGTGAGCCGGCCGGCGGCACGACCCACGGCTGCGACCGACGACGCCGCGGCCGACGGGTCCGCCTCAATCGTCGTCTCCAGCATCTCGACGTGACCACTGATCGCGGCGAGCGGGTTCTTCAGCTCGTGCGCGACGGTCGCGAACATCTCGGTCTTGTGTGTGTCCAGCTCACGCAGCTCTTCGTAGACGCGGGCACGCAGCAGCGCTCGACCGATCTCACGACCCATCTCCAGGGCAGCCTCGACCTCGCCGATCTGCCAAGAGGGCGCGGGCGCGTTCCGTCCGGCGAGGACGTAGCCGCCGCAGTCGGGGCCGGCGCCGATGGGCACGAGTAGCACGGAGTCGCAACCGATCTCGGCGAGTCGCTCGCGGGCACCCTCCAGCTGCGCTGGGGTGGCGGCGGGCCGCAGCACCGGGTTCGACCCGTCCCGGGAGTACTGCTCCCACAGCGGGCGCTCGGCGGCCAGGACGACGCCGCGGCGGGCTTCCCATGCCTCTCGCGCCACGCGGGCGGCGAAGGAGACGACGTCGTCAGTGGGCCCGATAATCGTCTCAGGATGTGCTGCGGCGTACCCCCAGCGGACGCTGTCGTCGTCGACCACGTCGAAGGTGCGCACCCACACTCTGCTGCAGTCCAGAGCCCGGGCAAGGGGCTCCAAGGCGGCTGCGATCACCTCGCGCGGCTCCAGCGGGCCGTGCACCGCACTGACGACGTCGCGAACCGCCGCGGCGAGACGGATCTCCTCGCGGGCCACGTCACGCTGCTTTGCGTTGCTGATCGCTATGCCCGCCTGCACGGCGTACATGTCGAGAGCATCGCGCGAGAACTGGCCGGGACGGCGACCGTCGACCGGAAGGTCGACCGAGAGCAGGCCGACCATCTCGCCGGTCGGCGCGTGGAGCGGCGCGAACAGCGCGTCCTCGGGGTGCCAGGCGTCGGGTACGTCGAGGGGGGTCAGGTCGGGGATCCAGCCGACCGCCTTGCCCGTGAGCCGCTCGTGCGGGATGAACCTCAGCACGCCCCAGTTCTCGGCGTTCTCGAACTCCTCGAGGATCTCGCGCACCGGAGTGCGGTTGCCCAGCAGATGGTCGCGCAGCGCGTCGTCGCCCGCGACGGCGAGCACCTCGAACTCCTGGTTGGGGTGCAGGATGCTGACGGCGGCGACCGCGAAGCCGGCGACGTCGGTGACCCCGTCGACCAACGACTGGAGCACCGTGGGCAGGTCCTCGCCGGCGTTGACGCGGCACATCAGGGCATGGAGGCGACGCAGCGTGTCGAGCTCGCGCACCGGCTGGTCGCTCACCTCGTCCGCCCCCGTCCCTGGCCCCGCGCCTGTGTGGCGATATGTCCCAAGTCCCATCATCGCCTCCCGAGAGGGTACGGGTCTCGCGTTCGCCGAAAGCAGCGGAGCCTGTCGGCTCCACCCTGCCCCCGATCCCATCCAAAGGCCAGGCTGCGGCGAACGCTGTGGCGTATCCGACATGCTGTGTGTCGGAGGCCGACTGGGAGGAGCCCCGTGCAACAGACCGACGACCTCGTCGTCCTCGTCAGCGACGACGGCTCCCCTATCGGCACGGCTCCGCGCGCGACCGTGCACACGGACGCCACCCCGTTGCACCTGGCCTTCTCCTGCCACGTCCACGACGACGACGGTCGCGTCCTGCTCACGCGGCGCGCCGTCCACAAGCGCACCTGGCCGGGCGTGTGGACGAACGCCTTCTGCGGCCACCCCCGGCCCGGCGAGGACCCCGAGGCCGCCGTGCACCGCTACGCCGCCCACGAGCTCGGCACCACGGTGAGCGACCTGCGGATGCTCTTGCCGGGCTTCCGCTACCGAGCCACCGACGCCGGCGGCGTGGTGGAGAACGAGATCTGTCCGGTCGACGCCGCTCCGTGGGCGCTGAGCCCGTGGCTGGTGCTGCAGATGACACAGCTCGACGGCGACACGTCCACGGGACCGTCGTGAAGACCCCGCACGAGCAGTACGACGAGGTGGCCGAGGCTGCGGCAGCTCTCGTCCTGCGCCGCTACAGCACGTCGTTCGGCATGGCCACGCGGCTGCTGGACGAGCCCATGCGCACCCGGGTCCGCAACATCTACGCGCTGGTCCGGGTGGCCGACGAGGTCGTGGACGCGCCTCGCCCCGAGGTCGCACCCGCGCGGCGCGCAGCCGACCAGGCCGCGGCGCTGGACGAGCTGCTTTCTGCCCTGCGACGGGCATTGGGCTGCGGGCACAGCCCCGATCTGGTGGTGCACGCCTTTGCCCGGACCGCACGGGCGTGCGCGATCCGTCACGACCTCGTCGACCCCTTCTTCGACTCGATGCGGATGGACCTGGAGCGCACGCGGCACGACGCCGCGAGCTTCGACCGCTACGTCAACGGCTCGGCCGAGGTCGTCGGGCTGATGTGCCTGCGCGCATTTCTCGCCGACGAACCGGACCGCGACCGGGCGTACGACGAGCTGGCCCCCGGCGCGATCCGGCTGGGGGCGGCGTTCCAGAAGGTGAACTTCCTGCGTGACCTGGCCTCCGACGACGCCGAGCTCGGACGGCGCTACTTCCCCGATGTCGACCCCAGCAGGCTCGACGACGCCACCCGCGACCTCCTGCTCGACGACATCGACGCTGATCTCGCGGCAGCCGCCGCGGTCATCCCGCGACTGCCCGCGGGCAGCCGGCGCGCTGTACGAGCCGCCCACGGCCTCTATGCCGAGCTCAGCGCTCGCCTGCGGGGCACGCCCGCCGAGGAGATCCGCGCCCGGCGAGTTCGCGTGCCCGGGCCGGTCAAGGCCAAGATCATGGCCAGGACCCTGATGAGGAGCGCCCGATGATGCATGCGACCCGCGGCCGCACCGCAGTGGTGATCGGCGGCGGCATCAGCGGGCTTGCGACCGCTGCCTTGCTGGCCGCCGACGGCTGGTCGGTGGACCTGCTGGAGCGCAACGACGTGCTGGGCGGGCGCGCCGGACGCTGGGACGTCGACGGCTACCACTTCGACACCGGTCCGTCGTGGTACCTCATGCCGCAGGTCTTCGAGCACTTCTTCGCCATGCTCGGCACCACCGCCGCCGAACAGCTTGACCTGGTCCGGCTCGACCCCGGATACCGCGTCTTCTTCGAGGGGTACGACGAGCCGCTGGACCTGCGCGCCGACCGGTCGGCCAACGAGGCGTTGTTCGACTCCGTCGAGCCCGGGGCCGAGATG
>JBHWSH010000060.1:0-26766 GCA_043427135.1 Marmoricola sp. | reverse complement strand
TCTCTCGGCGGCGAGCCGCAGGCGGTGCGCTCAGTCTGCCCGACGGCCCGGCGCAGAAACGTCCGCGGCCGCGCCGAGGGCGGCCACCAGGGCGCGCGGGCGGCGGGTCGAGATCAGCCAGTACGGCGCTGGGTCGGCCGGGTCGGTGATCTGCACCCGCACGGCGGTGGGGATGTAGGGCCGGAGCAGCAGGTAGGCACGGGCATCTGCCTGCTGGCCGGCCGACAACCGGGTCTGGGTCGCGTCCAGTGCCTCCGCGTCGGCGACGAACTGCAGCGGCACCCGGGCCCGCCCGGCGACCAGGACTCCGTCGCCGACGGCGACGCGAGCCCGCCCGTAGCCCACGAAGACACCGACCGTGGCGACCACGAGAACAGCGGTGAGGGTGTAGGCCAGGCCGAGCGGCAGAGCCACCAGGAACGCCAGCAACATCGAGGCCAGGAACATCGTCGCCACCGCCCACCAGCGCAGCGGAACCCGCAGCACCTCGGAGTGATGGCTGTCGGTGGACACAGACGGATTCTGTCACCTGGGGCACCTCGATCCGGCGGCAGGCTGTCCCCGTAGGCTGGCCGCCATGGTCCGGATCCAGGTGCGTCGGCTGGACGCGGAGGTGCCGCTTCCGGCGTACGCCCATCCCGGAGACGCGGGCGCCGACATCTGCACCACCGTGGACGTCGTGCTCGAGCCGGGGGAGCGGGCGCTGGTCCCCACCGGCATCAGTCTCGCGCTGCCCGAGGGGTACGTCGCGCTGGTGCACCCACGCTCGGGGCTGGCTGCGAGATGCGGTGTGTCCATCGTCAACAGCCCCGGCACGGTCGACGCCGGCTACCGAGGCGAGGTCAAGGTGCTGCTGGTCAACCTCGACCCGCGCACGCAGGTGACGCTGTCCCGAGGCGATCGGATCGCCCAGCTGGTCGTCCAGCAGGTCGAGCGCGCGACCTTCGTGGAGGTCGCCGAGCTCCCGGAGTCCACGCGGGGCAATGGCGGCTACGGATCGACCGGCGGTTTCGCGGCCGGCGCGGAGACCGCGTTGATCGAGATCGACGACATCGAGGAGTTGGGAACGTCATGAGGTTCCGCCGCAAGCGCGACAACGAGGCAGCCGAGAGCGCGGAGACGCCGGAGACCGCCCCGCAGGCTCCGCAGGTCGAGGGGCCGCGAGCTCACGGCCCGTTCGACTTCTCGGAGATGCCGGTCGACGAGGAAGACCCCACGCGCGCCAACCTCGGCTCGATGTTCGTGCAGGCGACGGAGGACGTGGAGATCCGGCTGCAAGCCGACGAGAACACCGAGCAGGTGCAGGCGGTCATGCTGGTCAGCGCCGACGGTGCGATGGAGCTGCGTGCGTTCGCCGCGCCGCGGCACGAGGATCTGTGGGCCGACATCCGACGCCAGATGGGGGCCGAGGCCACCCGTCGCGGCGGCACGGCCACGGAGCTGGACGGCCCCTACGGGCCGGCCCTGCACGTCGTGGTGACCGGCCAGACCCCGGACGGCCAGACCGTGCAGCAACCGTCGACGGTGCTGGGCATCAGCGGTCCGCGCTGGCTGCTACGGGTGTCCATGTTCGGCCGGCCCGCCAAGGAGTTCCGGCCGGATGCGCCGCTGGAGACCGCGCTTCGCCAGGTGGTGATCCGACGCGGCGACGCGGCGATGGCACCCGGTGAGCCGCTGCCACTCACGCTGCCCGACACCGCAGAGCGGATGGACTTGCCGTCGGAGGACGGCTGAGACGCCGGTAGCCTGACGGCATGGTCTCCACCACCGAGCGGTGGCGCAGCGGGTTCCGGCGCTGGACCAGCGCCGAGACCGCCGACGCCCAGGATCTGCTCGACGACTCCGCTCGAGCCGGATGCGTGGCGATCGCCGAGACCGTCGACCGCGAGCAGGCGACCGTGCGGGGCACTCTGCGCACCGTGACGCTGCGCCCGCGCGGCGGCGTACCAGCCCTGGAGGCGGAGCTGTTCGACGGTAGTGGCGTGCTCACACTGGTGTGGTTGGGCCGGCGGCGCATCGGCGGAATCGAGCCCGGCCGCCCCATCACCGTGCACGGGCGGATCGGGCAGCAGCTCGGCCAGCGCATCATGTTCAACCCGCGCTACGAGCTGGGGCACCCGTGAGCGACGACGCCCCAGCGACCGATCGACTGCACCCCAACGCCGACCATCGCCTCGCGTCCTCGGAGCAACCCATCGATGCCCGCAGCGTCGAGGCGGTGGTCCGCGGCCAGATGGCCCGCGCACTGGGCGGTCGGCGCGGCATGGTCGAGGCGGCCGTGCCCACGATCACCTTCACCTTCACCTACATCTCCACCCGCGACGTCCGGCTGGCCATCGGGGTCAGCGTCGCGCTCGCCACGGCGCTGCTCGTCGTACGGCTGGTGCAGCGCAGCACCGTGCAGTTCACGGTCAACGCGCTGGTCGGGATCGGTGTCGGTGTGTTCTTCGTGTGGCTGGGCGGGCGCGACGGCGGGTCGGAGGACCAGCAGGCGCTGGCGTACTTCCTGCCCGGTCTGCTCTACAACGCCGCCTACTCGGTGGCGATGATCTTGAGCATCCTCGTGCGGTGGCCGGTGGTCGGCTTCATGGTCGGAGCGGTCGCCGAGGACCCGTTGGGATGGCGCAGCGACCCGCAGGTGGTGCGGCTCTGCTCGCGACTCACCTGGATCCTGGTCGTGCCCTGTGTATTGCGCGTGTTGGTGCAAGCCCCGATCTACCTCGGTGGTCGTGCTGCCGAGGACGCCGCCGGCTACGTCACTGCGTTGGGCGTGTCGAAGGTCGCGATGGGATGGCCGTTGCAGCTCACGGCGCTGGCGGTGATGGTGTGGCTGCTGTCGCGCAACAGCACTCCCACGGACACTCCGACGTCAGCGTCGCGGGTTGAGGAGTAGCACCAGCTCGGGTTCGGCCTCCGGCGCGGCGACGAACAGCAGTTCGTCGCCGGCCTCGATCGGCTGCTCGGAGTCAGGGGTGTACACCTGTCCGTCGCGCAGGATGGACACCAGCGTGCAGTGCTCCGGCCAGGGGATGAGTCCGACCGGTCGCCCGAGGTACGGCGAGGTGTCGGGCAGGGTGAGCTCGACGAGGTTGGCGTTGCCCTGACGGAACGTGAACAGCCGCACCACGTCTCCCACGGAGACGGCCTCTTCCACCAGCGCCGACATGATCCGCGGCGTAGAGACGTTGACGTCGACTCCCCAGGCCTCGGTGAACAGCCATTCGTTGCTGGGGTGGTTGACCCGAGCCACCGTGCGCGGCACCGCGAACTCCGTCTTGGCCAGGAGCGAGGTCACGAGGTTGACCTTGTCGTCGCCGGTGGCAGCGATGACGACGTCGTAACGCTGGAGGGTCGCCTCCTCCAGGCAGGACATCTCGCACGAGTCGGCGAGCATCCATTGCGCCTCCGGCACCCGCTCCGGCCGGACCGCATGCGGCTCCTTGTCGATCAGCAGCACCTCGTGCCCGTTGAGGATGAGCTCGCGGGCGATGGACTGGCCCACGGCACCCGCTCCGGCGATGGCGACGCGCATCAGCCGGCCTCCGGTCCTCGGGCCAGCACGTCGTAGACGTGCTCGGCGCTGTCTTCTCGCATCACCAGATGGAGCGTGTCGCCCTCCTGCAGCACGCTGTCGCGTGTCGGCAGGACTCCCTCGCCGAGCCGGTCGATCCATGCGATGCGCGAGCCGGACTGCTCCTGGAACAGCACTGTGCGCCGACCCACCCAGGAGGGGCCGAGCGGTACCGAGTCGAGCCGGATCGTCCCGCTCGGGTCACGGAAGTCCGGCTCTGCGCCGGCAGGCAGCAGCCGGCGCAGCATCTGGTCGGCCGTCCATCGCACCGTCGCCACCGTGGTGATGCCGAGCCGTTCGTAGACCTCGGCGCGCCGGGGGTCGTAGATCCGAGCCACCACCTGTTGCACGCCGAAGGTCTCTCGTGCGACGCGCGCGGCGATGATGTTGGAGTTGTCGCCGCTGGACACCGCTGCAAAGGCTTGGGCCGAGCGGATATCTGCCTGCTCCAGGACGTCCTGGTCGAACCCCACTCCCGTCACCGTGGTCCCGCCGAAGTCCTGCGCCAGGCGGCGGAAAGCGTCGGGGTTGCTGTCGATGACTGCGACCGTGTGGTCGCGCTTCTCGAGACTGCGGGCGAGGGTGCTGCCGACGCGCCCGCACCCCATGATCACCACGTGCACGGCTCGACGCTACACCCGCGGGAGATCCCGTGCCGGGGACTGTCGTTGTGGCATAGCCTTGCTGGTTGTGGCGGTCCGCGACGCGCTCAAGCGCATCATCCTGGGACGCAAGCTGCGTTCCTCCCAGGCCGAGGGCACCCTCCTCCCCAAGCGGATCGCGCTGCCGGTCTTCGCCAGCGACGCGTTGTCCTCGGTGGCCTACGCACCGGATGAGATCTTCATCATGCTCGCCCTGGCCGGCAGCGCGGCGTACGTCTGGACCTGGCAGGTGGCGATCGCCGTCGCCGTCGTCATGCTCGTGGTGGTTGCCGCCTACCGGCAGAACGTGCACGCCTATCCAGGCGGTGGCGGCGACTACGAGGTCGCCTCGGAGAACCTCGGGCCGACAGCAGGCATGACGGTGGGCAGCGCCCTGCTCGTCGACTATGTGCTGACGGTGGCGGTGTCGGTCTCGGCCGGGATCGACAACGCCGCTGCGGCACTGCCGTTCCTCAACGGGCACGAGGCGGCGTACGCCCTCGTCGCGGTCCTGGGGATCGCCGCGGTCAACCTCCGAGGGGTTCGCGAGTCCGGCACCTGGTTCGCGGTTCCCACCTACGGCTTCATCGCAGCGATCGGCGCGATGGCGCTCTGGGGACTCGTGCGGTGGTGGAGGGGTGACCTACCCGCGGCGGAGTCAGCGGAGTTCGAGATCCTGCCGGCCTCGGGATACGAGGGCACGCTCACGACCCTGGGGCTGGTGTTCCTGTTGGCGCGCGCCTTCTCGTCGGGCTGCGCGGCACTGACCGGTGTCGAGGCGATCTCCAACGGCGTGCCGGCCTTCGAGAAGCCCAAGAGCCGCAACGCCGCAACGACTCTCGCACTGCTCGGCGCCATCTCCATCACGATGATGCTGAGCATCATCGCTTTGGCTCGTCAGATGGGTGTGCAGTACGTCGACCCGCACCACCTCGAGCGGCTGGTCGGTCCCGACGGCCGTCCGGTCACCGACTTCGAGCAGCACACGCTGATCTCCCAGATCGCCCGCGGTGTGTTCGACCACTTCGAGCCGGCGTTCTTCCTCGTCATCGCCATGACCGGCGTCATCCTGTTCCTCGCGGCCAACACCGCCTTCAACGGATTCCCGGTGCTGGGCTCGATCCTGGCGCGCGACGGCTACATGCCTCGCCAGCTCGGCGCGCGCGGCGACCGGCTCGCCTACAGCAACGGCATCCTCGTCCTCGCGGTGATGGCGGGGCTGCTGATCTGGGTGTTCGACGCCCAGGTGACACGGCTGATCCAGCTCTACATCGTCGGCGTCTTCGTGTCCTTCACCGTCGGACAGCTCGGGATGGTGCGGCACTGGACACGACAGCTCGGCGACGCGACCACCCCGGCTGAGCGGCTGCGGATCATCCGTGCCCGCGCAGTCAACGGCTTCGGGTTCCTCATGACCGCGCTCGTGCTGGTCGTCGTGGTCGTCACCAAGTTCCTCGCCGGCGCCTGGATCGCTGTCCTGGCGATGGTGACGTTCTTCGTGATCATGCGCTCGATCCGGCGGCACTACGACGCCGTGGGTCGTGAGCTCACCGTCACCGACGACGACCAGATCCTCCCCACCCGTGTGCATGCGATCGTGCTTGTCTCCAAGATCCACAAGCCGACGATGCGGGCGCTGGCCTACGCCAAGGCCTCCCGTTTCAACGTCCTGGAGGCCGTCATGGTGGCAACCGACCCGCAGGAGCGCGACGCGATCATCGACGAATGGGATCGCCGCGGAATCGACGTACCGTTGAAGATCCTGGACTCGCCCTACCGTGAGGTGGTCAAGCCGATCGTCGACTACGCCAAGGCGATCAAGGACGCACAGCCACGCGGAGTTGTCGCTGTCTTCATCCCCGAGTACGTCGTAGGTCGCTGGTGGGAGCAGTTGCTGCACAACCAGACCGCGCTCCGCCTCAAGACCCGGTTGTTGTTCACCCCTGGCGTGATGATGACCTCGGTGCCCTACCAGCTGCGCTCCTCGCAGCACGCGGAGTCGCGGGTGGAGCGGCTCGACGACACCGGGCGCGGGGCGCTCCACCAGCGCGTGTCCTGGGCGCAGCCGCGTGAGGAGGACCTGGAGTGAGGCGACAGGTCCGTCCTCGCAAGCCCCGGGGGCGGTCGCTGGTGGGGGAGACTCACCTGGTCGACGTGGGTCCTGTCGCGCACGGCGGCCACTTCGTGGCGCGCCTCCCTGACTCGGCCGCCGATGCCGCCGGGACGGTGGTGTTCGTCCGGCACGCACTGGCTGACGAACAGGTCACCGTCCAGATCACCGAGGGTCGGGTGGGGGACCGGTTCGTCCGCGGCGACGCGGTCACGGTCCACCGGGCGTCGGACTCCCGTGTCGAACGGCCCTGCCCTTTCGCGGGACCGGGGCTGTGCGGTGGCTGCGACTTCCAGCATGTCGAGCTCGATGCGCAGCGGTCGCTCAAGTCGGCCGTCCTGGCCGAGCAGCTTCAGCGGCTTGCTGGCCTGGAGCTGCAGGTGCCGGTCGAGGCCGTTCCGGGCGACCACACGGGCCTGCGGTGGCGCACGCGGATGCGCTACCACCGCACGCCCGACGGTGCTCTCGGCCTGCGCGCCCACCGCTCCGACCGCATCGTGCCGATCACCGATTGCAGGATCCAGGCGCCGGAGGCGCTCGTGCGGACCGGGGACGACCCCCTCGAAGGAACCGTCACAGAGGTCGTGGGCGAGCACTCCTTCGTCGTGGCGGCCGACGGCTTCTGGCAAGCCCACCGCGCAGCGCCGGCGACGCTGGTCGACGCGGTCCTCGCCGGTGCGGGTGTCCGCCCGGGCGACCGCGTCCTCGACCTGTACGCCGGCGTCGGCCTCTTCTCGGTCTTCCTCGCCGAGCAGGTGGGACCCCAGGGTCAGCTGTTCGCCGTGGAGGGCGACCGCGCTGCCGCCGCGTACGCCCAGACGAACCTGGCGGCGCACCCGTGGGCGGAGGTCCTCGCCGCACCCGTCGAGCGGGCGCTCCGCGACCTCGGTTCCGCCGACGTCGTGGTGCTCGATCCCCCGCGCGACGGCGCCCGCCGGCCGGTCGTCGAGGGTGTCTCGGCGACCGGGGCGCAGAGGGTGGTGCTTGTCTCCTGCGACCCGGCGGCGTTCGCCCGCGACGTCTCGCTGTTCGCCGAGCACGGCTATCGCCTCGAGCAGGCCCGGGCGTTCGACCTCTTCCCGATGACGCACCACTTCGAATGTGTCGCGTCGTTGACGAAAACTGACTCCGACCCGCGCTGATGCAGCTCGGGCTCTCGGCGTAAAGGGTGACGTCTGCGAGATCGAACCGAGGCGCTCGGTGGACGACCAGGGCTGTGACTTTCGTGAACTATGCCGCTGACGATACGGTTGTCGAAAGGAGGTGGAGCCCGTGGCGATCAGCGTCGAGGAAGCGTCCCGCCGTCTCGGCGTCAACCACTCCCGTGTCAGGCAACTGCTTCGTGCGGGAGACCTGCGCGGCCGACGCTTGGGCAACTCCTGGCTCGTGTCAGCCGAGGACCTTGCCCGACTCGAGAATCAGGTCCGCCTGGGAGGTCGACCGTTGGCGCCGAAGCGTGCCTGGGCCGTCATCGATCTCCTCGACGGAGGACGTGCCCCATGGTTGTCGAGCTCGGCACGGTCGCAGGTGCGCCGTTATCTCGCTGATCTGGCCGATCCGGGCCCGGATGGTTGGCGCGCCGCACTGCGCGGACGCAGCCATGTGCTCGACCTAGTCGCGCACCCGGCGGCCGTGGAGCGCCTGAAGCGAGCGAGCGGGGTTCGTGTAGGTGGGTTGGCTGCCGCGGCAAGCCGAGGAATCGACATCGTCGCGATCGCGCAGCCGATCCCGGAGTTCTACATCGATGAGGCGCAGTGGCCCGCACTGTCGCGGTCACTCGCATTGCGCGAAGGGGCGGTTCCCAATCTCAGGGTCAGGATTCCCAAAGAGGCCTGGCCGTTCGCGGACGACGTCCCGTCCGTGGACTCGGGCGTCAGTGATGCCGTGCTCGCGGCCGACCTCCTCGACCATGTGGAGCCGCGTGCGGTGACTGCGGGTGCTGCCCGACTGGCTGAGCTGCTGTCGAGCTGGCAGAACGCACGGTTGCGCGCATGACGGTCGTCGAGAGGCTGGGATTCTCCCTGCAATCCATCAGTACCGACGGGCTGGCACATCGCGGTCCGGAGCGTCACTACCGGGACCTTGCACTGCTCTGCGCACTGCTCCCCGACCCTTTCGAGGTCGCGGAACAGTTGACTCGCAAGGACAGGCAGCGATTGCGGCATGGGGGCAAACTCCTCGACGACACCCATCCGGCTTGGGCGCTGGTGCCCGACGTGATCCGCAGCGCGGGGCAGATCGCCTACGGCGTGCTCCACGGTCGAGCGTCGCTAAGGTGTCGGGCGTGCCGGAGGACTTCGTCATCGCGCGCAACACCGAACCCGGATCGACGTTGCCCTACCTCCTCCGCGTCCCGCTCGGGGAGGGAATCATCCTCAAGGCGAAGGACACGTGGCCGCGCACTGGCAAGGTCTATTGCCACCGCATCGACGAGTGGCCGGACGACGCCGAGATCATCGAGCGTGTTCCTGTGCGGTCCTGCATACGCCGGGGCGCGGCGATCGACCTCGTCCTCGACCGGGGTCGCGAGAACCGCTCACAGATCGTCATCACCAACGCCCGCGGACGGCAGATGATCTTCTGGCAGACCGCGCGCACCGCCAAACAGGCGCGTCCCGCGGTCACCGTCCCCGGCGCGCGCGCCAGCGGCGTCGCGGATCTGGAGATCGTGGTCGACCACCGCGAGCGGTATCCGTTCACCTTCGCCGACCGGCAGGCGACGACCCGGCGCGAGCCCCTCGCCGCGGGCGACTACGGACTCATCGTGGATGGGGTGTTGCAGGCGACGGTCGAGCGCAAGTCGCTGGCGGACCTCGTCTCGTCGCTGACCACCGGCAAGCTGAAGTTTCAGCTCATCGAATTGTCGACGATCCCGCGGGCGGCTGTAGTCGTAGAGGAGCGCTACTCGCAGGTCTTCAAGCTCGACCACGTTCGACCGAGCGTCGTGGCCGACGGGATCGCCGAGTGCCAGATCCGGTTCCCGACCGTGCCGATCGTCTTCTGCGAGACCCGGAAACTTGCCCAGGAGTGGACCTATCGGTTCCTGGCCGCTGCTCGTGTGGGGCTCTCCGGGGAGGTGGTCGGTGACCTCGCCCTGCGCGGACTCCACCCGGCACCAGCGCTCGCGCCCGCGCCGCCGACGCCTGCCGACGTACGCCGCTGGGCCGCGAGAGCGGACATCGTCGTCTCCGACCGTGGCCGAATCCCGGCGGTCGTGATGGACCAGTACCTCCAGGCGCGTGCTCGCGGAGAGGTCTGAAAAGTTGCTGTCGGACCTCGGGCCCTGACCCGGGGGGGTGCTCGACCGAGCGGTGTTCCGTGAGGTATCTTGACGTCAAGATAAATGCTCGCGAATTCGCGAACGGGGCAAGATGAGCATCAGGCGCTCGGTCGGTCCGAGGGTCGGTGAAGACGAGGAGACGTAGATGACGAGCGTGGACAGTTTCGGGGCCAAGGACACCCTGAGCGTGGACGGCAATGACTACGAGATCTTCCGGCTGGACGCCGTGACGGGCGAGGGGCTCGACGTGGCCTCGCTGCCCTACAGCCTGAAGGTGCTACTGGAGAACCTGCTCCGCACCGAGGACGGCGCCAACATCACCGCCGACGACATCCGTGCGCTCGCCGGCTGGGACGCCGACGCCGAGCCCAGCAAGGAGATCCAGTTCACCCCCGCCCGCGTCATCATGCAGGACTTCACCGGAGTGCCGTGCGTGGTCGACCTCGCCACGATGCGCGAGGCCATGGCCGACCTCGGCGGCGACCCGACCAAGATCAACCCGCTCGCGCCGGCCGAGCTGGTCATCGACCACTCCGTCATCGCCGACGTCTTCGGCTCGCCTGAGGCGTTCGCCCGCAACGTCGAGATCGAGTACGAGCGCAACCGCGAGCGCTACCAGTTCCTGCGGTGGGGCCAGGGCGCCTTCGCCGACTTCAAGGTGGTCCCGCCCGGCACCGGCATCGTCCACCAGGTCAACATCGAGCACCTCGCCCGCACCGTCTTCACCCGGGCCTCGACGGGCCCGAACGGCCAGGAGGTGCTCCAGGCCTATCCCGACACCTGCGTCGGCACCGACTCCCACACCACGATGGTCAACGGCATCGGTGTGGTCGGCTGGGGCGTCGGCGGCATCGAGGCCGAGGCCGCGATGCTCGGCCAGCCCGTCTCCATGCTGATCCCGCGCGTCGTGGGCTTCAAGCTCTCCGGCGAGCTGCCGGAGGGCTCCACCGCCACCGACCTGGTCCTCACGATCACCGAGATGCTGCGCGAGCACGGCGTGGTCGGCAAGTTCGTGGAGTTCTACGGCGAAGGCGTCTCCGCGCTGCCGCTGGCCAACCGCGCGACGATCGGCAACATGAGCCCGGAGTTCGGCTCGACCATCGCGGTCTTCCCGATCGACGAGGAGACCGTCAACTACCTGCGCCTGACCGGCCGCGACGAGGAGCAGCTTGCCCTCGTCGAGGCTTACGCCAAGGAGCAGGGGCTGTGGCACGACCCGGCCGCCGAGCCGCGCTTCTCCGAGCGCCTCGAGCTCGACCTCGCCACCGTCGTACCGTCATTGGCCGGTCCGAAGCGGCCGCAGGACCGGGTCGCGGTCACCGACGCCAAGGGTTCCTTCCGCCTCGCGCTCGCCGACTTCGTCGAGGGCGACTTCACCATCCCCAAGGGGCAGATCGACGAGGCGTCCCGGGAGTCGTTCCCGGCCAGCGACTCGCCGACCTTCGACGGCGACGAGAAGGACTGCTCGCGCGACCGGCCGATCGAGCACAACCACGACCACGCGGCAGCTGCGGTCGCGGACCGGCCGCACAACCCGGTGCCGGTGACCCTGTCCGACGGCACCAGCTTCGAGCTCGACCATGGCGCGGTGACGATCGCCGCCATCACCTCCTGCACCAACACCTCCAACCCCTCGGTGATGATCGGCGCTGCGCTGCTGGCCAAGAAGGCGGTCGAGAAGGGCCTGCAGCGCAAGCCGTGGGTCAAGACGACGCTGGCGCCCGGGTCCAAGGTCGTCTCCGACTACTACGAGAAGGCCGGCCTCACGCCGTACCTCGACAAGCTCGGCTTCAACCTCGTCGGCTACGGCTGCACCACCTGCATCGGCAACTCCGGCCCACTCATCCCCGAGGTCAGCCAGGCCGTGAACGAGCACGACCTCGCCGTCGTCTCGGTGCTGTCGGGCAACCGCAACTTCGAGGGCCGGATCAACCCCGACGTCAAGATGAACTACCTGGCCTCCCCGCCGCTGGTGGTGGCCTACGCCCTCGCCGGCTCGATGGACGTCGACCTCTTCGAGGACCCGCTCGGCACCGACACCGACGGCAACCCGGTGTTCCTCAAGGACATCTGGCCCTCGCCGGCCGAGGTCGAGGAGACGATCGCCGGCGCGATCAACTCCGAGATGTTCGGCGAGTCGTACGCCGACGTGTTCGCCGGCGACGAGCAGTGGCGCTCCCTGCCCACGCCCGAGGGCAAGACCTTCGCGTGGGACCCGGAGTCGACGTACGTCCGCCGGCCTCCGTACTTCGACGGCATGCCGGCCGACCCCATCCCGGTCGAGGACATCTCCGGCGCGCGGGTGCTGTTGAAGCTCGGCGACTCGGTCACCACCGACCACATCTCGCCGGCCGGTGCGATCAAGAAGGACTCGCCTGCGGGCGCCTACCTGCGCGAGCACGGGGTGGAGCAGCGCGACTTCAACTCCTACGGGTCGCGGCGCGGCAACCATGAGGTGATGATCCGCGGCACCTTCGCCAACATCCGGCTGCGCAACCAGATCGCGCCGGGCACCGAGGGCGGCTTCACCCGTGACTTCACCAAGGAGGACGCGCCGGTCACCTCGGTGTACGACGCGTCGGTCGCCTACCAGGAGGCGGGCATCCCGCTGGTCGTGCTGGCCGGAAAGGAGTACGGCTCGGGGTCGTCGCGCGACTGGGCGGCCAAGGGCACGGCGCTGCTCGGGGTCAAGGCGGTCATCGCCGAGTCCTACGAGCGCATCCACCGCTCCAACCTCATCGGCATGGGCGTGCTGCCGCTGCAGTTCCCCGCCGGTGAGAACGCCGAGTCGCTGGGACTGACGGGCGAGGAGACCTTCTCCATCGAGGGCGTCACCGCGCTCAACGACGGGGGGATTCCCCGGACCGTCAAGGTCACGGCCGGCGACAAGTCCTTCGACGCGCTCTTGCGGATCGACACGCCCGGCGAGGCGGAGTACTACCGCCACGGCGGGATCATGCAGTACGTCCTGCGCAGCCTGCGGGGCTGAGCTTCGTCGCCTGACCGGAGGATCCGACGTACCCAGTGCGTCGGATCCTTCGGTCAACGCATCGCCCTGGGGCCTCCGTCGGTCGAGCCGTGCCTCCGTCGGTCGAGCCCGTCGTCCGTCGGTCGAGCTTGTCGAGACCAGGCACCCGGAAGATCACTGTCACGGAGCGTCAGCGATCTTCCAGGTGCTCACCGTCGAAGTCCGCGAAGTAGTCGATCTGGTCGCCTCTTGGTTTGCGACGCGCACCGCGGACGCCGGGCGGCTCCTGCGACGCCTCGCCGACGGGCTCGGCATCGCCGAAACCAGGCAGAGGCTCACTTCAACGCTGGTCGCTTGCTCGACTACCCGGAATGCAGTATTCCTGCAAAGCGGCAAGCCCGTTAGAATGGGTGCATGGCAGAGACAGTGCGGTACCACGGCTTCGTGACGATGCAGTCACGAGGCGTCATCGCGATGCCGCGCGAACTGCGCAAACGTCTGCATCTCGACGCTCCTGGCGCCCAAGTAGAGCTCACGGAGCGAGAGGACGGCGTGATCGAGCTGCGAGCACAGATGGCAGTCCCCGTGACCCAGTCATGGTTCTGGAGCGAGGACTGGCAGCAGCGTGAGCGCGAGGCGCAAGCTGACTTGTCGGCCGGCCGATACACCACCTACGAGGATGTCGGGTCCTTCCTAGACGCTCTCCCTGACTGATGCGATATCGCACGACCGACTCTTTTGCAGCTGACTTCAAGAGGCTCAAGCCCGAGCACAAGGGGACCTTCAAGAAGGTCGTGCGAGACAAGTTCGCTCCCGCCTGCGACCGATGGGCCGTCGCCCAGTCAGAACGACGGTCATTCGTCTGGCCGAAATCGCTGCGGGTCGACGAGATGAAGGGCTCCGCCGGAATCATGGAGATGACCTGGAGCTTCGCCTCCCCGGACGGCCGCGCCACCTTCCACTTCGTCTTTGAAGACGAAGACTGGGTGTGTGTCTGGCGTCGAATAGGAGACCACGGGGTCTACGACGCCCCCTGAGTGGCGACCCCCTGCTCTCAGTCGGCGAAGTCCGCGAAGCGGTCGACGACCCGGCCTTCCTCGTCGGTGATTACCCATTCGCCGGTCCCTTCGGAAGGCTCGTCGGGCGGCAGCTCTCGTGTCGCAGACGGCAGCCAGTCGTAGGTGTCGTAGACGAGGTAGCGGGCGTCGTCGGGCATGGCGCGAAGCCGCTCTCGCAGCGGGGTCGCCCGCGGGTCATCGGTGCCGAAGACCGTGCTGGTGTAGTCGGCCCACTGAGCCCGAGTGACCACGACCTCCACGGTCCTAGCCGATCCCGGGGCCTGCTCGAACGCGACCTCGATGCCGCCCGCGACCTCTCGCACCGAGGCCCACGTGGCGACGTACTCCAGGAGGCGCTGCCAGAGACTGCTCTGCCACGGCCGCTGCGTCATCACCCGCCCAGGATGCACTTCGCGCCGGGTGGGCGGCTACGGTGCCGGTCATGCCGACCGACACCCTTACCGTCATCCCCGTCCCTGGCCCCGGAGCGGAGGACGTCCTCGTCGGCCGCGACGGCCGCGTCTACACCGGCACCGAGGACGGGTCGGTCTTCGCTGTCTCTGCCGATGGGCAGCAGGTCGTCAGGGTCGGCAACACCGGCGGCCGACCGTTGGGGATCGAGCAGCTGGCCGATGGCCGCCTCTTGGTATGCGACGCGCACCGCGGGCTGCTCGCCCTCGACCCGGCCGATGGTGCGGTGGAGACGCTGGTCGACCTCGTCTCCGGCAAGCCGATGGTGTTCTGCAACAACGCCGCGGTGCACAGCGACGGCACCATCTACTTCTCCGACTCCTCCAAGGTGCACCCCATCGAGAAGTGGAAGGCCGACATCGCCGAGGACACCCACACCGGGCGGCTCCTACGACGCCGCTCCGACGGGCAAGTGGACGTCCTGATTGAAGGGCTGCGATTCGCCAACGGGGTCGCCCTCGCGGCCGACGAGTCGTTCGTCTGCGTCGCGGAGTCCGGCGGCCGGACCGTCGTACGCCGCTGGCTCACCGGTCCACGCCGCGGGCAGGTCGACCACCTCGTCGCCGACCTGCCCGGCTACCCCGACAACATCGCCCTCGGCACCGACGGCCTGATCTGGGTGACGATCGCCGCTCCGGTCAACCCGGTGGTGACGCAGCTGCACCGTGCGCCCCGACTGCTTCGCAAGGTGGTCGCCAACCTGCCCGCCGCCGTACAGCCCAAGCCAGCTCCGACCGTGCGGGTGATGGCGTTCGCCGCGGACGGCACGCAGGTCCATGACCGGTCGTTCGACGCCAGCGAGTTCCACATGGCGACAGGAGTGCGCGAGCACCAGGGACGTGTCTGGATCGGCAGCCTCGCCGAGCCCGCGATCGCCTGGTTCGACGTCTGAGGCGCAGCCGGCGGGTCAGGTGCCATCCATCTCGGGCTGGGCATCGAACCCTAGACTGTGCGAGGTGGTCGCCCCCGGCGCACGGTGCATCGAGGGCCAAGACCAAACCAGGACGACAGGAGGGCCACGTGGCGCTGCTTGAGACGATCTCGGGTCCTGAGGACCTGCGTGGTCTCGACGGGTCCCAGCTCGAGCAGCTGGCGCGCGAGATCCGCGAACTCCTGGTGAGCACCTGTTCCCCGCGCGGCGGGCACCTCGGCCCCAACCTCGGCGTCGTCGAGCTCACCATGGCGATCCACCGCGTCTTCGACTCTCCCAAGGACCGGGTCATCTTCGACACCGGCCACCAGGCCTACGTGCACAAGATGCTCACCGGCCGCGCCGGTCAGTTCGACGGTCTGCGGCAGCAGGGCGGGTTGTCCGGCTACCCGAGCCAGGCCGAGTCGGTGCACGACATCGTCGAGAACTCGCACGCCTCCACCGCCCTGTCGTACGCCGACGGGCTGGCCAAGGCCTACCAGCTGCGCGGGGAGGATCGGCACGTCGTAGCCGTCATCGGCGATGGCGCGCTGACCGGCGGGATGGCCTGGGAGGCGCTCAACAACATCGCCGCCACCGACGGCGCCGCCGAGTCGCGCAGGCTCGTCATGGTGGTCAACGACAACGGCCGCTCCTACACACCTACCGTCGGTGGGCTGGCCAACCACCTGACCACACTGCGCACCGACCCGCGCTACGAACAGGTCCTCGACCTCGTCAAGCGCCGCCTGACGGGCATGCCGGGAGTCGGCCCCGCGGCGTACGACGCCTTGCATGCGGTCAAGAAGGGCATGAAGGACGCGCTCGCGCCGCAGGGACTGTTCGAGGACCTCGGCCTGAAGTACGTCGGACCGATCGACGGCCACGATCAGGCAGCCGTCGAGCACGCGCTGTTGCAGGCCAAGCGCTTCAACGGTCCGGTGATCGTGCACGTGATCACCAAGAAGGGCTATGGCTTCGAGGCCGCGATGCGGCACGAGGCCGACCAGTTCCACTCTCCGGGTCCGTACGACGCCGCGACGGGCGTGGAGAAGGTCCGGGGCCGCATCTGGACCGACATCTTCGCCGACGAGATGGTGCGTGTGGGGGAGCGGCACCCGGAGGTCGTGGGGATCACCGCGGCGATGCTGCATCCCGTCGGGCTGCATCTGTTCGCCGACCGTTTCCCGGATCGCATCTTCGACGTCGGCATCGCCGAGCAGCACGCCGTGACCTCCGCTGCCGGTCTCGCGATCGGCGGTCTCCACCCGGTCGTCGCGGTGTACTCCACGTTCCTCAACCGCGCGTTCGACCAGGTCCTCATGGACGTCGCCCTGCACAAGTGCGGCGTCACGTTCGTGCTCGACCGGGCCGGTGTCACCGGTGACGACGGCGCCTCGCACAACGGCATGTGGGACATGTCGATCCTCCAGGTCGTGCCGGGACTGCGGCTCGCAGCCCCGCGCGACGGCGCGCGCCTCCGCGAGCTGCTCAACGAGGCCGTGCAGGTCTCCGACGCACCGACTGTCGTGCGCTTCCCCAAGGGGCCGCCGAACGACGACGTCGAGGCGATCGACCGTGTCGGCGGCGTCGACGTGCTGGCCAGGTCCGGCGATCGCGATGTGTTGATCGTCTCCGTGGGCGCGATGGCACCGACCTGCCTCGACGTCGCCGCACGGCTCGGCGACCAGGGCATCGGTGTCACCGTCGTCGACCCCGGTTGGGTCAAGCCCGTCGACCCGGCGCTGGTCGACCTCGCCCGCGAGCACCGGCTGGTGGTCAACGTCGAGGACAGCGGCATCGTCGGCGGCACCGGATCGCTGCTGCTGCAGACGCTCAACAGCGAGCGGGTCGAGACCCCGGTCCGGCTGCACGGCATCCCGCAGCGCTTCCTCGACCACGCCAAGCGGGCGGCGATCTTGGAGGAGATCGGGCTGAGCGCGCAGTCGCTGGCTCGCAGCATCGTCGAGGACGTGACCGCCCTCGACCGCGGTGGCGCACTCGTCGACGCCGAGCAGACCCGATGACCGATCCCAGCAGGCTCGTCCACATCCTCGACGAGGTGCCCGAGCTGGCCCCCGACGACGGCGCCGCCGGCCCGGTCCTCGTCGTCGCGCTCGAGGGGTTCCTCGACGCCGGCAACGCCGGCCACACCGCGGTGAGCCACCTGCTCGACTCCTCCGGCGAGGGCAAGGTGGTCGCCAGCTTCGACGTCGACGCCCTGCACGACTACCGAGCACGCCGGCCGGCGATCTCCTTCGTCGAGGACCGCTACACCAGCTTCGACGCCCCGCGCCTCGTCGTACGCCTCATGCGCGATCGGCACGGCACGGCGTACCTCCTGCTGCACGGTCCCGAGCCCGACATCCGCTGGGAGGGCTTCGCCGCTGCAGTGCGCGAGGTGGTCGAGCACTTCGGCGTGCGCCTCGTCGTGTCGATGGGGTCGGTGCCCATGGCCGCGCCGCACACCCGTCCCGTGATGGTCACCAACCACGCCACCCGCCGCGAGCTGCTCATCGAGGAGAACGTCTGGCGCGGGGAGATCCGCGTGCCGTCCAGCGCGATGTCGCTGCTCGAGCTGCGGATGGGGGAGTGGGGCCACGACGCGATGGGGTTCGTCGCCCATGTGCCGCACTACGTCGCGCAGGCCGACTACCCCGCCGCCTCCGCCCAGCTCTTGGAGAGCCTTGAGGTCGTCAGCGGGCTCGAGTGGGACCTCGAGCCGCTGCTCGAGCGGGCGCGGATGCGCGCGCTAGAGATCGCCCAGCAGATGCAGGAGTCCCCGGAGGTCGCCGACGTGGTCGCAGGACTCGAGCAGCAGTACGACACGTTCCGGCGTTCTGACAAGACGGGGTCCTCGCTGCCGCTCGCGGAGACCGAGGAGCAGGAGCTGCCCACGGCCGAGGAGCTCGGAGCGGAGTTCGAGCGGTTCCTCGCCGGTCTCGACAACGAAGGGGACTGAGTCGCCGTGCCCACCACCACGTCCGAGCTCGTTCAGCTGCTGGACCTCGAGACGATCGACGTCAACCTCTTCCGCGGTCAGCAGCCCGATACCGGAATGCAGCGCGTCTTCGGCGGCCAGGTGGCCGCTCAGGCGCTCGTCGCGGCGACGCGCACTGCACCGGAGGCGATGGTCGTGCACTCGCTGCACAGCTACTTCCTGCGCCCCGGCGACACCACCGTGCCGATCGTGTACGACGTGGAGCCGATCCGCGACGGCCGTTCCTTTGCGACCCGCCGGGTCCTTGCCCGCCAGCACGGCCGCCCGATCTACGCGCTGACGGCGAACTACCAGGTCGAGGAAGACGGCTTCGAGCACCAGGATGCGATGCCCGACGTACCTCTCCCGGAAGAGTCGTTCGACGTCGTGGCCGCGATGCGCGAGCGCAACCCGGAGGCGACCTCGGAATGGGACCGGGAGTGGGCTGCGCTCGACCTGCGCTACGCGATCCGTCCGGGCGAGCAAAGCGGCGGCGACCGGCCCGAGGCGCGTTATTGGATCAAGGTCGGAGACCGATTACCGGACGACGCGTTGGTGCACCAGGCGGCGCTGACCTACGCCAGTGACCTCACGCTGATCCGAGTGACGCTCATCCCGCACGGCAACCTGACGCCGAGCGACCCGCGGGTGCAGGCTGCGTCGCTGGACCACACGGTGTGGTTCCACCGACCGTTCCGCGCCGACGAGTGGCTGCTCTACGACCAGGAGTCGCCCAACGCCTCCGGCGGTCGTGGCCTGGCGATCGGCCGGCTGTTCTCCGCCGACGGCATCCTGGTTGCCACCGTCGCTCAGGAAGGACTCATCCGCCCGCGCGCCACTGGTTGATAGCTGGGACACGACCTCAATCCGAATGATCGGCATCGAATCGCTAGCGGGCCTAACTAAGATCTGCGGCGCCACAACACCAGAGTCCCGAAAAAAGCAAAGACAGCGAGAATACTTGCCGAGATGGCTAGGCAGTTGGCACCCGATCTAGCAGACGACACGGCAAGACCGACTGCATTCAGTGCAATAAGCACGTTCAACGTCGCGTAGAATCCGGGTGTGTGTCGTAGCCTGGGTCTAGGCTTGTCTCTCACGGCCCGATTCCATCGCCGTTGCCCATCCAGCAGCAGCACCCGCAGCCGCAGAATGTGCCATCTTGGCCAAAATATGAGATGCATGCGTGGCCTGAAAGTGACTGTGGACACCCGTTATGGCAACGGCAAGAAGGTTCCCCCGGTATGCTGCATCCACAGCACTCGAAAACGCGACAATTGCCGCCCCGTGCTATACAACAGGGAGCGGCG
The DNA here is from genome assembly GCA_043427135.1 of Marmoricola sp. GTDB lineage: Bacteria > Actinomycetota > Actinomycetes > Propionibacteriales > Nocardioidaceae > Marmoricola_A. The sequence continues at coordinate 7,467 of JBHWSH010000060.1, read as the reverse complement.
TAGCCGAATGCGAAGTTTGACGCTACGCAAGCGGTTTGTTTTTGCAACTGCGTAGCTTCACAAGTCGAACATTCCTCCGTGTATAGAATGCCGCCTATTACGACCGAACCTACTCCTGCAGCGCAACTCAGGCATGATAACGGCGCCGTGGGGGAAGGGCAGGTTGTGCACCCTATTAGGCTGATAGCACCGAGTATCGTCCCTGCGCCCGCCAATACACAACTGGCGGCAGGTTTCTTGTTGCAGGTTGAGGCTGCTACGGTGACTGACCCGTCTGCGATCTTTAACTCGTCGATGCCGTCCGTCGCATAAAAGTAGGATCCATCGCCGTTTCCGACTAGAAGATTAGGACTCCAAGCCAGGAAACCATTCGGCGTCAACGGTGCGACTACCATATCGTATTGCGGAAGGGGGACGCGTGGGGACCAAAAAGAAAAGTAGGCTACGGCTCTGCCGACCTCGGCCTTCGTCCACTCAATCGTCTGGCCGCGATCATTCAGGAACTGGTCGAGATGAGATTCATAGGGTACGGCGTCGATCAATCGCGTTTTCGACGCGCCGAGTAATGGGGTAATTACCAGCGCTTGCTGCCGCGGAGGATAAAACTGCCGGGAAATTTCTGAGGCGTAAACTTCACCCGTTAAGTTGCGGGGGAACGCAGTCGCAGCGATTGAACCCCCCGCCACCACCAAGACTCCTCTCAGCAAGCGTCTACGACTTAATCGGTTCGGCGCAGTCGACAGAACGGTGTTTTCAGCGTCGCGAACTTGAGTCTGCAGATTGGCAAAGTAGTGGGTCCACCCGGCCCCGTACTCACGGGCGTGCCGCACGAGATCGACTTCCGCGGCGTCATGGCCATGGCGCTTTTCAGACACAAGCGGCAGGACGGTGGCTCCAGCTTGAGGCTGCGCGGGCGCCGGTGGAGCAACGGGCGCAAGTTTTCTGGAGCCGAAAAAGCGCCCGCTAGGTAGCCACCAGATCAAGAAAGCGAAAGCGATGAAGAGCAAGCCGCCAGTGCGTGTGGCGGCAAGAGTGATGGGCAACCCGCCGCTCAAACCCGTTAGTGTCGCGGCTACGACGGTCGCGCAGGCAAGAAAGGCAGCACGCACAACATCTCGGACCGCGGCGGCGTCATTTCCTGTCCCTCCGCATCCACAAGCAGACTTAGTCCGCCGCGCAGCCTCCGTGTAGGCTGCAAAGCACGTCGCAAGGGCTGCGGCAGCTATTAGACCATTTTGTCGCGTGTGAGCGAACGCAATGCTGATTGCGACCGCGATCTCCAGGGCCCCTAGCAACCGACCAGCCCAGCGCGGACTGATTGATCTAGGCCAGCGGTTCTCGCCGAGTACGCTCACGAGAGATAATGCCGTGGCTTCCGGACGTAAGACCTTTGCGAGTCCTGCAATGCTGAAAAGAAGCACCACCAGAACGGCTATACCGCCAGCGAAAGTCTCCATTAACGCTCCTCCCCCTTATCGGAGGATCCCAGGCCGACCGGAGTGTGTCAAGGATCACACTGGACGCCTTGCGTCGTGCTCGCAGTCTGGCGTCGGCCCGATTCAGCCTCCGCGTCCACGCGTGACACGTGGGCGGCTGAGTTAGGAGTGGGAGCTGACCCGCCCGACGAGGTGGGGGGCGCCGGACTTCGGGTTCACCAGTGAGAAGTCATGGCCACCCGTCGACGCCTGCGAGGCGAAGCGGACCGTCGCCGGCAGCAGGATCGGGGTCTTGAAGGCGACCTCGACGCGGGCCGCCTCCGGGATCCGGTTCTCAACCGCGGCGATGCAGCGCGCCTTGCTCCACATGCCGTGCGCGATCTGCCGGGAGAATCCGAACGCCTTGGCGCTCAGCCCGTAGAGGTGGATCGGGTTCCAGTCGCCCGAGACCGCGGCGTACCGACGGCCCAGGTCGGCACCCAGCCGCCAGTCCACGCCGCCATGGTCCACCACGTCGAGCGCGAGACCTGCGGGGGCCGACTCGTCACCCTTGCCGCGGCGGAGGTACGTCGACACCTCGTCCCAGACCAGCTCGTCGCCGACCCGGACCTCGGTGACCATGTCGAAGATGCGGCCCTTCGCATGCGCGCGCAGGTCGGTCGCGGAGACGCTGACGTCGAATCGCTCGGCGGTGGTGACCGGTCGGTGCTGGGTGATGGTGTTCTCGAGGTGCACCGTGCCCATCGCCGGGAACGGGAACGACGGGTCGGTCATCACCTGCATGTGCAAGGGGAACGCCAGCATGTGCAGGTAGGGCAGCGGCAGCACGTCCTTGCGGGGGAACTCGCAGACCGCCTCGTAGGCGCGCACGTGCTCCGCGTCGACAACGACACCGCGGCGCTCCAACGTGACCGCAGGCAGCGAACCGTCGCCCGTTCGGCGTACGCCGGGCAGCGCGTTGACGCCCGGCACGGTCGACGCCGCCGCCCGCAGCATCGAGGGGACCGCAGACGGCGCGTCGGTCAGGACCCGCGTCTCGTTGCCAGCCGGATGGGGCATCGCTCAGGCCCCCAGCATCATCTGGCCGCAGACCCTGACCACGTTGCCGTTGACCGCGGTGGAGGCGGGGTTGGCGTACCAGGCGATCGTCTCGGCGACGTCGACCGGCTGGCCGCCCTGCTGCATGGAGTTCAGCCGGCGGCCGACCTCGCGGGTCATCAGCGGCACGGCTGCGGTCATCTTGGTCTCGATGAAGCCGGGCGCCACGGCGTTGACGGTGATGCCGTCCTCGAGCTCGCCGGACAGCGCGTCGACGAGACCGATGACACCGGCCTTGGAGGCGGCGTAGTTCGTCTGCCCGACGTTGCCGGCGATGCCGGCAATCGAGGCCACGCCGATGATGCGGCCGTTGGGCTTGATCGCGCCCTCGTCGAGCAGCACCCGGGTGATCCGCTCGGGAGCGGTGAGGTTGACCGCGATCGCGGAGGAGAACAGGTCCTCCTTCATGTTGGCCAGCTTCTTGTCGCGGGTGATGCCGGCGTTGTGGACGACGATGTCGGCGCCGCCGTGGTGGGTCTTGAGGTGGTGGGCGATGCGGGCCGGCGCGTCCTGCGCGGTGATGTCGAGGTTGAGCGACTCCCCACCGATGTCCTGCATGACGGCGTTGAGCTCCTCGGCGGCCTGCGGCACGTCGATGCCGACCACGGTGGCACCGTCGCGGTGCAGCACGCGGGCGATCTGCTCGCCGATGCCACGGCTGGCTCCGGTGACGACCGCGACCTTGCCCTCGAGCGGGCGGGTCCAGTCGGTCACGGTCTCGGCGGGCTCCTTGGCGCCCGTGGCGCCGATCCGGATCACCTGGGCCGAGACGTACGCCGACTTGGGCGAGAGCAGGAAGCCGAGGGTCGAGGCGATGGCGCCCTCGGCGTCGCGGGCGACGTACACCAGCTGCACGGTCCCGCCGCGGCCGATCTCCTTGCCCAGCGAGCGAGTGAAGCCTTCGAGCGCGCGCTGCGCGACCCGCTCCTCGGAGGAGTAGGCCTGCTCCGGCGGGGTGCCGAGCACGATGACGCGGGCGTTGGACTCCAGGCTGCGCATCTTGGGCGTGAAGAACTGCTGCAGCGCGATCAGCTGGTCCGACGAGGTGAGGCCGCTGGCGTCGAAGACCAGACCCTTGTAGCGGGTGCCCTCTTCGACGTCGGTGACGAACGCGATGCCGAGGTCGTCGAAGACCGGCGTGAGCGCTTCGCGCAGACGGCCCTCGCCGCCGATGACGACGGTGCCCTGCACCAACGGCGCGCCGTCCTCATAGCGCTCGAGCTCCACCGGGTTCGGCAGTCCGAGGTTCTTGGCGAGCAGCTGGCCGATCGGAGTGTGGATCAAGCTCTGGTAGCGGTCACTCATCGCGCGGGTCCTCCTGCAGGTTGCGGGCACCGTCGGTCGCATCGACGATTAGCACCCGGAAATGTAACTAGCGGTGCAACTGCGAGTCCACAGTTGGTGATCTGCCCCTCATCGGCTACCGCTGGCGCGGTGGGCGCGGGCACACTGGAACGGTCCTACCCGCCTGGTGGCGCGCTGACGCCTGCGCGGGACCGGTTGTCGAATCAAGGAGTGCCATGCAGGCCCAGACCCGCCGCGTCGCCGTCATCGGCGGCAACCGCATCCCGTTCGCCCGGTCGAACACCGTCTACTCCGATGCCTCCAACCAGGAGATGCTGACCGCCGCGATCGACGGGCTGGTCACCCGTTTCGGTCTGGAGGGCGAGCGGGTCGACGAGGTGGTCGCCGGAGCGGTGCTCAAGCACGCCCGCGACTTCAACCTGGCGCGCGAGGCCGTCCTGGGTTCGAAGCTCGACCCTGCGTCGCCGGCGTACAACATCCAGCAGGCCTGCGACACCGGCATCCAGGCCGCGATCCTGGCCGGCACCAAGATCGCTCTGGGGCAGACCGAGGTCGCGATCGCCGGCGGCACGGACACCACCTCCGACGCGCCCATCGCCCTCAACGAGCGCCTGCGCAAGATCCTGCTCGAGGCCAACCGGGCCAAGACCATGCAGCAGCGTCTCGCCGCCCTGTCCAAGGTCCGGCCCCAGCACCTGGCCCCGGCCATCCCGCAGAACAGCGAGCCCCGCACCGGCCTGTCGATGGGGGAGTCGGCCGCCATCACGGCGCTGGAGTGGCACATCGGTCGCGAGGAGCAGGACCAGCTCGCCGTCGAGTCCCACCACAAGCTCGCCGCGTCGTACGACCGGGGCTTCCAGGACGACCTGATCACGCCCTTCCGCGGTCTCGAGCGCGACCAGAACCTCCGACCGGACTCCTCGGTCGAGAAGCTGTCGACGCTCAAGCCGGTGTTCGGCACGGGCGAGACCGCGACGATGACCGCGGGCAACTCCACCCCGTTGACCGACGGCGCCTCCGTCGTACTCCTGTGCTCCGAGGAGTACGCCGCGCAGCGGGGCTGGGAGCCGCTGGCCTACCTCACCGAGTTCGAGACCGCCGCGGTCGACTTCGTGCACGGCAACGAGGGCCTGCTGATGGCTCCGGCCTACGCGATGCCGCGGATGCTGGAGCGCGCGGGTCTGACCCTGCAGGACTTCGACTTCTACGAGATCCACGAGGCCTTCGCCTCCCAGGTGCTCGCCACCCTCAAGGCGTGGGAGGACCCGGTCTTCTGCAAGGAGCGGCTCGGGCTCGACGCCCCCCTGGGTGCGATCGACCGCGCGAAGCTCAACGTCAACGGCTCCTCCCTCGCAGCGGGCCACCCCTTCGCCGCGACCGGCGGGCGCATCGTCGCCAACCTGGCGAAGCTGCTGGCCGAGAAGGGGTCGGGCCGCGGTGTCATCTCGATCTGCGCCGCGGGCGGCCAGGGCGTCACCGCGATCCTGGAGCGCTGAGCCTCCCAGAAGCAAACAGTGCGGTGGCTGTGGTGCACGGCGTGCATCACAGCCACCGCATTGTCTCCAGGGCGACTCAGGCCACAGCGCGCGCCCGCACCAGCGCCAGGCTGGACTCCATCAGGTGCGCGGTCAGCACCTCGAGGTCGATAGGCGTCACCTCGGGTACGCCGGGTGCGGCCTCCCTGACCATGTGGCCCAGCCGCGCGAGCTGGAGTCCGCCGAGACCGAGCGAGTAGAGCAGGTTGGCGACCAGGTCCGGGTCCTCGACCTGGAAGTCGCCGCTGTCCACGCCTGCCCGCACGACGAGCCGGACTCTGCTCAGGCAGCCGGTCATGCCGCGACCGAGCCGGAAGAGCGCCGAGGAGCTGAGCTCCTCGAGCAGCGCCGGGCCCATCCGCATGATCGTGACGCCGCAGTCGACGAAGGCCGGGTGCCGGATGCCGAAGTCGGCGAATGCTGCGGTCAGGCGACGCAGCCGCTCCTCCGGAGACGCCGACTCGTCGTCGGCCTCGGCGAGCTGCTCGTCGAGGTCCTTGAGGTAGTCGGTGAGCGTGAGCGCGAACAGCTCTTCCTTGCCGGTGAAGTGCCGGTAGATGATCGCCCGGTTGATGCCCACCGCGTGCGCGATGTCGTCGATCTGCGCGTCGCGGAGCCCTCGGGCGTCGAAGAGCTCGCGGGTGGCGCGGATGATGCTCGCCTCGCGCTCACGACGGCGCTCGCCAGGCGACGTACGACGCGTGGTCTCCTCAGCCATGGGCCCATGCTACGAGCGTGCAACTCGGAGTTGCACCAAGGTTTGTCGACCTCGAGCGCGGGCAGCGACCCAGTGTGAGCGCGACCACGTCCACCACGCGCGGGAAGCTGCCGACGAAGGCAGCCGGCCTGCTCTACGGACTGGGCCTCGGCGGGTTCGTCGACGGCATCGCGCTGCACCAGATCCTCCAGTGGCACCACATGTCAGCGACGTCGAGGACTACCCGATGACCACGCTCGCCGGGCTCGAGGTCAACACCCTCGCGGACGGCTTCTTCCACGTCGTCACCTGGTTCCTGGTGCTGGCCGCGTCGATCGTCACCATCCGCGCCTGGCAACAGGGCCGGATCGCCCCGAGCTGGTCGTTCCACTTCGGGCTGGTCATCGCGGGCTGGGGGATCTTCAACCTCGTCGAGGGGGTGGTGAACCACCAGATCCTCGGCGTCCACCACGTTCGCGACGACCTCGGCTCGCCGCTGTCCTGGGACATCGGCTTCCTGATCGTCGGCGCGCTGGACTCAGGAGCACCGCTTGACCCGCGACGAGCACGAGGTACAACGCAAGCTGATGGCTCACGTCGGCGCAGCGCTTCTCGGAGCCGAGATCAGCGACGACGAGCCACCACCGGGCAGCGCCCTTGCCGTTCTCAAACGCCTCAGCCGCATGCGCGACGCGGGGGAGCTGACGACGGAGGAGGTGCGCTACTACTTCCGCTTGATCTTCCCGACGCCTGAGCACCAGGAACGCGGCTTGCGCTAGCTGGCAGCGCCTCAGCCCCGGAGCCGGCGTACGTCGTCGACGGTGTCGGCCTCCGCGGCGGTCTTGTCGTCGCGGTAGCGCAGCACCCGGGCGAACCGCAGCGCCATCCCGGCGGGATAGCGGGTCGAGGTCTGGATGCCGTCGAAGGCGATCTCGACGACCTGCTCCGGGCGCAGGTGGACGACGTGGCCCTCGCGGTGGGTCTCGAGCTTGAGGAACCGCTGCGTCTGCCAGGCGAGCATCTCGTCGGTCATGCCCTTGAACGTCTTGCCGAGCATGGCGAACCCGCCGGTCGACGGGTCGCGCGCCCCGAGGTGGATATTGGACAGCGATCCCTGGCGCCGTCCGCTGCCCCACTCGGCGGCGAGCACGACGAGGTCCAGCGTGTGCCGGGGCTTGACCTTGATCCAGCCCGCGCCGCGCCGTCCGGCCTCATAGGCGCTCTCCAGCGACTTCACCACCACACCTTCGTGCCCCGCGGCGAGCGTCTCGTCGAAGAACGCCGAGGCGACGTCGGCGTCGTCGGTGACGACACCCGGCACCCGCAGCCCCTGGGGGAGCGCGGCGGTCAGCGCCGCTTGGCGCACGTGGCCGGGCTCGTCGATAAGGTCCAGATG
>JBHWSH010000059.1:0-3181 GCA_043427135.1 Marmoricola sp. | reverse complement strand
TTTGTGCGAACCGGATCGCCCAGGCAGCCGTCACGCGGGTTCTCAGCGTGATTCTCGTCCGCTAGCGTCACGACCCATGACCGGATTCAAAGCCTTCATCCTGCGCGGCAACCTCGTCGAGCTCGCCGTCGCCTTCATCATGGGCGCGGCGTTCGCGACCGTGGTCACCACGTTCACCGCGGTGATCATGGGGCTGATCAGCAAGGTCGCCGGCGGCACGCCCAACTTCGACAGCTGGGTCGTGCTCGCCGACAAGGAGGGCAACGGCATCCCGCTCGGTGCGTTCCTGACCGCGCTGATCGCGTTCCTGATCCTCGCCGCGGTCGTCTACTTCGGCGTGATCCTGCCTTACACCAAGGCGAAGGAGCGGTTTTTCCCGACCACGGAGGAGGACGGCACCCCGGAGGACATCGCGCTGCTGACCGAGATCCGCGACGCCCTCGTCGCACGCGGGGGCAACGCCTCGGCCTGAGCCACGCTCAGCCGTGGTGCGGCGGCACGTTGCGACGCAGCCACTCCTCGCTGGCGTCCTCTGACCCGGTCTCCTCGGGGGTGCGCTCGTCGGAGGTGGTCTCCGGAAGCACGTCGCCGAACACACGCTCGCGCACCAGCCGTCGGCGCTCGTTCGCGATCTGCTCGTCGTCGGTGCCTCCGGTGAGGGAGCGGTAGAGCTCGACCGTGCGGGCGGCCACCGCATCCCACCCGAACTGCTCGACCGCACGCCGGCGCCCGGCCTCCCCCATGGCGGCGGCGCGGGACGGGTCGAGCGCGACCTCCTCGACAGCCGCAGCGAAGCGGCGTTCGAAACCGTCGGTGTCGCCCGCGTCGAGGTCGACCAGCAGACCGGTCCGGCCCTCGTCGACGACCTCCGGGATGCCACCCACACGACTGGCCACGACCGGCGTACCGCAGGCCATCGCCTCCAGGTTCACGATCCCCAATGGCTCGTAGACCGACGGGCAGCAGAACACCGCGGCGTGCGTGAGCACCTGACGGACCTCCTCGCGCGGCAGCATCTCGGAGACCACGAAGACACCGTCTCGACGCGCGCGCAGCTCGGCGATCGCGGCGTCGGTCTCGGCGGCGAGCTCGGGGGTGTCCGCGGCACCGGCCAGCAGGACCATCTGGATCGAGGGGGCGAGGTGGAGCCCCGCGCGCAGCAGGTGTGGGACGCCCTTCTGCCGGGTGATCCGCCCGACGAACGCGAGGTAGGGCCGGTTCAGGTCGACGCCGAGGCGTTCGAGGACCTCGACGTCGGGGTCGGGGCGGTAGAAGTCGGCGTCGATCCCGTTGTGGACGACGTGCACGCGGTCCGGGTCGAGGGAGTCGTACGCCGCCAGGACGTCCGCGCGCATGCCGTGGCTGACCGCGACGACGGCATCGGCGGCTTCGAAGGCGGTCCGCTCGACCCAGGAGGAGACCGCATAGCCGCCACCGAGCTGCTCGGCCTTCCACGGACGCAACGGCTCGAGCGAGTGCGCGGTCACCACATGCGGTACGCCGTGCAGCAGCTTGGCGAGGTGTCCGGCCATCCCGGCGTACCAGGTGTGCGAGTGCACCAGGTCGACGCCGGCGACCGCGGCCACCATCGACAGGTCCGCCGACAGGATCGGCAGGACGGCGTTGGCGTCCCGCAGGCGCGGATCGTCCTCGCTGTGCGCGACCGCACCCTCGCGCGGCTCGCCCATGCAGTGCACCTCGACGTCGAGCAGGCCACGCAGCTCACGGACGAGGAAGTCGACATGCACCCCGGCGCCGCCGTACACGTCTGGCGGGAACTCGCGGGTGAGGATCGCTACACGCATGGGCCCGAATCTAGTGCCGGCGGTTAGTCTTCGAGCATGGCGCGGGTGCTGAGCATCGTCCTGGCCGGCGGGGAGGGCAAGCGACTGATGCCGCTCACCGAGGACCGGGCCAAGCCCGCCGTGCCCTTCGGTGGCTCCTACCGGCTGATCGACTTCGCGCTGTCCAACCTGGTCAACGCCGGCTACACCAGCATCGCGGTCCTCACGCAGTACAAGTCGCACTCCCTGGACCGGCACATCTCGCAGTCCTGGCGGCTCTCCTCCATGCTCGGCGGGTACGTCGCCCCCGTCCCTGCGCAGCAGCGGCGCGGACCGCGGTGGTACCAAGGCAGCGCCGACGCGATCTACCAGTCGATGAACCTCATCAACGACGCGCGCCCGGAGCACATCGTGGTCTTCGGCGCCGACCACGTCTACCGGATGGATGCCTCGCAGATGGTGCGGGCGCACGCCGAGTCCGGCGCCGGGGTGACCGTCGCCGGCATCCGCGTGCCACGGCACGAGGCATGGCAGTTCGGCGTCATCAAGACGGCGGCCGACGGCGTCACGATCGAGGAGTTCTTGGAGAAGCCGGCCGACCCGCCAGGACTGGTGGACTCCCCCGACGAGTCGTTCGCCTCGATGGGCAACTACGTGTTCACCACCGGGGCGCTGGTCGACGCCTTGGAGCGCGACGCCCAGGACTCGACGTCGCGGCACGACATGGGCGGCGACATCATCCCGATGCTGGTCGCCGAGCAGAAGGCGGCCGTCTACGACTTCCGCCGCAACGACGTGCCCGGCTCGATGGACCGGGACCGCGACTACTGGCGTGACGTGGGCACGCTCGACAGCTACCACGAGGCGCATCTGGACCTCGTCTCGGCGCTGCCGATCTTCAACCTCTACAACGATGCGTGGCCGATCTACACCGCCCACCATCAGCTGCCGGGTGCGAAGTTCGTCTCCGGAGCCTCGGTGCGCGACTCGATCGTCTGTCAGGGCTCGATCGTCTCCGGCGCCACCGTCGACAGCACCGTGATCGGCACCCACGGCTACGTCGCCGACGGCGCGACGGTGCAGCGCAGCGTCCTGCTCGACAACGTCGTCATCGGACACGGTGCCGTGGTCCGCGACGCCATCATCGACAAGAACGTGAAGGTGCCCGACGGCTGCCTGATCGGGGTGGACCACGAGGAGGACCGGCGGCGCGGGTTCACGGTCAGCGAGGGCGGCATCACCGTCATCGGCAAGGGCCAGCGGATCGGCTGACTCCCTCCGGTTGAGAGGATCGGGGTCATGTCGAGCACGCAGCAGCCGCACGTCTGGGTCCGCGCCGAGGCCAGGGAGACCGAGCGCCGCGCGCCCGTCGTACCCGCCGACGTACGCCGCCACCC
>JBHWSH010000058.1:0-3011 GCA_043427135.1 Marmoricola sp. | reverse complement strand
CTAGCGCGCGCAACTCGGCGGGCGTGCCCTGGATCGCGACCACGTCGTCACCGGCGAGGGTCAGGACGGGCTGGCGGTGCTCCCCGGCGCCGATCCAGTCCTCGCCGGGGGTGAATACCTGGACGCTGGTCTCGCGGGCGGCCAGCCACTCGATGTGCGCGCTCACGGGGTCACCTCGGCGGGCGCGGTGCCGATGAGGCGGCGGAACGCCTCGATGTCGGCCTCGAGGGAGAACAGGCGGCGGCGGTGGGTGTCGCTCTCGGCTCCGACCTCGGTCAGGACCTCAGCGAGGCCGTCGAGGAACGCCACGACGGCATCGGCAGTGACGGTCTCGCGCATCGCCGTCCACGGCTTCGGGACGCGGCTGCTGGCGGCGTACGGCATCGCCATCATGGCGGCGAGGATGCGGCGCTGGTCGCGCTCGCTGATCACGGTGCCGGTCGGCTCCGGCTGGGTCTGCTCGGACATCACTGCTCCTGTTCGGTGGTGGTGCGGTGGGCGTACTCGGCGTGCAGGGCATCCAGCGCCGTGGCGACGCTGGACAGGGCCGCGTCCAGGTGGACGCGGGCGGTCTCGGTGGTCCAGCGGCGCACGTCGCGCAGCCGGTGCTCGATTGCGATCAGGTCGCATGCCGTCTCGCTGAGGGTGTGCCGGTCCTTGGCGGCGCTGGCCTGGACGTCGGCGTCAGTGGCAGTCGGAGTGTTGTCCCGCTTCGCGATGGTGACGAACTGGTTGAGCGGCAGGATGCGGGCACCAAGGACCAGGGCTGAGATATGCACGTTGCGTCCCGCGCGGCCGGGCTCATCCACGGTGACGGTGGTGATCGGGAACGCGATGCCGGTGTCGGGGTCGACAAGCGTGTCGGTGGGCCGGAGATCCCATGCGCGGACTTGCTCGGTGGCGAGGGCGGGGTGGGTGGTGGTGTCGGTCATGGCTCCTCCTTGGGTTGGGCCGGTGGCGGGCCGGACTCGGGTCTCAGCCCGCCACCGGAGGACTTGCGGGACGGACGGTCAGGCCGGGGCCAGCGCGGTCCAGGCGCGGCGCTTGATCCGGTCGGGGTCGTCGCTGGTGAGCACGCGGGCGGCGCGGGCGGCGGCCTCGTCGCCCTTGGTGCGGACCGGGGCGTAGTGGTCGACGTACTCGGCCACGGCCTGGTAGCCGGCCCACGCGGTGTCGCGGATGCCGGCCTGGGTCTCGGCGTCGGCGAAGAGCCAGTGCAGCCGGGAGCGGCGGCGGCGCTCGGTCTCACGGACGCGCTTGGTGGCGCTGGCCTCGGCCTTGCCGAACGTGGCGTCGATCAGGGCGTCGAACGCGGAGTCGGTCATGGTCTGCTGGATCAGCCGCTCGGCCTCGACCTGGAACGCGTCGACGTAGGTGAAGGTCAGCCCGAGCGCGTCGCGGGCGGCCTGGACGGCGGCCTTGGCGTTGCGGGTGTGGCGGATCGAGAACGACGACTCGTGGTTGCGCAGCGCGGCGCTCTGGGTGTTCGCGCACACGACGCGGACCGGGGTGACGAGGATGCGGAACGCGCTGGACCCGTCGTGGCTGTTGAGCGCGGCGATGTTGAGGTCGACGCGGTCGGTGCCGCCGACCGTGAGCGAGTCCGGCAGCTGCATCGTGATGAACACCTGCCGACCTCCGCGCAGCGACCCGGCGGTGTCGAAGATCGCGCCGGACTCGTCGGCCAGCAGGTTCAGGAACTCGGCGTGGTCCTCGTTCTGCAGCGGGGTGTAGCCGCCGCCGACGACGCCGAGCGCCTCGGGCGCTCCGGTGAACGGGTTGGTGCGCACCGTGGCGAAGCCGGGGACCTCGATGGGCGTGACGCCGCACTCGCTGACCTCGGCGGTGGTGAGCGGCAACTTGCGTACGTCCCAGCCGCCCAGGTGGCCGAGCGTCATGGCCTCCTCGGCGGTGAACGCGCGGTCGCGGACCGTGGTGCCCAGTCGGTGCCAGGCGTCCTTGCGGGCGAAGACGGCGGCGGCCTGCGTGCCGTGGGTCTCGATCTCGTGTGACATGTCGGGGTCCTCCCGGGTAGCGGATCAAACGAACTGAGTTCATTCTATGGTTTCTATTCCACTGAGGGCGGTTCTCCACAGGGAGAACCGCCCTCAGTGGGGGAGGGGAGAAGGTCAGGCGGCGCTGTCGTTGGCCTCGTCGGCGTTGGCCTCGTCCTCGGCGTCGGCGTCCGGCTCGTCGCTGCCGGTGCTCGGCTGCGGCTCCTCGCCGAGCAGGATGCGCTCGACCTCGCTGGGCTGGTAGCCCCACTCCACGAGCGCGCCGAGCACGCGGGCGTCCCACGCGCTCGGGTTGCGCCAGGAGTGCTTGCCGGTGGTCGCCTCCCAAGCGGCGACGACGGCGGCGAGCGTGGTCATGGTCGCGGCCTTCGGGGTGTTCGCCTTGGTCGCGATCTTGCGGCACTCGTCGTGGCCCGCGCCGTAGTAGCCGGACGGGGCCGGGATGCCGAGCAGCGTGAAGAGCATCGGGTGCCGGTGGTCCATGGCCTTGCTCAGCGAGTGGTGGCCGGTGACGACGGCCTCGCAGATCAGGGCCTCGGCTCCCTTCGGGGCCGTCTTGCGAGCGACGAACCCGGCCAGCCACTCGCGGCGCACCGTCTCCGCGCTGGCCCACGCCTTGTTGTTGGCGATCACGCGGCGGCGCTCCTCGCGGCGGGCCTCGGTCTCCTCCTCGCTCTCGCCCGCGTCCTCGTCGGCGGTGCTGCCGCTGCTCGCGCTGCCACTGACGCCGCCGCGACGGCGCAGGCCGGAGGCGTCGAGGTCGGTGACGACCCACACCGGCACGTACTGCTGGTAGGGCTCGTAGTCCTCGTCCTCACGGTCCTCGTCGTCGGTGCCCTCCTCGCTCTCGTCGTACTCGTCCTCGGGGTAGACCCACTCCTTGACGACGTGGACGCGAGCGCCGGGGACGTTGGGCCACTCCTCCTCGGGCACCGGCTCGCCCTCGGCGGTGACCAGACGCTCGATGCGCAGCACCTCGTCAGCCTCCGCGACATT
>JBHWSH010000057.1:0-23016 GCA_043427135.1 Marmoricola sp. | reverse complement strand
ATCTCGCCGCCGCCCAAGCAGAAGATCAAGCCTTGGGGAGGTCAGGGACGGCGCTCACGCGCTGAGGTCGGCGCCCCGCAACCGGCTCAACGCCTCGTCGAGGACGTCGCGGCGCTTGCAGAACGCCCATCGGACCAGGTGCCGCCCGTCCGCGGGGTCGCTGAAGAAGACCTGCGCCGGGATGGCGACCACGCCGGCGCGCTCGGGCAGGGTCGAGCAGAACGCCAGGCCGTCCTCGTAGCCGAAGACGCTGACATCGCTCAGGACGAAGTAGGTGCCCTCGGCCGGTGCGGTCCGCATGCCGAGCGACTGCAGCCCGGACACCAGCAGGTCGCGCTGCGGGCGCAGATGGTCGGCCAGCCCGCGGGCGTAGTCCCCGTGCGCGTCCAGTGCGTGGGCGACGGCCGGCTGCAACGGGCTGGCGTTGGTGTAGGTCAACCACTGCTTGGCCGAGGCCACCGCCGCCACCAGGTCGGGGGGTCCGGTGGCCCAGCCGACCTTCCAGCCGGTGACCGAGAACATCTTGCCGGCGCTGGACAGGGTGACGGTGCGCTCCCACATCCCCGGCAGCGTGGCCAGCGGGACGTGCGCGCCGTCGAAGACCAGATGCTCGTAGACCTCGTCGGCGATCACCACCAGGTCGTGCCGTCGCGCGAGGTCGGCCACCGCCGTCCGCTCCTCGTCGTCCAGCACCCGCCCCGTCGGGTTGTGCGGGCTGTTGACGATGATCGCGACCGTGTGATCGGTGACGGCCGCGGCGAGATCCTCGGCGGTCAAGCGGTACGCCGGTGGGCGGAGCACCACGGGACGGGCGACGCCTCCGGCGAGGGCCAGGCAGGCGGCGTAGGAGTCGTAGGCGGGCTCGACGACGATCACCTCGTCGCCGGGATCGACCAGGCTGAGGACCGCCGCGGCGATCCCCTCGGTCGCGCCGGCCGTCACCACGACCTCGGACTCCGGGTCGAGGACAACGCCGTGGTCGCGCTCGCGCTGCCGAGCGATCGCCTCGCGGAGCTCGGGCACACCGGGCGCGGGGGCGTACTGGTTGCGGCCGCTGCGAAGCGCGCTCACCGCGGCCTCGATGACCCCTGCGGGACCCTCCTCGTCGGGGAAGCCCTGGCCCAGGTTGATCGCCCCCGTGCGCTGGGCCAGCGCCGACATGGTGGCGAAGATCGTCGTCGGGATCGCCTGCAGTCGGCGGGAGGTCCGAGCGGTCATCTCTTGGACGCTACCCGGGTGCTGTCACTGAGCGAGACGGCCGCGCGCCCGGCCGCTTGCTCGGTAGCCTGCGGTCTGCCGTCGCGACATCGTTTCGTAGCAGGGGGACTCCCATGTCGAACCTCGCCAGTCCAACCGGGCCAGCAGCCACCGGGAGACCCGGGTTCGAGTCACAGCTGGCCGACCCGCTGCGCGACGTCGGCGCGTTCCTGCTGTTGCTGGCCGCGCTGTTCCTGCCGTGGGACCGGTCCGGGGACACCGGGAAGCACTTCTGGGCGCTGATGCCGGTCCTGCTGGCCATCGTCGGCATCTCGATCACGCATCTGGTCCGCGTGTTCCAGCTGAGCCCCGGTCTTGTGCAGCTGCTCAAGTTCGTCTCGATCGCACCACTGCTCCTCGCGGCGGCGTACACGATCGGTGCCGAGACCGTCTATGCGGTCACCAGCGACAGCGAGTGGCCGGACGGCGGCGGAGTCGGAGTGGGTCTCGCGCTGGCGGTGACCGGAGCATTCTTGGTCGCCCAGCCGCGGGCCGCCGACGACCTACCCGGGGGCTCCTGGGACACGGCGTTCTGGGCCGGAGCCCTGCTGTGCGCCACGACCGCCGCATTCGTGATGGTGGTGAGCTGGGTCTGGTTCCTGCTGGACACGGTGGGACTAGGCACCCTTCGAGACGACTTCAACCGCTTCGTGGCCTACCTGTGGCCGCTCCTGACCTGGCTGCTGGTCGTGATCGTGCCGGCCGGTCTACTCGCGGACGGTCGAGCCGCGGGACGTCGCCTGCTCGCCGTGGTCGGTCTGACGTGGGTCGCGCTGGTCATCCCGGCCAAGCTCACCGGCACCGGGACCATCGAGGGGCAGATCGTCTCGATGCCGATGATGGAGTCGTGGCAGTACCCGTCGCCCGCGCTCTTCTTGGTGGGCGCCGCCGGGGCGCTCGCGGTCTCCCGCGGCGCCGGACGGCGTACCTCGACCGGCGAGAGCGCTCCCGCAAGGGGCGGGACCGCGGGGTGGGCGCTGCTGCTGGCCGCCGTCGTCCTGCTGGTGCAGGCCGCGAGCATCCTCTGGATCCTGGTCGAGCGCAGCACCGACGTGCCCACCGCCTTGCCCGTGCACGGCGTCATCACCCTGGTCGGGGCGGCTCTCCTGGCCGGCGCGTGGGCGAGCCTGGGGCGGTCCTCCGCCATCGTGACGATGGGCCTGACGGCGATCGGCGTCCTGGTCGGGGTGGTCGCGGTGATCCACCGCGAGACCGCGGAGGTGTTCACCTACATGGGGCTGGACCCGGCCGCGCTGATCGCGTGGTTCGCCCTGCCCGCACTCGCCTTCACCACCCTCCTGCGAGGGCGACGTCGCGGCGCGGAGCGTTCCGGAGCCGCGGAGATCGTGGAGAGGCCCGCGCAGTAGGGTCGCCTGCATGTCTCAGCCCTCCGTCGCCGCCGACCGTGAGGCACTGATCGCCCAGATCAAGGACAAGGCCGTCGTGCACGGGCGCGTCACGCTGGCCTCCGGCAAAGAGGCCGACTACTACGTCGACATGCGGCGCATCACCCTCGACGGGGCCGCCGCACCGCTCGTCGGCCGGGTCATGCTGGAGCTCACGGCGGGGCTCGACTTCGACGCCGTCGGAGGGCTCACGTTGGGCGCCGACCCGGTCGCGACCGCGATGCTCCACGCCGCTTCCGCCGCCGGTCGCAGTCTGGACGCGTTCGTCGTACGCAAGGAAGGCAAGGCGCACGGCCTCCAGCGCCGCATCGAAGGCGCCCCTGTCGCGGGGCGGCGTGTGCTCTGCGTGGAGGACACCTCCACCACCGGGGGGTCCGCGCTGACCGCCGTCGAGGCGCTGCGCGAGGCCGGCGCGGAGGTGGTCGCGGTCGCTGTCGTCGTGGACCGAGACACCGGCGCCGCCGAGCGGGTCGCCGAGGCCGGGCTGCCCTACCTGTACGCCGTCGGCAAGGACGAGCTGGGCCTGGCATGACCCTCGCGCGTCACGCGGTCGTCCAGTTCGAGACCCAGGACCCTGACGAGCTCACCGGCATCTCCGGCTGGGCCGTGGACCTGATGGAGCGGCTCGGCGGCCCCGGCGCCGGCCTCGCCGTCGCGCTGGAGAACCTGTTCCCACCGCTTCCCAGCGAGATCATCCTGCCGCTGGCCGGGTTCACAGCCAGCCGCGGCGACTACACCCTGTTCTCCGCCCTCTTCTGGACGACGCTGGGGTCGATCGTCGGCGCGCTGGCGATGTACGGCATCGGCGCGGCGTTCGGCCGCGACCGGGTGTACGCCGTGTGGGAGCGGGTGCCGCTGGTCAAGACCGAGGACCTGCGGCGCACCGAGCTGTGGTTCGAGCGGCACGGCCGCAAGGCGGTGTTCTTCGGCCGGATGATCCCCATCTTCCGCAGCCTCATCTCCGTGCCCGCGGGCATGACCCGGATGCCGATGGCGCTCTTCCTGGTCCTGACACTCGCCGGCAGCCTGATCTGGAACACCATCTTCGTGTTGGCCGGCTATCTGCTCGGGGAGCAGTGGCATCGGGTCGAGGGGTACGCCGACACGTTCCAGAAGGTCGTGATTGTCGTCGTGGTGCTGGGTGTGTCCTGGTTCGCGGTCAACCGGGTCCGCAGCATCTGGTCGTCTCGCCGTGGAGGCTGAGCCGCCCGGTGGCCTCGGGCCCCTTGGTGGTCTCGGGCCGCCCGACGGCGAGGAGCGCCGCGCGCCGTACGACCCGATGCCGTTCTCTGCCTCGGCCTCGGCAGACGTGGGGGTCGGCCCCTGGGTGGGTCCGTGGCCGGAGGGGTCGCATTGGGACCCCGAGCTGCTGGCGTCGGGGGACCGGCGCAATGTCGTGGACCGCTACCGCTACTGGACGCTCGAGGCGATCGTCGCCGACCTCGACACCCGCCGGCACGATTTCCACGTCGCGATCGAGAACTGGCAGCACGACTTCAACATCGGCACCGTCGTCCGCACCGCCAATGCCTTCCTCGCCCGCGAGGTGCACATCGTCGGGCGGCGCCGCTGGAACAGGCGCGGGGCGATGGTGACCGACCGCTACCAGCACATCCGCCATCACCCCACGGTGGCCGAGCTGGCGGCCGCGATGCGCGCCGAGAAAATCCCGGTCTACGGCATCGACAACCTGCCCGGCGCCGAGCCGCTGGAGCACCTGCGCCTGCCCCGCCGGGTCTGCTTGCTGTTCGGTCAGGAGGGACCCGGCCTGTCTCCCGAGGCACGCGCCCTGTGCGACGGCACCTTCTCCATCGCCCAGTTCGGCTCCACCCGCTCCATCAACGCCTCCGCCGCCGCCGCGATCGCCATGCACACCTGGGTCGTGCAGCACGCCGCCCTTCCGGGCGGCTAACCCCATGTAACGCGGGGTTATCGCCGCACCAGTCGGCGTACAACGCGCACTCAGTGGCAACAGCACCGCACCAGTGCGGCCGCTCAGGCCGACGTACGCCGCGCGCCGCGGTAGCGCAGCGCGAAGTCGACCAGGTGGTCGGGGGTGCGCGTGCCGAACCGTGCGGCCGTGATGGCGTACTCCGCGGCGAGCCGCTTGGCAGTGCGCTCCCTGGCCGCGCCGAACAGGTCGTCCCATACGACGCGCGACACCCCGAGACCTTCGGCGGCGATCCGGCGCTCCCGCAGCTTCTCTGCCCAGACCACCTCTTCGGCGGGCCGGGTCGCGATCCCGCCGCCGGCCGCGGGAAGGTACTTCACCTTGCCGTCGAACTCGAAGTCATGACAGCCGATGAGCAGGTCGAGGAAGACCACCCGGCCGTCGACACGTAGGGGGAACTGCGTCCAGGGCTGTCCGAGACCGAGCTCCACGACCAGAAGTCGCATGAGCGACTCGCCGGGCGTCTCCGCCCCGCCGTCGGCCAGTCGTGTTGCCTCTCGGGCACGTGTCACGTTCGGCCAGCAGGTCATCATCTCGAGGTGATCGCGCAGTTCGGTGGTCGTCACGCCGCGTCGCAAGGCTGCATCGCAGGCGACCAAACCGGCGGGTAGTCCGTGCTCGCGGGCGAGGTCGAGCGCCGTGCGCGCCAAGCCTGTGCACATGATCCCGTCGACCTCGACGTTTCCCTCGGGCAGCTGCCGGCCGAGATGGTGCTTGATGCCGTGCTCGCTGCGGCTTCCGCCGACGCCTGGTCGCGTGAGGTGGCTGAGCGCGTTCCGGGGGTTCAGCATCGGCAGATCCAGCAGGCGTGCGGCTGAGTCGTGGCTCATCAGGTGCGGCACCCGGGTTCGCAAATGGACGGCGCGATCCCGCAGCCGCTCACGCTCCACGGGGGTGCTGCGCTCCCACAGCTCGCGCAGGCAGTACACCCCGCGGCGTACGACGACACAGGGCCCATTGGGCGCGACAAGCCCTCGAAGAGCGGGCGAGCGCAGACCACCCTGCGCCGCCTGCGCGCGAGTGAAGAGGCCGCCTTGGGTCGCAGCGATCGCTGCCAGTTCCGGGTACATGCGCTCACCGTCGCGCCGTTTCTGGGCCGGCACTCGTCCGACGCACCTGGCTGGGGACGGTGCCGCCTGTGAGGACAGCTGTGGAGGAGAACCGGCCCGCAACTGGTGCGGTGCTACTGCTTCTGAGTACGCCGTGTGCGGGCTCTGCTGCGGCGATAACCCCGCGTTACAGCGGGGGCGTGAGGCCGTGTACAACGAGGGCATGGAACACAGAGACCTGTTGGCGGGGCCGCCCGCGACCCACCTGCCCGAGGATCCGGCCGCCGTCGAGCTGGACGGCGGCGCGGACACGGCTGACGTCGTACGCCGCCACCCGGAGTCGCCGATCGCGTGGGCGACGCTGGCCGAGCAGGCCCGCGCGCAAGGCGCCGACGACCTGACGGTCTATGCGTATGCGCGGGTCGGCTACCACCGGTCCCTCGACATGCTGCGGCGCAACGGCTGGAAGGGCCACGGGCCCGTGCCGTGGTCGCACGAGCCCAACCGCGGCTTCCTGCGCGCGCTCGCCGCCCTGACCCTCGCCGCCGAGGCGATCGGTGAGACCGGGGAGGCCGAGCGCTGCCGGACGTTTCTGCGCGACTCGAGCGCCGAGGCGGCCGACGTCCTGCTGTAGGCCACCCCGCGTTACAGGGGTCAGTCGCGCGGGACGTGCATCCGCATGGCCGCGCTCAACACTTGCCAGCGCATCGCGCGATGCGGCCCGGACAGCTCGCCGTCCGAGCTGATCCAGAACTCCTCGCCCGACACCTCGACCGTGCTCCCGCTGATCCGGGTCACCTCGCGCATCCGATGGTGCTCGCCGCGACGCAACCGAGCGGCGTACAACAGGCGGTTGAGGGGGCCGACGGCCTCGGAGACGATCACCATGATCCGGCCGCTCCCCGGCTCGGCACCCGGGACCAGCTCGGTGCCGCCGCCGACGGAAGGGCCGTTGCCCACGGCCACCTGTGCGACCCGCCCGTCGTGCACCATGCGCCCGTCGACCTCGACGCGCACCCGGACGAACTCCGGCCGCAGGCCCGCCTCGACGGCGCCGACGACGTACCCGAATCGTCCCAACCGCTTCTTCCACCCGCTGCCGGCCCGCGACGCCTCCGCGCCGACGCCGAGGTGCGCGTTGTTGACCACGACCGTGCCTGTCGTGTCGAGCATCAGGTCGGTGTCGGACGGTTCGCTGGTCGCGATGAGTACGGCGGCGCGCTCCGGATCGAGGTCGATGCCGCTGCCGCGCGCGAAGTCGTTGCCGGTGCCCAGCGGGACCAGGCCGACCGGCGTCTCGGCGAGCACCCCGGCGCGGTAGAGCGCGTTGACCACCGCATGCAGGCTGCCATCGCCCCCCGCGACGACGACGGTCCGACCCGCCGCGCGCGCGGCGACCTCGTCGAGCTCCTCCGACGTCTCGGTCGCGACCACCTCGACAGGACCCTTCTCGGCGAGGATCCGGCACACCGCCTCGATGTGCTCCTCCTTGTGGATGCCCGCGGAGCTGTTGGTCACGAGCAGGTAGCCGTCCACGCCGTCGACCCTAGTGCTCGGGAGGGGGCCGGCTGATAGCGTGGCGCCGCAAGAGCCCCGGGTGCTGTTGCGCCGCCGGGGCTTTCGTCTGTCCGCTCCGGCCGAAGGAGGGATGGCGATGCCCGCCATCGTGGTGCTCGGTGCCCAATGGGGCGACGAGGGCAAAGGCAAGGCGACCGACATGCTCGGCGCCTCCATCGACTTCTGCGTGCGCTACCAGGGCGGCAACAACGCCGGGCACACGATCGTGATCGATGGCGAGAAGTTCGCCACGCACCTGCTGCCCTCGGGCATCCTCACCCCGGGGATCACGCCCGTCATCGGCAACGGCGTCGTGATGGACGCGCGCGTGCTGCTGCGCGAGCTCGACGGGCTCGCCGAGCGGGGCGTCGACGTCTCACGGCTCCTGATCTCCGGCGCCGCCCACCTGATCACGTCGTACCACACCGAGATCGACAAGGTCTCCGAGCGCTTCCTCGGCAAGAACAAGATCGGCACGACCGGGCGCGGCATCGGGCCGGCGTACGCCGACAAGATCAACCGCATCGGCGTGCGCGTCGCCGACGTCTTCGACGAGAAGATCCTCGCGGCCAAGGTCGAGGCCGCACTGGAGACCAAAAACCACCTGCTGGTGAAGGTCTACAACCGCCGCGCCATCACGGTCGAGGAGGTCCTCGAGGAGATCGCGGCGTACGCCGACCGGCTCAAGCCGATGGTCGCCGACACCTCCCTGGTGCTCAACCAGGCGCTCGACCGCGGGGAGACGGTGCTGTTCGAGGGCGCGCAGGCCACGATGCTCGACGTCGACCACGGCACCTATCCGTTCGTGACCTCCAGCAACCCGATCGCCGGCGGCGTCGGACCTGGTGCGGGCA
Source organism: Marmoricola sp. (assembly GCA_043427135.1). GTDB lineage: Bacteria > Actinomycetota > Actinomycetes > Propionibacteriales > Nocardioidaceae > Marmoricola_A. Next base: position 14,942 of record JBHWSH010000057.1, on the reverse strand, counting down.
TCGGTCCGACGCGCATCGACCGGATCATCGGCGTCATCAAGGCCTACACGACCCGCGTCGGGTCGGGCCCCTTCCCGACCGAGCTGTTCGACGAGGACGGCGAGAAGCTGCAGCGGATCGGCCACGAGTTCGGTACGACGACCGGCCGCCCCCGCCGGACGGGCTGGTACGACGCGGTGATCGCCCGCTACGCCGCCCGGATCAACGGGCTGACCGAGTTCTTCCTGACCAAGCTCGACTGCCTCGGCGAGTGGGACGAGATCCCGGTCTGCGTCGCCTACGAGATCGACGGGGAACGAGTGGAGGAGATGCCGATGACGCAGACCGACTTCCACCATGCGAAGCCGGTCTACGAAATGCTTCCCGGCTGGCGCTCGGACATCTCGGGGTGCCGGTCGTACGACGAGCTGCCCGCCAACGCCCAGGCCTACGTCCGTCGCCTCGAGGAGCTCTCCGGCGCGCCGTTCTGGGGCGTCGGCGTCGGCCCCGGCCGCGAGCAGTCGATCCTGCTGCGCTGAGCAGCGGGTCGGGCCCCCCGGCTCAGCCGTCCATGCCGCCGTCGATCGGCAACGCGACGCCGGTGACGGAGCGCGCCCCGGCGAGGTAGTGCAGCGCGTCGGCGATCTCCGAGGGCTTCATCGACGCGTGCGGCAGCAGCATCATCATGCGATCCATCGCGCGGGCGTCGAGGTCGCCGGTGATCTTGCCGGCCACCTCCTCGACCAGGGGCGTCTCGACCATGCCGGGGCAGACGCAGTTGACGCGAATGCCCTCGGCGGCGAGTTCCAGCGCGAGGCCCTTGGTCAGCATCGTGACGCCGCCCTTGGAGGCGGAGTACGCCGCGGTGTAGGGCTGGGCGGCGAGGCCGGTGATCGACGAGACGTTGACGATGTTGCCCGGCGTGCCGGACGCGGGCGCGGCCGCCCGGATCCAGGGCAGGGCGGCCTGGGTGACGAGGAAGACGCCCTTGAGGTTGACGTCGACGACCCGGTCGAACTCCGCCTCCTCGATGGTCTCGATCCGGCCGAACTGGCTGATGCCGGCGACGTTGAGGAGCACGTCGATGTGACCGTGCTTCTCGCCGATCGCGTCGAACGCCGCGGTCACGGAGGCCTTGTCGGCCACGTCGACCTGGTGGTACTCCACCCCCTCCGGCACCGACGAGGCGATGTCGAGCCCGACGACGGTGTCGCCGCCGCCGAGGAACTTCTGAGCGGTGGCGTAGCCGATGCCGGAGGCGGCGCCGGTGAGGACGACGATTCGAGAGGTGCTCATCGCAGGGTGATCTCCATGTGGTGGGACAGGTCGCCGGTGAGCCCGGCGGCGAAGCGGCGGCTGACGAATCGCCAGACGCCATAAGGGTTCTTGCCGAATCGGTCGACGTAGCGGCCGGTCATCACCGGCTGCAACGGCAGACCCTCGACGGCCTGCAGGACCAGGAAGGTCGACCGCACCTCGACGGTGTCGTCCTCCTCGGGCTGGCCGATCCAGATGTTGCTCACGATGTGCTGGGTGCCGGGGGTCCCGTTGTCCTTCAGTTTCACGATCTTGCGGTAGAAGTCGGCGATGTCGTCGCGGCCGCTGGCCAGGTCCGGCCCGTCCACCGACCCGAGCACCGCGTCGGCCATCAGCTCGCCGACCCCGTCGAAGTCGCCGGCGTCGACGAGCGCGCAGTAGTCGGCGAGCAGGTTCCGGATGTGGTCGGCGTCGGTGAGGATCACCGGGCGACCGTACACCAGGAACTAGAACCTGTTCTAGCGACTAGCCTGGGGTCGTGAAGACGCTCGTCATCGGCGGCGGCGGACGCGAGCACGCGCTCGCGCTCGCCCTGTCGCGGGACCCGTCCGTCACCGAGGTGCATGTCGCCCCCGGCAACCCCGGCGTCGAGGGCTTCGCCACCCGCCACCCGGTCGATCCCCTGGACGGCGATGCCGTCGCCGCGCTCGCGACCGGCCTGGGCGCCGACCTCGTCGTCGTCGGTCCCGAGGCCCCGCTGGTCGTCGGCGTCGCGGACGCCGTACGCCGGGTGGGCATCTCCTGCTTCGGGCCGAGCGCCGAGGCGGCCGAGCTCGAGGGCTCGAAGGCGTTCGCCAAGGACGTGATGGCCGCTGCGGAGGTCCCCACCGCACTCGCCCGGGTGTGCGAGACCGAAGCAGAGGCCGCTGACGCGCTCGACGTGTTCGGCGCTCCGTACGTCGTCAAGGACGACGGCCTGGCTGCGGGCAAGGGTGTGGTCGTCACCGAGGACCGCCAGGCAGCCCTGGCCCACGCGAAAGCGTGTCGGCGCCTGGTGATCGAGGAGTACCTCGACGGGCCCGAGGTCTCCCTCTTCGCCCTCACCGACGGCCGCACCGTCTATCCGCTGCAACCAGCGCAGGACTTCAAGCGCGCACTCGACGGCGACCAAGGCCCCAACACCGGCGGCATGGGCGCCTACACCCCGCTGCCCTGGGCACCCCCTGGACTCGTCGACGAGGTCCGCACCCGCGTGCTCGAGCCGACGGTGCGGGAGATGGCGCGCCGCGGCAGTCCCTTCTCCGGCCTGCTGTACGCCGGCCTGGCGCTGACTCGGCGCGGGGTCCGGGTCGTGGAGTTCAACGCCCGCTTCGGCGACCCCGAGACCCAGGCCCTGCTGCAGTTGCTCGAGTCGCCACTCGGCGTACTCCTCAAGGCCGCAGCCGACGGTCGCCTCGACGAGGTCGAGCCTCCGCGGTGGCGCGACGGTGCCGCGGTGACCGTCGTCATCGCTGCGGCCGGTTATCCGGACACCCCACGCAGGGGCGACGTCATCACCGGGATCGAGGAGGCCGACGCGCTGGACGGGGTCGACGTCATCCACGCCGGCACCGACCGCGACGCACAGGGCCGTCTGGTCACCGCGGGCGGACGTGTCCTCGCCGTCACCGCGGTCGGCGACGACCTGTCCGACGCACGCGCGCGCGCATACGCCGGCGTCGACCTGATCAAGATCGACGGCGCCCACCACCGCCGCGACATCGCGGATCACCACCGCAACAGCCCAGGAGCCCGATGACCGTCCCCAACGTCCTCGCCACCAGGTACGCCGCCGCGGACCTCGCGCGGATCTGGTCGCCCGAGCACAAGATCGTGCTTGAGCGGCAGCTGTGGATCGCGGTGCTCAAAGCCCAGCGGGACTTGGGGATCGACGTGCCCGACGGCGTCGTCGAGGCCTACGAGAAGGTCGTCGACCAGGTCGACCTCGAGTCGATCGCAGCCCGCGAGCGGATCACGCGCCACGACGTCAAGGCACGCATCGAGGAGTTCTGCGCGCTGGCCGGGCACGAGCACATCCACAAGGGGATGACCTCGCGCGACCTCACCGAGAACGTAGAACAGCTGCAGATCCTCTCCAGCCTCCGGCTGCTCCGCGAGCGGGCCATCGCAACCCTCGCGAGGCTCGCCCGACTCGCCGCCGAGCACGAGTCGCTCGTGATGGCCGGCCGCTCGCACAACGTGGCCGCACAGGCGACCACCCTCGGCAAGCGGTTCGCCACCATCGCCGACGAGATGCTGGTCGCGCTGGACCGGCTCGAGGACCTCATCGGCCGCTACCCGCTGCGCGGCATCAAGGGTCCGGTCGGCACCGCCCAGGACATGCTCGACCTGCTCGACGGCGACGCCGGGCGGCTCGCCAAGCTCGAGCAGCGCGTCGCGGCCCACCTGGGCTTCGATCGCGTGCTGACCAGCGTCGGCCAGGTCTACCCGCGCTCGCTGGACTTCGACGTGCTCTCCGCGCTGGTGCAGCTCGTCGCCGGGCCCTCCAACCTGGCCACCACGATCCGGCTGATGGCCGGCATCGAGCTGGTCACCGAGGGGTTCAAGGAGGGCCAGGTCGGCTCCAGCGCCATGCCGCACAAGATGAACACCCGCTCGTGCGAGCGGGTCAACGGCCTCGCCGTCGTGCTCCGCGGCTACCTCTCGATGGTCGGCGAGCTCGCCGGCGACCAGTGGAACGAGGGCGACGTCTCCTGTTCGGTCGTACGCCGGGTGGCGCTCCCGGACGCGTTCTTCGCCGCCGACGGGCTGTTCCAGACGTTCCTCACCGTCCTCGACGAGTTCGGTGTCTTTCCTGCGGTGATCCAACGCGAGCTCGACCGCTACCTGCCGTTCCTGGCCACCACCAAGGTGCTGATGAGCGCGGTGCGCCACGGCGTCGGTCGCGAGGTCGCGCACGAGGCGATCAAGAAGGCAGCGGTCGGTGTCGCCCTGGACATGCGTGCCGGTCAGGCCGAGAACGACGTCTTCGCCCGCCTCGCAGCGGATCCCTCGCTCGGCATGAGCCCTGAGCAGCTGGCAGGGCTCGTCGAGGAGCCGATCGCGTTCACAGGGGCGGCCGTCGACCAGGTCCACGCCGTCGTCGCCCGAGTCGAGAAGATCGTGCGCGCCGAACCCAGCGCCGCGGCGTACACCCCGGGCGCGATCCTCTAGTGTGTCGCGCGGGAAATTCGCTAGATAAGTCATAGACTTGGGTATGCCTCGTACCGGACGCCCCAAAGCTGAGTTGAACCTGACCGCTAATGAGCGTGAGCAGCTGACGAAGTGGTCACGGCGAGCGAAGTCGTCGCAGGCGTTGGCGTTGCGTTCGAAGATTGTGCTGGCGTGCGCTGAGGGCGCGGACAACAAGACCGTCGCGCAGGAGTTGCGGTGCTCACCAGCCACGGTGGGGAAGTGGCGGGGCCGGTTCGTCGAGCATCGCCTCGACGGGCTCAATGATGAGCCGCGTCCTGGTCGGCCGCGCACGATCACCGTGGACCAGGTCGAAGAGGTGATCGTGGCGACGTTGGAGTCCACTCCGTCCAACGCCACCCACTGGACGCGGTCGAAGATGGCGCAGCGCACCGGCTTGTCGAAGACCACGATCGGGAAGATCTGGAAGGACTTCGGTCTCAAGCCGCATCGGGTCGATCACTTCAGGTTGTCCAACGACCCGCTGTTCATCGACAAGCTCTACGACGTGGTCGGGCTCTACCTGAACCCGCCTGAGGCAGCGGTGGTGCTATGTGTGGATGAGAAGTCCCAGATGCAAGCCCTGCAACGCTCTCAGCCGGCGTTCCCGATGATGCCCGGCATGCCGGAACGTCGCACTCATGACTACGTCCGGCATGGGACCACCACCCTGTTCGCGGCGATGAACGTCGCCGACGGCACCGTGATCTCGAGTTTGCACCGCCGCCACCGGGCAACGGAGTTCAAGAAGTTCCTGACCAAGATCGACACCGAGGTCCCCGACGGCCTCGACATCCACCTGATCTGCGACAACTACGGCACCCACAAGCACCCGATCATCAAGACCTGGCTGGAGAAACACCCGCGGGTCACCCTGCACTTCACCCCGACCTACTCCTCGTGGCTGAACCTGGTCGAGCGGTTCTTCGGCTACGTCACTGCCGATCTGTTGCAGCGCTCCGACCACCGCAGCGTGCAAGCGCTCGAAACCGACATCCGCAAATGGGTCAAGGCCTGGAACGAGGACCCTCGAGTCTTCGTATGGACCAAGACCGCCGACCAGATCCTCGCCAGCCTCGGCCGACTTATCCAGCGAATCTCAAGCCCGGGACACTAGCGCCATGCGGATGTTCACCGCGGTCCTGCCGCCAGACGACGTCATCGAGGACCTCGACGAGTTCCTCGCGTCCCGGCGCGAAGCCGACGCCGCCGGCGACCGACCCTTGCGGTGGACGATGCCCTACCAGTGGCACATCACGCTCGGCTTCATGCCGCAGGTGCCTGTCCGTGCGTTGGACGACCTCCTCGAACGCCTCACCCGCGCCGGCCGGCGGCGTACGCCGTTTGCGCTGCGGATCGCAGGCGGTGGCGCGTTCCCCGGTCCGGCCCGCGCCAAGGTGCTGTACGCCGGGATCGAAGCGACCGCCGACGCGGCGGAGGAGCTGGGGCGGCTGTCGGCCGGTGCCCGAGCCGCGGCGAGCAAGGCCGGCGCCGACGCTGGAGGCGGGCCGTTCACCCCGCATGTGACGCTCGCCCGGTCCGGGCGGCCGTTCGAGGCGACTCGGCTGATGCGGGTGTTGGACACCTATCGCAGCAGGGAGTTCCTCGTCGAGGAGTTCGTGCTGGTGGAGTCGCACCTGGGCGAGGGGCCCCGCAACCGGCCGCGGTACGACGTCGTCGCCCGGTTCGCACTCGGCGACGAGGGTGCGGCGGGCGGCCCGTCGTACGAGTCGGGTTAGGGTCGAAGAGACCACGGAGGAGGGGTTTGCAGATGGCGCTGTTGTTGCGCGTCGAGCTCCCCGACGTCCCGGGGTCGCTGGGTCGGGTGGCCACTGCGATCGGTGAGGCGGGGGGCGACATCGAGGCCATCGAGATCGTCGAGCACCGCTCCGACGGCACCGCCGTCGACGATGTCCTCCTCGAGATGGCGCCGGGAGTCATGCCGGACTCCGTGGTCTCGGCGTGCAACCGGCTCGACGGCGTGCGAGTGGTGTGGGTGTCGCGGTACGCCGCCGCCGGCAATGTCTTCCTCGATCTGGAGGTCATCGAGGAGCTGACCGCGCAACCGCACATCGCCTTCGATCGGCTGGTCGATCTGGCGCCGGTGGCGTTCCGCGCCGACTGGGGCGTGCGGGTCGCTGTGACCGATGGTCGGCTCAAGCTGCTGCATCACACCTCGGCCGCGCCGGATCTGGACGATGAGCAGGCGTGCTGGCTCCCGCTCGATCGGGCCGCGCGCCTCGACGTACGACCCGAATGGGCGCAGCTGGCCGACAACGTGATCGCCGGCGCTCCGCTGGCACCCGACGAGGCGATCGTGCTGGGGCGCCGCGGCGGACCGAGCATCCTCGACTCCGAGATAGCCCGGTTGGGCCATCTGGCGGCGCTGGCGGTGACCATCTCCGCCGGCCGGTAGGGCTATCCCAAACAGACTTTCTGCCGTCTGCACCTCGAGGGAGCGGGCTTTGAAGTCCGCCGCGCCAAGTCCGGCGCGGAGGCGCTGGAAGCGATCGCCGAGCGGGTGCCCGACGTCGTCCTGCTGGACTACATGCTCCCTGACTTCGACGGGATCGAGGTCACCCGCCGGCTGCGCAGCGACGCCAAGACCGCGCACGTCCCGGTGGTGATGCTGACCGCACGCGCCGACGACCGCGACCAGGTGGCCGCCTGGGAGGCCGCGTGTCGGAGTACCTCACCAAACCCTTCGAGGGCGCCAAGCTGCTGTCGACTGTCCGCCTGGTCATGCTGCGCACGGACACCGATGCCGCCGAGCATCGCCAGGAGGCGATGCAGCGTCTGCGCGGCGGTGAGACCGACAAGCTCAACCAGCTCGCCGCGATCGTCGAGAACAGCGGCGACGCGGTGATCGGCCTGACCCTCGACGGTGACATCAGCTACTGGAACAACGGCGCCGAGCAGTTGTTCGGTTGGGCCGAGGACGAGGTGATCGGCTCGTCGATCGCGGTCGTCCACGATCCCGACGCACACGACGACACCCTGGCTGCGCTGGGCAAGGTCGCGGTAGGACAGCCTGTCGATGCCTTCGAAGGCGTCCGCCTGCATCGCGACGGCCGGCGCCTCCACGTCTCCATGTCGCACTCACCGATCCGTGACGACGAGGGCCGGGTCGTCGGCGCCTCGCTCATCGCCCGCGACGTCACCGAGCGGGTCGAGATGGAGATGCGCTTCCGCAGCCTGGTCGAGGCCGCGCCCGACGCCATGGTGATCGTGGACGCCGACGGTCACATCGAGCTGGTCAACCGACAGGTCGAGGTGCTCTTCGGGCACCGCCGCGAGGACCTGATCGGCCAGCAGGTGGAGGTGCTGATCCCGCACCACTTCCGTGCCAAGCACCCCGACTTCCGCCGCCGGTACGCCGACCGGCCGCGCACGCGCGAGATGGGGGCGGGGCTCGAGCTCTCGGGTCTGCGCGCCGACGGCACCGAGTTCCCCGTGGAGATCTCGCTGTCCCCGCTCGGCAGCGACAACGGCGTGTCGTACGCCGCCACCATCCGTGACGTGACCGAACGCAAGAGTGCGGAAGCTCGGTTCAAGGGCCTCCTGGAGGCCGCCCCGGACGCGATGGTCATCGTGGGACCGAAGGGGCGGATCATGCTGGTCAACGCGGCCACCGAGCGGCTCTTCGGTTATGGGCGCGAGGAGCTGATCGGGCAGACGGTCGAGCTCTTGGTGCCCGAGGGCTTCCGCCACAACCACCCTGGGCTGCGTCGCAGCTACATCGGCGATCCGAAGGTCCGCGCGCACGCGCACGGACGCAACCTCGATCTCGCCGCGAGGCGCAAGGACGGGACCGACTTCCCGGCTGAGATCTCGCTGTCGTCGATCACGGCCGCCGATGGCCGGTTGGTGTCGGCGGCGATCCGCGACGTCACCGAGCGCAAACGCGCCGAAGAGCGCTTCCGCGGGCTGGTCGAGGCCGCTCCCGACGCCATGGTCATCGTCGACACCGAGGGCCGGATCAGCCTGGTCAACGCCCAGACGCTGAAGATGTTCGGCTACGAGCGCGAGGAGCTGATCGGTAGGCCGGTCGAGGTGCTGGTCCCGACGCGGTTCCGGGACCGTCACCCCAAGCACCGGGAGACCTACGGGCAGGGCCCGCGCGTGCGGCCTATGGGCGCGGGGCTCGACCTGTGCGGGATGCGCAAGGACGGCACGGAGTTCCCGGTCGAGATCTCGCTCTCACCGTTGGAGACCGATCAGGGCGTGACGATCTCGGCGTCCATCCGCGACGTGACCGTCCGCAAGCGCGCCGAAGAGGCCCAAGCGCTGGCGTTCTCACGTGAGCGTGAGGCGACCGCGCGGCTGCGTGAGGTCGACCGGCTGCGCAACGATTTCCTCTCCACGGTGAGCCATGAGCTGCGCACTCCGCTCACCGCGATCCGCGGGTTCGCCGAGTGGCTGGTCGGCGCGTGGGACGAGACCCCCGACCAGCGCCGTCTCGAGATGGTGACCCGCATCCTCGCCGCCGGCGGGCGCCTGGACTTCCTCATCCAGGACCTGCTGGACTTCTCGCGACTCGAGCGCGGCAATCTCAAGGTGAAGCTGGCGCCGCATCGGCTGGCGGACGTCGTACGCGAGACGCTGCAGCACGCAGGCCCGGCCCTCGAGGAACACACGATCGCGACCGACTTCGACGAGCAGGCAACCGTGGAGGTCGACCGCAACGCGTTCATGCGCGTCGTCGAGAACCTGCTGACCAACGCCGCCAAGTTCTCGCCGGGCGGCTCCACCATCCACGTCGGGGTCCGGCAGTGCGAGGACGATGTGACCCTCAGCGTCCGCGACGAGGGCATCGGGATTGCGGAGTCGGAGCACGAGAAGGTCTTCGACCGGTTCTACCGCGTGCACGAGACGGCCGGTTCCCATCCGGGCACCGGCATCGGGCTGGCGATCGTGAAGCACTTCGTCGAGGCGCAGCGCGGCCGCGTCGAGGTGGCGTCGTTGCCGGGCGAGGGGGCGGAGTTCCGGGTGCATCTGGAGGCTGCGCGCTGAGGCGCCCGTGCGGCGTACCTCTCGATGGCGGATAGCCTGCGGGCCATGTCCGCGCTGCCGCACGTCTCCGACACCTTCGACGCCGACTCCTGGCAGGAGGTGTCCGGCTTCGACGACCTCACCGACATCACCTACCACCGAGCGCGCGAGCACGGGACCGTCCGCGTCGCCTTCGACCGCCCCGACGTACTCAATGCCTTTCGGCCTCACACCGTCGACGAGTTGCTGCGGGTGCTGGAGCACGCGCGCACCACCGCGGACGTCGGCTGTGTGCTGCTCACCGGCAACGGTCCTTCGGAGAAGAACGGGAAGCATGCCTTCTGCACCGGCGGCGATCAGCGCATCCGCGGCCGCGCCGGCTACCAGTACGAGACCGAGCACGGCACCGCGTCGGGAGCCGAGCCCAACCCGATCGACCGCGCCCGCACCGCGCGCCTGCACATCCTCGAGGTGCAGCGGCTGATCCGGTTCATGCCGAAGGTGGTCATCTGCCTGGTCAACGGGTGGGCGGCCGGCGGAGGGCACTCGCTGCACGTGGTCTCCGACCTGACCCTCGCCAGCCGCGAGCACGGCCGCTTCAAGCAGACCGACGCGGATGTGGGTTCCTTCGACGGAGGTTTCGGGTCGGCGTACCTCGCGCGTCAGGTCGGCCAGAAGTTCGCCCGCGAGATCTTCTTCCTCGCCGAGGAGTACGACGCGGAGTCGATGCACCAGATGGGCGCGGTCAACCGCGTCGTCGACCACGCTGACCTCGAACGCGTGGGACTCGACTGGGGCCGGCGGATCAACGCCAAGTCCCCGACCGCGCAACGGATGCTGAAGTACTCCTTCAACCTCATCGACGACGGGCTCGTCGGCCAACAGCTCTTCGCCGGGGAGACCACGCGGCTCGCCTACATGACCGACGAGGCGCAGGAGGGGCGCGACCAGTTCCTGGAGAAGCGTGACCCCGACTGGTCGCCGTACCCCTGGTACTACTGATCTGGCGCGGAGGCGGCCGCGGCGTATGACGCGCTGAACGCCGATCCATCGCGGGCGGTCGCTGCTGATGAGGTGCGGGCGCGGTTCGACCTCAAGTGGCGCTCAGCCCAGCCGTCGACCGGGACCTCGGCGTAGGGTTGTGCCATGGTCGCCGGTATCGATGAGATCACGCAGTTGGCGTTGACGCTCCCGGTGGATCAGCGTGCTCAGGTGGCGAATGCGCTGTTGGCGAGCCTCGACGACCCGGCTGATCCGGCCGAGGTGCACGAGGCTTGGACGGCAGAGATCACGTCTCGGGTGGACGACATCGTGAGCGGGCGGGTCCAGACCGTCCCTCACGCAGAGGTGAAGCGCCAGCTCGCCGAACGTCGCGCTGCCCGTCAGCGCGCGCAGCGAGGCTGAGGCTTGGAGATCGCCTGGCACCCAGACGCTCAAGGCGAATACGACGCCGATCTCGACTGGTACGAGGAGCGCGGTTCAGGCCTCGGCGACCGGTTCGAGGTCGCTGTCGATGAGGTCGTCGACGCAATTGCTCAGTGGCCCGAGTCAGGTGCGGTGTGGCCAGGCTGGATCAGCATCCCGGCCGTGAGGTCGCGCCGCCTGACGGGTTTCCCCTATCGCCTCGTCTATCTCGTGCAGCCCGCAGAACTCGTCGTGGTCGCTCTCGCTCACGAGAAGCGCAAGCCGGGCTACTGGCGCGACCGGCTCGCGCCAGCTTGAGCCGCCAGCGCCGCGGCCGCCATGCCAGAGGCGGACGATCTGGTCTTGTCCTCGACCGTCGGCCCCAGGTGGGCGTAGGTGCCCCTACCTGTCACTGAGTTGGCGACAAACGAACAGCTCTCGGTCCCACGTCCTGCGGACGCACGAGGGGCAACATGGTCGCGGCGGAGTCTGAGTTCCAGCGCTGATCGGCCTGCCGTACGGCGGGAGGCCGCACGCACCCCCGTGAGAGGCCAACCGCCCCGCGTCGGACCTGCAAGTCGCCCTGCAAGCCCCCGAGATTCGCGGGCACGACCATGTCGCTGCACATGTCAATACCCGACTGCTGCTCAGGTATTCATGCTCCTGGGTTGGAGATGATGTGACGCGCGCTTCACCCGCGGACCAGTACGGCCCGTCGCGTCGTACGTAGCGGTGCTCACTCCATCGGCTCGTCGTCCACCTCGATGTCGAAGTCCACGTCGTCGCCGTCCACCTCGGTCACGGTGACCGTCACGCCATAGCTGGTCCCCTCGTGGGTCAAGGTGCAACGTGTGGTCGCGCCCACCTCGGCGGCCAGATCGTCGGGGCAGGTCACCTCGTCAGGCTCCTGTCCGACGTCCTCGGTCAGGCCGGCCTTGACGCTGGCCGACAGCTCGTCGGCTGCCACAGAGCCGGCACCGCATCCGCCGGCTGACACCAGCGCCGCAGCGGTGAACGTGGCCAGCAGGGACTTCTTCGCCAATGACCACATCAGGGTCGGCCTTTCCTCGTGGACTCGGGGTCCGAGTGTGACAGAGCACATCGCGCACAGCGCGGACGCGTCAGGTGAGGCGAAACGGCCCCACGTGCGGGATCCACGCCTCCTGACGGTCTAGGTTCAGGTGCGTGAAGATCGCCGTCCCTCGAGAGACCCGTCCCGGTGAGGCCCGCGTCGCACTCGTGCCGGAGCTGGTCGGGAAACTGACTGCGCTGGGGTACGTCGTCGCAGTCGAGCCGGGTGCCGGCGCGGCCGCCCTGTACGCCGACGAGGACTACCGCGCGGCCGGCGCCGAGGTGTCCGACGCCGCGCTGGACGAGGCCGTCCTCGTCGTCTCGGTCAACGCGCTGGACGCGGCCGTCGTACGCCGTCTGCCCGCCGGCACCAGCACGCTCTCCTTCCTTCCCACCGCCACGATGCCCGAGCTCGTCGTGGACCTGCGCGACTGCGGCATCGATGCTTTCGCCATGGAGCTCGTGCCGCGGATCAGCCGCGCGCAGTCGATGGACGCGCTCTCGTCGCAAGCACTCGTCGCCGGCTATCGCAGTGCGATCGTCGCGGCCGGCATGCTGCGCCGGTTCTTCCCGCTCAACATGACCGCCGCCGGCACGGTGCCGCCGGCGGAGGTGATCGTCCTCGGTGCCGGGGTCGCCGGCCTGCAGGCCATCGCCACCGCTCGCCGCCTCGGCGCGGTCGTCAAGGCGTACGACGTGCGCGCGGCTTCCGCGGAGGAGATCCGCTCTCTCGGTGCGCAGGCGATCGACCTCGGCCTCGAGACGCTCGAGGGCGCCGGCGGCTACGCACGCGAGATGACCGAGGGACGAGCCCAGCGGCAACGCGAGCTGCTCACGCCGTACGTCGCCGCAGCCGACGCGCTCATCACGACCGCCGCCGTGCCGGGCCGCGTCGCGCCGATGCTCGTCACGCGCGAGATGGTCGAGCAGATGCGGCCCGGCTCGGTGGTCGTGGACCTCGCCGCGGAGAGCGGCGGCAACGTCGAGGGGTCGGTCCCGGGGGAGGTCGTCCGGATCGGCGACGCCCAGGTGTGGGGCGGCGCCAACGTGCCCTCGCAGCTGCCGCAGCCCGCGTCCCGGCTCTACGCACAGAACATCGTCAACCTGGTCGCGTTGATGACCCGCGAGGGCGAGCTCGCGCCCGACTTCGACGACGAGATCATCGCCGGATGCTGCGTGACGCACGCCGGACGCATCGTGCACGAGCCGACCCGGGTGCTGGTCGAAGGCCCCGAACCAGACGCATCCACCGCTGCCGAAGGAGCGCTGCGATGAGCGAGGGCGTCATCTGGCTGACCATCTTCGTGCTCAGCGTCTTCATCGGCATCGAAGTCATCGCCAAGGTCTCCTCGACGCTGCACACCCCGCTGATGTCGGGGGCCAACGCGATCCACGGAGTCATCCTGCTCGGCGCGGTGCTCGTGACCGGCACCTCCGACTCCACTCTCGCGCTCGTCATCGGCCTGATCGCGATTGTGCTCGCGGCCATCAACATGGTCGGCGGCTTCGTGGTGACCGACCGGATGCTCGAGATGTTCTCGCGCCGCAAGAGGCCGGCACCTCGCGCCGACAAGGGGGCAGGCGCATGAGCGACACCCCGATCTGGGTCCAGCTCGTCTACCTCCTCTGCGCGGTCGGGTTCATCCTCGCGCTGAAGGGCCTGGCCGGTCCCCGCACGGCCCGCACCGGCAACCTCCTCGGCGCCGCGGCAGCGACCGTCGCGGTCGCCGTACCGTTCCTCTATCTCGACCTCGATCATGTGCCGTTGATGCTGGCCGCGATCGCGGTCGGTTCGGCGATCGGCGTCCTTGGTGCTCGCAAGGTCCAGATGACGCAGATGCCGCAGATGGTGGCGCTGTTCAACGGCGTCGGTGGCGGAGCGGCCGCCCTGGTGGCGTTGCTCGAGCTGGACCACATGCTCGACGGCGCCGACGGTTTCGCCCTGGCAGCGACCGCGTTCACGATCTTCGTCGGCACGGTCTCGTTCTCCGGTTCGGCTGTCACCTTCGCCAAACTGCAGGAGTTGATGACGTCGCGGCCGGTGGTCTTCCCGGGCCTCCCGATCGTCTTCGCCCTGCTGCTCCTGGCCGGCCTGGTGTTGTCGGTCATGACGGTGACGTCGACAGCGATGTGGATCGGGATCGTGCTGGCGATCGCCGGGCTCGCGTTCGGCGTACTCCTCGTCCTGCCTGTCGGTGGCGCCGACGTCCCCATAGTCATCTCGCTGCTCAACGCGTTCACCGGCCTGACGGTCGCGGCCGGCGGCTACCTGCTCGGCAACGTCGTACTCCTCGTCGGCGGCACCCTGGTCGGGGCGGCCGGCACCTTCCTCACCGTGCTCATGGCCAACGCGATGGGCCGCTCGGTCGCCAACATCCTCTTCGGCGCGTTGAAGGGTGGCTCGACGCTCGGCGCCGGCGAGGCCTCCGACCGGCCAGTGCGCTCCGCGACGCCTGACGACGTCGCGATCCTTCTCGGGTACGCCGCGCGCGTGATCATCGTGCCGGGTTACGGGCTGGCCGTCGCCCAGGCGCAGCACATCCTTCGCGAGCTCGTCGACACGCTCATGGCACGCGGCATCCGCGTCGACTACGCCATCCACCCGGTCGCGGGCCGCATGCCCGGCCACATGAACGTGCTGCTCGCCGAGGCGCAGGTGCCCTACGAGCAGCTCGTCGAGATGGACGACATCAACGGCGAGTTCAAGCACACCGACGTGGTGCTGGTCGTCGGCGCCAACGACGTCGTCAACCCGGCCGCCCGGACCACGCCGAGCGCGCCGATCTACGGCATGCCGATCCTCAACGCCGACTACGCCGAGCAGGTCGTCTTCATGAAGCGCTCGATGCGACCTGGCTTCGCCGGCATCGAGAACGAGCTGCTCTTCGATCCGCGCACCACGCTGCTGTTCGGCGATGCCAAGGACTCGCTCACCAAGCTCCTCAAGGCCGTCGAGTCCCTCTGAGGCTCCCTTGGCGGTCGACTTTCAGGCACTGAGTGCCTGAAAG
>JBHWSH010000056.1:0-3892 GCA_043427135.1 Marmoricola sp. | reverse complement strand
TCCATGTTCGACCGCAGCCGAACACCGACGGTTCCTGACCGAAACCGCAGCCAGCTGGTTCGACGCCACCGTGCGCCACCGCCCGACCGGCCTGCCGCTCGGACGCACCGACGCGCTGCCCCCCGGCCTGTCCGGGCTACCGGTTCGTTGGCTCGCTGCCACCAACCGGAATCATGCGACGGTGTTCCTGGCCGGGAAACGCGGCACACTCCAACGCTTCGGCGAGGGCGCGCGTGCGAGGACCTGTTATCCCACCGAGCCGATGGCGCCGTACCGGCCCGGCAACTGCCCGATCCCCGCTCTGGGGGTCTCCCAGAACGCCGCCAAGATCACCCAGGTCACATTGACTCCGGACGCCGGCGTCGTGCTACGCACCCCGCCCACTCGTCGGGTCATCTCGGTAGTACTGCAGCTCGCGCCTTCGGGCGACCGTGCTGACCAAGGCCCGGGAAGCCCACTTCACGTCCGCGTCCGGTTCGCGGACGGCCGCCATGTCGACCTCGACGTCCCCGCCACCGATCCCGCGATCGTGAACCGAACCACCCCCGACGCGAACGGCACCTACACCATCGGGACCGTGCGCCTGAGGCTTCCCCGATGGGCCAAGACAACCCCCGTGGTCGCCATCAACCTGACAGGTGCCACGACCACCAGCAAGTTCGACATCCGAGCCATCGACCTCACCCAGCGCGGCCGACGCAAAGCACCTCGGCGTGTGATGGTGCTCAGGTGAACCTCCTCGGTTCCGCTAGCCAACTACGGAGTGGAGTCCAGCAGAGTGGTGTACGAGCAGCCCCGGTGAGTGAGTCCCTACCGACGTAGAGACGGCCACCGGGTGATCCTTCGAGTGATCTGAAAACCGACTCGAAGAAGGACCACACCGATGACCGCCATGCCCAGTATCGACCCTGCCCAGTTCCTGAACGAGCAGCTGTCCCAGGCGAGCCCCGACCTGATGCGAGACCTGCTCACCACGTTCGTCAACGCGCTGCTGTCCGCGCAGGCCGACGCGGTGTGCGGGGCCGGCTACAACGAGCGGAGTCCGGAGCGGGTCAACTCCCGCAACGGCTACCGCCGCCGCGACCTCGACACCCGGGTCGGCACCCTCGACGTCGCGGTCCCCAAGCTCCGAACCGGCAGCCTGTATCCGGAGTGGCTGCTCGAACGCCGCAAGCGTGCCGAGCGGGCGCTGACCTCGGTGGTGGCGACCTGCTACCTGCTCGGCGTCAGCACGCGGCGGATGGACAAGCTGGTCCAGACCCTGGGCATCACCGGCCTGTCAAAATCGCAGGTCTCGGTGATGGCACGCGAGCTCGACGAGCACGTCGAGCAGTTCCGCACCCGCCGCCTCGAGGACGCCGGTCCGTTCACCTTCGTGGCAGCCGACGCGCTGGTGCTCAAGGTCCGCGAAGGCGGGCGGGTGGTACCGGTCCACGTGCTGGTCGCGACCGGCGTCAACGCCGATGGTCACCGCGAGATCCTCGGCGTGCAGGTCACCTCCAGTGAGGACGGTGCCGGCTGGCTGGCGTTCTTCCGCGACCTGACCGCCCGCGGCCTGACCGGCGTCAAGCTCGTCACCAGCGACGCCCACGCCGGCCTGGTCACAGCGATCGGCGCGACCCTGCCCGGCGCGGCCTGGCAGCGCTGCCGCACCCACTACGCCGCGAACCTCATGAGCGCGACGCCGAAGTCGTCGTGGGGATGGGTCAAGGCGCTGTTGCACTCGATCTACGACCAGCCCGACGCCGAGGCCGTGCACGCCCAGTTCGATCGCGTCGTCGACGCCCTGGCCGAGAAGCTCCCCAAGGTGGCCGAGCACCTCGAGGAAGCCCGCGCCGACATCCTCGCGTTCACGGCCTTCCCCAAAGAGATCTGGCGCCAGATCTGGTCCAACAACCCGAACGAGCGGCTCAACCGCGAGATCCGCAGGCGCACCGACGTGGTCGGCATCTTCCCCGACCGCGCGAGCATCATCCGGCTCGTCGGCGCCGTCCTGGCCGAGCAGCACGACGAATGGGCCGAAGGCCGCCGCTACCTCGGACTCGACGTCCTCACCCGCGCCCAAGCCGTCGACAACGCCGTCGTCGAGGAGGTGACCGAACCCGAACCCCAGGCCCTCACGGCCTGACCAACACACCCAACCGAGGGATCAACCTCGTACACCACCCCAGCGGACTTGACCCCGGCACGTCGGCGCTGCGACGGCGTTGGTCGAAGCGATTTCGTCAAACCTGAGACAGTGCGGACGCTCGGCACGTAGGTTCGCCGGAACATCCAACAGCAGGGGCGCGGCACCGATCGTGGAACCGATTGGGGTTGCAAGTCGTCACTTGTTCGTGAGGCTGAGGGAGTATGCGATGGCACCGGTAAGGGCGATCCTGGCGGCAGCGTTGGCAGCCGGAGTGGTCATCGGAGCCGGCTCCGACGCCATGGCCAACAACTTTGGTTCCACTGCGGCTGGGGGTGACCCGGTGAACCAGGTCAGCTTGGCGAACAACCTCCATCATCGTGTTGACTTCAAGAACACGACGTCGGAAGTCGGCGGCGCGGTGCAGTGGGCGCTGAACAATGCCTATCCCGAGGCCGGTGTCACGTGGACGTGGGTGGACAGCGACAGCTTCGACGTTCGGGTTCGAGACTTCGGTGCGGGGGACAACGGTGTGTTCGCCTGGGTGAACTGTCCGGACGCCGCCGACGAAGGCGGCACGAATCCGAACCGCTGGTGCTATGGCCAGATCCTGACCTGGAATCTGTACTCGGGATACGACTATGCGAACGACACGGTGCAGGAACGCCGCAGTCGAGGGTGCCATGAGCTCGGGCACACGTTCGGGCTTCGTCATCAACTGAATGACGACGCTGACCCAACGTGCATGAGGCTGTACAACCCGAATCGTGTTGCGCGCCTGTCCCAGCACGACATCAACCACATCAACAACAACTACTGATCAGGGGTGCGAGATGAGCAGAACTAGGGTCGGCGGCATCGCGATTGCCGCCGTGCTTCTGGGTCTCGGCGGCGTCATCGTCGGTACCACCCTCGTCGATGAGGACAACGACCCGTCGACCGGCGCTTCGGCGACCGATCATCGCAGTGGCCAGGACTCCAAGCGGGCGTCGTCCGAAGCGGCGCAGGCTTGGCGCAATCTCGCTCCGGGAGGCGCTGAGGAGGTCGAGCACTTCGACACGTTGGCGGAGCTAAGCGACACCTCCGACGTGGTAGTCACCGGTGTCGTTACAGCAGCATCACCAGGGCGCGTGGTGATCGACGGTGACCCGTCCGATGACGCGCTCACCTACCAGTACCTCGAGCTCACCGTCGAGGTGGAGGACAACCTCGCCGAGGCCGGGCGCACCCAGTATGCGGTTGAGTTCGGACCGTACCTCCAAGAAGACCTCGCTGCGGCGGCTTGGCCGGGGGACCTCGTCGGCGATGAGGGCATCTTCGTTCTTCGCCGCAAAGGCTCAGCCAACCCGGAAACGGGCGCACCGCAGGTGGCGTCCGAGTTCGAGCTCAACAAGTATCGCCTCGTCAGCAGCCAGGGTCTCCTCCTCAATGACGGTGGCGAGGTCGCAGCGCCATTGGTCGAGGAGTCGGGCTTCCCGAACAATCTCGAGGGTGCGGACTACGAGGCGACGGTGGCGCGAGTCGACGACCTAGCCGATTGACCGCAGGCTCGCCGGTACAGGTGACTCGTCGTTATACGAACCTATACGTGGCCGTGACGCCTCGTGATCTGTGAACTTGGCAGGTTCGGGAAGCCAAGCAGCACGTCGCGAGGGGGTGCGGTGGCGGCGATCTTGTCCCGGGCGGCTTGGAGGCTGATGGTGAGTTGTTGGATCTCGCCTGCCCAGCCGTGTTCTTCGGCTTCGGTGATGCGTTCGGCGAGAT
>JBHWSH010000055.1:0-9404 GCA_043427135.1 Marmoricola sp. | reverse complement strand
CTACTGGTCGCCGACTGGCGACCCACCCCGTCCCCGTCGTTGAGGAAGGCCCCAGCGCCCGATGCACGTCTTCACCGAGAACTGGCGCGAGGTGCTCACCGCATTCGGTGTCACCGTGGAGATCGTCGTGCTCGCCGGCCTCATCGCGCTGGTGCTCGGGTTCTTCCTCGCGGCGATGCGGGTCTCGCCCATCCCGCTCGGCCGCGGTTTGGGAGCGGCCTACGTCTATCTGGTGCGCAACACACCGTTGCTGCTGTTGATGTTTCTCTTCGTCTTCGGCCTTCCCGAGCTGGGTATCCGACCGGAGCTCAACCTCAACCGGTGGCTGGGCATCGACGACGGGCACCGGCTTCTGCAGTTCAACGTCTTCTTCGTCTTCGCCACCACGGCGCTGGGTGTCTACACGGCCGCCTTCGTCTGCGAGGCGATCAGGTCGGGGATCAACTCGATCTCCGTGGGACAGGCCGAGGCGGCTCGCTCGATCGGCATGACGTTCAGCCAGTCGCTGCGACACGTGATCCTGCCTCAGGCATTCCGAGCGGTGGTACCTCCGCTGGCCAGCACCCTCATCGCGATGACGAAGAACAGCAGCCTGGCTGCGGGAGTCGGTGTCACCGAGCTGACGTTCCTCTCGCGCAAGTACACCAACGACAACGCCGATGAGCTGTACGCGATCTTCATCGGGATCGCACTGTTCTACATCTTCCTCGTCGCGATCATCGCCGGCACCTCGGCGTACCTCGAGCGCCGATTGGCGGTGGCGTGATGGCTGCCAACGTCCTGTTCGACGAGCCGGGTCCCCGGACCCGCACCCGCCACCGGCTCTACTCCCTGCTGTTCCTCATCGGCGCCGCCGCAGTGCTGACCTGGACGCTGATGAAGCTCTCCGAGGCCGGCCAGCTCGAGCCCGAGATCTTCGAGCGCCTCACCCAGGACAACGTGCTGCGTGCCTTCCGCATGGGTGTGCTGGCCACTCTCAAGGCGGCTGCGCTCGGCATCGCCGGTGCGGTGGTACTCGGATTGGTGCTGGCGGCGGCGCGGCTCTCCGAGCGCCGATGGGTCAGTCTGCCTGCCCTGGCGTTCACGGAGTTCTTCCGGGCGGTGCCGTTGCTGCTGCTGATCATCTTCATGGGGTTCTTCCTCGTCGGGAAGGTCGACGGGACCGAAAGCCGCGGCCTCGCGGCACTGGTCATCGCGTTGACGATCTACAACGGAACCGTGCTGGCCGAAGTGTTCCGGGCCGGCATCAACGCCGTGCCACGGGGCCAAAGCGAGGCTGCCTACGCCCTTGGGCTGCGCAAGAGTCAGGTGATGTCGATCGTGCTGTTGCCGCAGGCGGTGCGATTCATGCTGCCGGCGATCATCAGCCAGTGCGTCATCGTGCTCAAGGACAGCGCACTGGGTTTCATCGTGGTCTACCCCGAGCTTCTCCGCGAGGCCAAGCTGATCGCAGAGTACGCCGACAACCACCTGATGACGTATCTGTTCGCCGCAGCCATCTACATCTTCCTCAACAGCTTGCTCAGCATCGCCGCCACGTGGCTCGAACGGCGCTCGGCGCGATCGGGTTCGGGCAAGCAACTGGCTGCTACCGAGGCCGCCCTGCCGATGACCTGAGCTTGACCGGCTCAGGCGATGCGTCAGGAGCGCGGCGTCACCCAGAGGTTGATGACGCCTTCGATGACGATGGTGCCGTCCTTGCGGACGCCTTTGACGCGGACCGGTAGGTCCGGGTCGTCGGACTCCCACTGCTCGGGATCGGTCTCGGCGATGCAGCGCACGTCGCTGTCGGCCTTGGCGGTGTAGCGCACCTCCATGCCCTTGGGGATCCAGCGCTTGTCCTGGGGGATCGTCACCTCGGCCAGTGCACCCATGGCGGCCTCGAGGCCGTTGCACAAGGCGATCGCGTGCACGGTGCCGATGTGGTTCTGCACTCCGCGGCGCTTCTTGATGCGCAACTCGGCGTAGTTCGGGCGCAGGTCGATGAACAGCGGTCGCACGGAGGCGAAGTACGGCGCTTTCTGGCTGAACGCCAACGAGAAGGCTCGTTGCCCCTGAGGGAGCGACGAGGTCTTCTTCCACAAGTCGAGGATGCTGGGCATGCTCGCGATGCTACTGGTTGGTAACCAGTGATCCGCCAGCACTCGATGCTCTGCGCCGCGAACTTGAAGTCCACGCTGGCCTCGACCGGGACGTCGACAAAGCAGTAGGGCATCGGGCCGCGCCACTCGACGACCGGGAAGTCGAACTCGATGTCGGCTCGTCCCCGATCATGCGGCGGTAGTTCAGCTGCTCTCGGCACTGCCTCGCGCCGCCGCTGCAGGCGTTGTTGGGCAGCCGGAAGGAACTCGAGGCACGGCGCTTCGGCACCGGAGCGCCTCTCGACCAGGTGGAAGATCCAGCGGTCCCTCGCAGCCATGAAGCCGTAATCGCCGCCGGCTCACCATGTCCGGACCCCGGAGTCTGTGATCCACCGGGCGAGTCACAGACTCCGGAGACCTGGGCCGCAACACCACCCACGCAGCGCGACCCTGGAGATGAGCGCTACTCGTGTCCCTCGAGATGCGCGGCGGCCTCGGCGAGCTCTTCGCGTACGACGCGGAACGCGACCGAAGAGGAGTGCCCCTTGCGCGCCAGCATGCCGACGAGCCGCCGTACCCGGGTGACGTCGTCGAACCGCTGGAGCGAAGGCAGCTTGCGGCGTACGAGCGTGCGGGCTGCCTCCACCTCGTCGTCGGGATCGACCTGGTCGAGGGCGTCCTGGATGACCTCGGAGTCGACCCCCTTGCGACGCAGCTCCTGGGAGAGCGCGCGGCGCGCCAGCCCGCGGACCTCCTGACGCGACTCCACCCACTCGCGCGCGAAGGCAGCGTCGTCGATGAGCCCGACCTCGGTGAAACGGTCCAGCAATGGCTGGGCGATGTCGTCCGGCACCTGCTTCTTGGCGAGTCTGTCGGCCAACTCCTTGCGGGTGCGGGCGCGCCCGGTGAGCTGGTCGAGGAGGATCTTGCGCGCCACCGCCTCCTGGTCGGCGTCGGGCCCGAGGGCCGCGTCGTCGTCGGGAGGCGGTGGCGCGTCGATCGAGAGGTCGGTGGGCACGGTCCGGATCAGAACTCGATGTTGACCGGCTCCGCCGCGGCGACCTCGTCGGTGACCTGCGGGCCGACGCCGAGCTTCTCGAGAATCTTCTTCTCCAGCTCGTTGGCGAGGTCGGGGTTGTCCTTGAGGAAGCTGCGGGCATTCTCCTTGCCCTGCCCGAGCTGGTCGCCCTCGTAGGTGTACCAAGCGCCGGCCTTGCGGACCAGGCCCGCCTCGACACCGACGTCGATCAGGCCGCCCTCACGGCTGATGCCCTGGCCGTACATGATGTCGAACTCCGCCTGCTTGAACGGCGGGGCGACCTTGTTCTTCACGACCTTGACCCGGGTGCGGTTGCCGACCATGTCGGTGCCGTCCTTGAGGGTCTCGATGCGGCGGACGTCGAGCCGCACCGAGGAGTAGAACTTCAGCGCCCGGCCGCCAGTGGTCGTTTCGGGGCTGTTGTGGACCATGACCCCGTCGACGAAGTAGTTGTGGTTGCCCTCGACCTCGATGTCGAACTTCCTCATCGATCGCGTCGGCGGCTTGACGTGGATGTCGAGTACGCGTGCAGGGACCGGTCGGGAGACCGGATCGACGAACTCCGGCTCGACGGCGAACTGGCCGCGAAGACCAGGCAGCAGCTTGTAGTCCATCGAAGGGTGGACGT
The DNA here is from genome assembly GCA_043427135.1 of Marmoricola sp. Classification (GTDB taxonomy): domain Bacteria; phylum Actinomycetota; class Actinomycetes; order Propionibacteriales; family Nocardioidaceae; genus Marmoricola_A. Next base: position 5,656 of record JBHWSH010000055.1, on the reverse strand, counting down.
AAGGAGCCACTATCTCGAGGAACTTCCGAGACGAGTCCGTGGTGAAGGTCAAGACCGCCTTGCCGCGCGCTCCAGCAGCGCGCCAGGACACGTCGAGACCGTGGGTGTCCTGCAGGTAATCCACCAGGCGGTCGCGCGAGCCTTCGGTCAGTGCCTCGATGCAGAACTGCACACGGCCGCTACCGCCCTGGGTGCGAGCCTGCACACCCTTGGAGCGGAGGGTGAACGAACCGTCGTCCATGAACCAGACCGCCAGTGCGAGCGGGGTCAGCGCCTTCAAGTACTCCTCGGTCAGGGTCTTCTTGCCTGGCACGAGGTAGACCGTCTGCTGGAGCTCTCCGAGCTCGGGCAGAGGTGTGAAGTCGGCGAAGTGCGCGCCCTTGGCGTTCTCCCTGCGGCTCACCGGGATGTTGCCGAGGAGGGAGACCTTCCAGTCGAGGTAGTCCTTCTGCTTGGCGCCATGACCCAGCCTGAACCGGACCCCGGAGCGTCCCCGCCGGTTCGGCGAGAGGTTGCCGTCGCCCATCAGCGAGCCGAGGACGACCTGCCACTGGTGGTCGCTCAGCCGCTGGGTCTCCGCGAGCATCACCCGGTCGCCAGCGATGATCTCGCCTGCCTCGCGCCAACCGCCGGGCGTCCGGATCAGGTGGTTCTCCGTCGCAGCGAACTGCGCACGGCCGTTGCCGCCGGACTTTGCCACCGTGAACTGCAAGAAGCGCTCGGCGTTGCCGTTGTCGAACCAGTTCACGATCCTCTTGGGAACGATCTCGTCTGCCTCGGGGTCGTAAGAGAGAACCTCGACATCCATCCGTTGGTTGACGATCTTGCCGATCTTCTCCGTGGTGCCGTCGGCGAGCACGACGCGGGTGTTGCCGGAAAAGCAGCCGAACATGACTCCGATTTTTTCGCGGAGCTGGTTGATGAAGATCGCCGTGGTATTGGAGCCGTGCAGTGCACCCGTCATCTTGCGCAGGGCCTGGCTCATGAGTCGGGCCTGGAGACCCACGTGGCTGTCGCCCATCTCGCCCTCGATCTCGGCGCGGGGCACGAGCGCGGCGACCGAGTCGATGACGATGAGGTCGAGGGCACCGGAGCGGATCAGCATGTCAGCGATCTCCAGCGCCTGCTCACCGGAGTCGGGCTGGGAGACCAGCAGTGCGTCGGTGTCGACACCGAGAGCCTTGGCGTACTCCGGGTCGAGGGCGTGCTCGGCGTCGATGAAGGCCACGATGCCGCCGGCGGCCTGGGCGTTGGCGACCGCGTGCAGGGCGACGGTCGTCTTGCCGGAGGACTCCGGGCCGTAGATCTCCACCACGCGGCCGCGCGGCAGGCCGCCGATGCCGAGCGCGACGTCGAGGGCGATCGCACCGGTCGGGATCACCGCCAGCGGTGCCCGGGTCTCGTCGCCCAGCCGCATGACCGAGCCCTTGCCGTACTGCTTCTCGATGTTGGCCAGGGCCATGTCGAGGGCCTTGCTGCGGTCCGCACCAGCTGCCATGTCGTCTTCCCGTCCTTCTGGCCCGGTCGTCGAGCCACTCGGTGAACCTTCGTTGTCGGCGACACTAAGCAGGACGACCGACAGTTTCCGACCCTTCACCCTCCGGCTGGGGATAACCCTCGGGTAGGCGCTCCGCTTCGACCGGACCTGCCGGCCGCCTTGGGGCGAGCACCACAGTAACCCGAACAGGTGTTCGACCGACGAACCTCCTGGGCGTGTCGCTCCTCAGCGTTGGGAGTCGGGCAGCGACAGTGCCGCGCACACGGCGCGCCAGACCGTCTTCGGCGCCTCGCCGGCATCCAGAGCCTCCTGCGCCGTACGGCCGTGCAGCTCGGCGAGGACCTGGGTGCTGGCCCACACCGGGGCGTAGGGGACGCCGAGGGCCTGCTCCATCCGCTGCCAGAACTCCGTGTGTCTCATAGCCCGCTCCTCAGGTCAGCAGCAGTCGGCCGAGGCGCCGCGATGCGATCCAGATGCCGGCGCCGCCCATGAGCATCAGGTAGGCCACGGCGACCAGGGAGTCTGTGGTCACCAGCCCCAGGGTGAGCTCCCGGATGAGCACGACCGCGTGGTACAGCGGCGTCGCCTGAACGACCCATTGCGCGGTCTGCCCGTAGGTCTCGAGTGGGAAGAACGTGCCCGAGAACAAGAACAGAGGCATCGTGGCGAGGGTGACGTATTCGAAGTGCTGCCAGGACTTCATGTACGTCGTGAGCGCCATCCCGACGGAGGCGAAGGCGAAGCCGGTCAGCACCGCCGCTGGAAGGACGAACACCGCCCACCACGACTCGACGTATCCCATCAGCAACATGATCAGCAGAAAGCCCGCGGAGTAGATCGCGCCCCGCAGCACGGCCCAGGTGATCTCGCCACGGGCGACGTCCATGGGCGTCATCGGGGTAGCGAGCACGGCGTCGTAGATCTTGTCGAACTTCAGCTTGAAGTACACCGAGAACGTCGAGTCCATCACTGCGCCGTTCATCGCGGAGGTGGCGAGCAGCGCGGGGGCGACGAACGCGGCGTACGACACCGCCTCGCCGTGGAAGGTGAAACCGTCGACCATCGCACCGACGCCGACACCGATGGAGAACAGGTACAGCACCGGCTCCAGGAAGCCGGTCGCGAAGAAGACCCACGCCCGCCGGTAGGCCAGGAAGCTGCGCACGACCAGCGGCCAGCCCCCACCGCCGTGGCGTTCCGGACGACTCAGCGCATTCGTGAATGCTGCGGAGACCAGCATCAGGACACCAGCCTCGCGGTCAGCCGGCGCACGGCCCAGACGGTGCCGAGGAAGGCCAACACCAGCAGGTACGCCGCGTGCAGCCACGCGAGCGAAGTCCAGGTGCCATAGGTCGCCATCCGCGACAGCTCGACTCCGTGCCACAGCGGGGTCAGCCGGGCGAACCACTCCAACGGCGCCGACAGGTTGGAGATCGGGAAGAAGGCGCCGGAGAACAGGAACATCGGCATCACACCGACGCGATAGATCAGCGCGTAGCCCTGCTCGGACTTAGCGCCCGCGCTGAACGCATAGACCGGCGTGGAAAACGCCGCACCGATCAGCAGTGCGACGCCCAGTGAGGCGAGCAGACCACCGAGCGAGTCGTAGAGGCCGAACAGCGCGAGGACGAAGGCGAAGGCCACCGACGCGAGCAGGACCCGGAACATCGCATACAGCAGGTGTCCGGCGACGATGTCCGCGGGCCGCAGCGGGGTGGCGATCATGCCGAAGTAGGTGCGGTCCCACTTGATCGCGCCCATCACCGGCCACATCACCTCGCTCAGTCCGATGCGCATCGCGGTCGCGGCGAGCAGCCCAGGAGCCACGAAGTGCAGGTACGACGGGGCGCCGTCGAGCGAGGAGCCGGAGTCGTCGATGTAGCCGCCGAGCAGCAGGCCCATCGCAGCCAGGTAGAGCATCGGCTCCACGAACGAGCTGATCGCCGAGCCCTTCCAGGTGCGGCGGTAGACCGCCCACCAGTAGTCGACCTGACGGCCGAGCATGTCCCTGAGGTTGGGCGTCTGTGCCGGGATGTTGCCGGTGGTCGCCTTCGACTGCGTGGTCACCCGTCCACCAGCGTTCGTCCGGTCAGGCGGAGAAAGACGTCCTCCAGGGTGGAGCGGCGTACCAGCACCGCGGCCGGGTGCAGGCCGCGTTCGTGCACGCGAGCGACCGCGGCCTCGCCGTCGTGGGTGTAGAGCAGCAGGCGGTCGGGCAGCACCTCGACCCGGTCCGCGAGGTCCTCCACCTTCGCGGCCAACGCTTCGTGCTCGCCCACGCCGAACCTCAGCTCGGCGACTTCGCGCGTGGAATGCGCCCGGATCAGCGCCAAGGGGGCGCCTTCGGCGACGACGCGACCCTTGTCGATGACCACCAGCCGATCACACAGCTGCTCGGCCTCGTCCATGTAGTGCGTGGTCAACACCAGCGTCACGCCCTGCTGCTTGAGCCGGAACAGCTTGTCCCACAACACGTGCCGAGCCTGCGGGTCCAGGCCGGTTGTGGGCTCGTCGAGCAGGAGGAGCTCGGGGTCGTTGATCAGCGACCGCGCGATCGTCAGTCGCCGCTTCATGCCGCCGGACAGCGCATCGACCTTCTCGTCGCGCTTGTCGGTCAGCTGGAAGAACCTCAGCAGCTCGTCGGCGCGCTCGATCACGTGCTTGCGCGGCAGGCCGAAGTAGCGGCCGTAGATGATGAGGTTCTCGCGGATCGACAGCTCGGGGTCGAGGGTGTCCTCCTGTGGGCAGACCCCCAGTCGCGCCCGGATGCGCGAGCCTTCGGTGGTCGGGTCCAGGCCGAGCACCCGCAGCGTGCCTTCGGTGGGCGGGGACACCGCGGCCACCATCCGCATGGTCGAGGACTTGCCGGCGCCGTTGGGCCCGAGGAAGCCAAAGGACTCGCCGCGGCGTACGTCGAGATCGATCCCCCTGACCGCCTCGAACTCACCGAAGCTCTTGCGCAGGTCGCGGGCGTGGATCATCGAGTGTGGAGGTACGTCGGGCACCTGCCGAATGTAGTCGGGCGGACCGACGAGGTCACTTCGGTATCGGGTGCGGGTCGATCGGGCAGGATTGCCGGGTGAGGGTGGAGAGCGACGCGGTCTGGGCCGGCTTCGGCGAAGCGACCCGCGAGTGGTTCCAGGCGGCATTCGCCGCACCCACGGACGCCCAGGTCGGCGCCTGGACCGCTGTCTCGCAAGGCCGAAACGCTTTGGTCGTGGCACCGACCGGCTCCGGCAAGACGCTGAGCGCCTTCCTCTGGTCGCTCGATCGTCTGGCTTCCCAGCCCCCTCCCGAGGACCCCAAGCAACGACTGCGCGTCGTCTACATCTCCCCGCTCAAGGCGCTCGCCGTCGATGTGGAGCGCAACCTGCGTGCCCCGCTGACCGGCATCCGCCACACGGCGACACGGTTGGGTCTCCACGAGCCCGACATCACCGTCGGGGTTCGCTCGGGCGACACCCCAGCCGCCGATCGGCGCCGCCTGGCCAGCACTCCCCCGGACATCCTGATCACCACGCCCGAGTCGCTGTTCTTGATGCTGACCTCGCAGGCGCGCGAGTCGCTGCGCGGCGTCGAGACGGTCATCGTCGACGAGGTGCATGCCGTCGCCGGCACCAAGCGCGGCGCCCACCTCGCGCTGTCCCTGGAACGTCTCGACGCTCTCCTTCCCAAACCGGCACAGCGGATCGGCCTCTCGGCGACCGTGCGCCCGATCGAGGAGGTCGCCCGCTTCCTCGGCGGATCCCACCCCGTCGAGGTCGTGGCACCGCCTTCGACCAAGGAGTGGGATCTCCGCGTCGTCGTACCCGTGGAGGACATGGGCGAGCTCGGCGCCACCGGTGCGGTCGACCTGGAGGGGTCCGCGGCGGGGTCGGAGCGGCGGACTTCGATCTGGCCGTACGTCGAGGAGACCGTCGTCGACCTCATCGAGCAGCACCGCTCCACGATCGTCTTCGCCAACTCTCGCCGCCTCGCCGAGCGACTCACGGCCCGCTTCAACGAGATCGCCACAGATAGAGCAGCACAAGACGACACCGCGTCAGCGGGGCCCGCGCACGGCGACGCCGCGGCCGTGGAGGGCGGCGCGATCTCCCCCACCGCGGACGGTGCCGGTCCGAACGCCGCCGCGGCCAACCACCCCCTCCGCTCCTAGGG
>JBHWSH010000054.1:0-6122 GCA_043427135.1 Marmoricola sp. | reverse complement strand
CGTGTTCCCGGGGCCGCAGCTCCCTCCACGATGCTTCATGCCGATGCGCGACTACTGAGCCGCACGTGAGCGCCCGACAGGGGGCGATGCGCTCACATGGGAGGCATGAGCACCGAGTCCACCAGGTAGACCGTCGCGTTCGCGGTCTGCACGCCGCCGCACAGGACGGCCGCGTCGTTGACCATCAGGTTGTCGCCGGAGCCCTGCACGTCGACGTCGGCACCCTGCAGAGTCGTCTGCATTCCGGCGATGTCGTCGGGCATGATCTGGCCCTCGACGACGTGGTAGGTCAGGACGGTCGTCAGCAGGTCGGCGTCCTTTTGCAGCGCCTTGATCGTCTTCTTCGGCACCTGGGCGAAGGCGTCGTCGGTGGGCGCGAAGACGGTGAACTCGCCACCGTTGAGCGTGTCCACCAGGTTGACGTCGGGGTTGAGCTCGCCCGACACCGCGGCAACGAGCGTGGTCAGCAGCGGGTTGTTGGAAGCCGCGGTGGCGACCGGGTCCTGGGCCATGCCCTCGACCGATCCGGCGCCGTCCGGCACGGCTTCGGCGTAGTCGCCGCAGGCGGGCCCGACCAGGTTGGCCGCGGGGTCCATCGCCTCGTCCGGCGACTCCATCGGCGTCTCGCTGGGGGTCTCGCTGGGCGTCTCCATGGTCTGGGTCGACTCGGCGGTCGCGGTCGCGTCGGCGTCGCCGTCCTCGGTGCCACAGGCGGCGAGAAGTCCGAGAGCCGAGATCGCCGCGAGGGCGGTGAGGTGCTTCTTGGTGCGCATGAGAGTGGTCCTTCTCTGGTCGGTGTCAGTGGGTGAGCCGGCCGGTGGCTGTGCTGGGCGTTCGGCTCGACGCGCCGGGCGGATTGGTCGAAGACGGAGACGAGTTGACGGGGCGGCGGATAATCGCGGCATGGGAGGGAGACCCGCACGCCTGGGCATGCGTACGACGGCCGCGCTCGTCGCTGCGTCGGCGCTGCTCGCCGGTTGCGCGCCCGGTGCCGGCCCGCGCGAGTCAGGCGGCCCCGGAGAGACCCCGCAGACTGTCTCCCCGGACGCGACCGCCCCGGCCGACCCCGCGGCGTACGCCGTGAAGCCGCCGGGCAAGCTGAAGCAGAGCCTGCTGCGCGACGACGTACTCATCACCAGCACCGACACTCTCCCGGACAGCGTCGTGCAGGCGATCCGCGACATCGACGGGGTGACCGGGGTGCTGCCGTTCTCGCTCGCGTCCGCCTCCGTCGACGGACGCACGCTGACGATCGCCGCAGCCGACCTCGCGGAGTTCCGCCGCTACACGCCGTACGAGACCGCCACCGCCGACTTCGTCTGGGAGCGGCTCGCCGGCGGCGAAGTGGCCGTCGATCACACCGTGAGTCGCAAGCTCATCGACTCCGACGACATGATCCGTCTCGGGACGAGCGAGGACTCACCGACCGTGCACGTCGGCGTCTACGCGCCGCTCGTCGAGCGGATCCAGGCCGTCGTCAACGAGAAGCGGGGCGAGCAGCTCGGCATGCCGCCCGGCAACGCGCTCCTGGTCGCCACCGGCTCCAAGACCCCCTCGGTCCTGCGCAAGCAGATGGAGCGTGCCATCGACGGGGTCGCGACGCTGGACATCCTGGCCTTGGAGTTCGATGTCGACTCGGTGCAGACCGCGGTGCTGACCGGCAGCTCGGTGTCCGAGGCGATCGGCAGCTTCACCTACACCAACCGGCCCAACGGCGAGATCGCTCCGGATCCGGCGTGGGTCGCGGAGTACATCCGCACCGAGGAGGTGCCGATCCTCGGCAAGGTCACCTGCAACAAGGCCTACCTGCCGCAGCTGCGCGGCGCCCTGCTCGAGATCGTCGACAGCGGGCTGGAGGACAAGATCCACCCCGACGAGTACGCCGGCTGCTACTACCCGCGCTACATCGGCCGCGACCCCGCCAACGGTCTGTCCTTGCACAGCTGGGGGATCGCCGTCGACCTCAACGTGCCGGGCAACCTGCGCGGGTCGGTCGGCGAGATCGACCGCCGGGTCGTGGCGATCTTCAAGAAGTGGGGGATGGCCTGGGGTGGCGACTGGAGCTGGACCGACCCGATGCACTTCGAGATGAACGCCGTCGTCCGCGCGGGGTAACGGCGCGCATCATCGGCGAGCTGGGCGCTGCGTCTAGCCACCTGACTGGCTGGGACTTCAGTCAGTTAGCAGGAAGCACCTGCGTCACGTTGCGCGGTGCGCACCAGGCACGCGTACCGCCATTGTCCAAAGTTCCAGTACTCCTGATCTCCCAGTCATCCACCACGCGCGAACCGCTCCGCCAGTTCGCGGACATGGTCAACAGATGGTTCACGGTGTACCTCTTCACGCCATTGGTGAAGAAGCTGATCTGGCCCTCCCCCTTGGCGGTAAGCCATACAACTTCGTTGTAGCCTCATGTCCTGGAACCGGACTTCGAAACGAAGGCGTGCGCTGGCGAGGCAATGCACAGAGTGGCGGCGAGGACGGCGGCGGCGGTTGCGCGAGCGCGAGGTTGCAGGCTGATCATGCGAGTATCATGCGATAGATCGGGCCCCAATCAAGCGACCCGTAGGGCATTTTTCGAGGTCTACACCATGGACGATGCGCTCCGTAGGCTGGATGAACAACTCACTCGAGCCAATCTCGACCGCGCGCGTGCTCTCGTAGCCGTGGCCGACACCGTTGATCGATCGGAGGCCGACCGTTTCGAGAGGGCCGTCGAAGAGAGCAAGCGGATCGGGTTGGCATACCTTCGAGCACGATACGAATACGAGGCGAAGCAAGCAGGGTTGTACATCGATCCCACAATATTCGAGGATCCCGCAGACGGGTCAGGCGAGGAGAACTAGCTAGCTAGCCGCCGCGGCGATGGCCGACTGATCGGCTGCGGGCGATCTCACGCAATGGCATGCTCGATGACCGGCGGTTCGACCGCCGGAGAGGCGTAGAGGCGGGCGTAGCCGTCGACCATCGCGTCGACCGAGCAGTGCCGCAGCGCGTGAGCACGAGCCGCGGCCCGGTCGAGCGCGGCCACCTCGGGCACCAGCGCGGCGGCTGCATCGACGTCGCCTGGATCGACGAGTCGGGCGCAGTCGGCGGAGACCACCTCGGGCAGTCCGCCCCGCGCGAACCCCAGCACCGGCGTACCGCAGGCGAGGGCCTCGGCGGCGACGAGGCCGTAGGGCTCGTCCCACTCCGGCGTGACCAGGCAGGCCGCGCTGTGGCCGACGAGCGTCGCAAGGTCGCGCTGGGGCAGGTGGCCGACGTACTCCGCGTCAGGACCCAGCCGGGGGACGATCTCGCGATGCCAGTACGCCGGGTCGCTGACCGGGCCGGCCAGCTTGAGTCGACGCCCGGCGGTTCGGGCGATGTCGATGGCGAGCGCCGCGCCCTTCTCAGGGGCGAACCGACCCATCCAGACCAGGTCCTCGCCACCCGGACCCGCCGGCCATCGCGCGGGGTCGACGCCGTTGGGTACGACGCGCGGGACCGACCCGAACACGTGCGTCCAGGCGTGTGCGGTGTGGCGGCTGACCGCGACCGGCTGCACGTGATCAGGCTGCAGGCCCAGCGCGGACTCCAGCCAGGGCGTCGGCGGGGTGTGCAGGGTGGTGATCACCGGTACGTCGAGGAGCTCGGCCATCGCGACCGGCAAGTGGTGGAGGGTGTTGTTGTGCACAATGTCGACGCGCTTCTCGCGGCCCAGGGTCATCATCAGGTCGAGGTAGGCGTGATGCTCCTGCATCCATTCCATCGGCGGCATCGACACGTCGGCCCGGGCAGCAGCGCTCGGCTCCCACCGTGGCGTCGCCAGGATGCGGTCGGCGACGGCCGGGTCCGACCCGGGCGCGGCGAAGACGGTCACGTCGAAGTTCCGTGCCCGCAGGCCCTTGGCCAGATGCCACGTCATCGACTGCAGTCCGCCGGCGAACGGCTCGGCCAACGGGAAGCGACAGTCGGCGATGAGCGCCACCCGCGACGGACGTCTCACGACAGCCCCTCGACGAGCAGATCCGTGTAGAGACGCCGGTGTTCGTCCGCGATCCAGGCACGCTCCGCGATCCGGTCGTCGGGGTCGGGACGCCAGGTGGGGCGCTCGGCGACCGCGCGGCGTACGGCGTCTCGCATCGACTCGGCGTCCAGGCCGTCGAGGTCGTGGTGGTAGGTCAGGCACGGCCGCTGGTCGGCGTAGTAACCGCAGTCGGGCGCGAGCACCGGCGTACCGAGGTCGTAGCAGGCCTCCATCCAGCCCGAGTGCGTGCCGAAGCGGTAGGGCAGCACCGACAGGTCGAGCGACTGCAGATAGTCGAAGAGCTCGGCGTCGGTGAAGAACCGATGCACCCGCAGGTCGATCGATCCGGCCTCGGCCAGCGGATGCAGGTAGGCCGCCATGTCCGGCAGGTAGAGCTCGGAGTCGGGCTCCATGACCTCGTCGTGGATGTTCACCTGCAGGCGTACGCCGCACAGCCCGTCCACCGCGGCGACGAGCGCGTCGACGACGGGGACCGGCGCCATGTTGGCGCGCACGCTCTTGAGGTGGACGCCGACCACGAAGTCCTCGCGGGTCGGCCGCGGGCGGTGAAGCAGCGGCGGGTCGACGACGTGCGGGTGCGGCAGCACGACCGGCCGGCGTCCCCAGCGTCGCTCGATCTCGTCGGCGGCGCCCTCGGTCAGGGTGATCACCGCGTCGGCGCTTGGGATGAGCACGTCGAGCTGGGCGTCGTGGTGGGCGCGGTCGTAATGGTGCGGGTTGCGCAGGTCGTGGACGGTGTAGACGAGCGGCTTGCCGGCTTCGCGCAGCGTCTCCACCCAGTGGGCGAGCTCGTCCGGACCGGCCTTCTCGAAGCCGAAATGCACGTGCACCAGGTCGAAGTCGCCGGCGTGGTCACGGATCCAGGCCGGGTCGAGAGACGGCGGCGGCCACCACGGCGACATCGCGTTGTCGGGGTTGACGACCGGGTCGGCGAGCCTGGTCACGCCGTCGTCGCCGTAGGGGGCGGCCAGGTGCCAGACGTAGACGTGGCTGGCCGGCACCGACAGCACGCGGATCCGTCCCGTGCCTGCCTGGGGCTGCGCAACCGCGAGTGGGGTCGTCAAACTGGGTGCCACTGTTCTCCCTCCCTTCGAACGATCCCTCGACGTTCGAAGTCCTCCAGCCATCCCTGCATCGGCCAGGTCCCCCACCTGCGGTGGAAGAGCGCGCCGTTGCGGAGGATGTCGTCGCGGTGCTCGACCGGGGGGTCCGAGACCGGATGGTGCTGGTGAAAGGCGTCGGCGCCGCCGAGCCACGACAGAGAGATACCCAACCGTTCGGCGTGCCATGCCAGGTCGGTGTCCTCTGCGCCGTAGCCCTCGTACTCCTCCCAGAACCCGCCGAGCTCCTGCCACGTGGTCGCAGTCACCGCGAACGACAGCGACCAGAACAGGTTCGGGTCGGGGTTCGGCACGACCTGTCCGTACGCCGGGTCCGGCCGGGCCGGGTGCGGAGCGCGATGACGGGCGAACCAGTCCACGGCGGTCCGGTCGTCGGCGTCATCGGGTGGCAGGACGCCCTCGGGCAGGTAGGTGACCGGACCACTGAGCAGGCACCCTTCGGTCAGGTGCGCGGCGTACAGGCCCGCGAGCTGAGGGGAGGGCAGGCAGTCGACGTCGAGGAACAGCAGCCCCTCGGCGCCGTCGTCCAACGCCACCCGGGCGCCCTCGTTGCGGCCGTGGGCGACGCGGAGGCGGTCGAGGCGACTGTCGACGTCGACGACCTGGGCTGCTGTGCCGCTCAATGTCTCGGACACGGTGTCGTCGCCGAGGGCGACCACGACGCGGGGCAGCTCGGGGGCGAAGCGGTCCAGCCAGTGCTGCTGGCGGAGCAGATGGTCGCGGCGGCCGTGTACGACCGTGACGACGGTCAGCTTCATGCCTGCGCCACCTCCTCGATCGCAGCGGCCACGCGCCGGGCCGCGCCTGCGGTCCGCCAACGCGTCCAGTCCGGGCGCAGGGCGATCGCGGCCTCGAGCTGCTCGGCAGTGACGTCGGCCCAGTCGTCGGCGCGGACGGCCAGCCCAGCCTGCGCGAGGACGTCGGCGGTCGCGTGCTGCTCGTCGAACGGCCGCGGCTCGGGCACCACCACC
>JBHWSH010000053.1:0-3380 GCA_043427135.1 Marmoricola sp. | reverse complement strand
TTCCTCATCGCAGAGTCCCGCAGCACCCCGCTGCACGTCGGAGGCCTGCAGCTCTTCGACCTGCCCGAGGACGCCGGCCCCACGTGGGTCTCGGATTTCTACGACCAGGCGCTCTCGGTCGAAAAGGTCGCACCGCTCTATCGCAAACGTCCCCGACGGTCGCTGACGACCGCGGGCACGTGGACGTGGGTGGACGACGAGATGTTCGACCTGGAGTATCACGTCCGGCACAGCGCCCTGCCGCGTCCCGGACGCATCCGGGAACTGCTGGAGCTGTGCGGCCGGCTGCACGGCACGCGGCTCGCGCTCGAGCGGCCGTTGTGGGAGATGCACATCATCGAGGGGCTCGCCGACGGACGGCTCGCTGTCTACACCAAGCTGCATCACGCGCTGGTCGACGGTGTCGCAGCGATGCGGTTGCTCCAAGCCTCGCTGAGCACAGACCCCGAGGTCCGCGACATCCCGCCTCCCTGGGCCGTGCAGGACAACCGGTCCCGCGGACCGTCCACGGCCGACCTCGGCAACCGGCTTACGGAGATCCCTGCCGACGCGGCTCGAGCGGCACTGGCGATCAGCGCTGAGGCCGCGGGACTTCCGGCGGCGCTCCTGCGCACGATGAACCGCGGGCTGCGGGACGAGACCGCGCCGCTGTCGTTGTATGCGCCGCGCAGCATCCTCAACCAGCGCATCACCGGCGCCCGCCGCTTTGCCGCGCAGGACTGGCCGGTCGAACGGCTGCGGGCCGTGGGCAAGGCCTCGGGCACCACGATCAACGACGTCGTCCTGGCGATGTGCAGCGGCGCTCTGCGGCACTACCTGCTCGATCTCGACGCCCTTCCCGAGCACCCGATCGTGGCGATGGTGCCGGTCAGTCTCAAGCTCGACGAGGTCGACGTCGCCTCGGCTGCGGGCGGCAACTCCGTCGGGTTGATGATGGTGGGGCTGAGCACCGACCGACCCGACGCCGGGGACCGGTTGCAGGCCATCAGCGACTCAGTGCGCCAGGGCAAGGAGGCGATGGCGTCGATGTCGCAGATGCAGCTCGTCGCGATGAGCGCCCTCGGCATCAGCCCCCTGGTGCTCCAGTCGGTGCTGCGGCTGCAGGGCGTCGCACGCCCACCGTTCAACCTCGTGATCTCCAACGTGCCCGGCCCCAAGAAGAAGCTCTACCTCAACGGCGCGGGACTGTCCGGCATGTATCCGCTGTCGGTGCCCTACCACGGCATGGCCCTCAACATCACGTGCACGTCGTACGCCGGCACGATGGGGTTCGGCCTGACCGGCTGCCGTCGTACGGCCCCGTCGTTGCAGCGGCTGCTCACCTATCTCGACGACGAGCTCAATGCCTTGGAGCGAGCGGCCGGCGTGGGGTGAGGTTCAGTCGTCCAGGAGTGCCTTGATGTCGTCGGCGGCGAGCCCGGCGGCCCCACCGGCACCGCCGTCGATGACCTTGGCGAAGAGCGCGGCCTTGCGAGCCTTGAGCTGCATGACCTTCTCCTCGATGGTGTCGGCGGCGACCAGGCGGTAGACGATCACCGGGCGCCGCTGGCCGATCCGGTGGGCGCGGTCGACAGCTTGAGCCTCGACGGCGGGATTCCACCAGGGGTCCAGGACGAACACGTAGTCGGCCTCCGTCAAGGTCAGACCGACGCCGCCGGCTTTGAGGCTGATCAAGAAGACCGAGCCCTTGCCGCTCTTGAACTCTCCCACCACCTCGCCGCGGCGACGCGTGCGTCCGTCGAGATAACGGGAGGAGATGCCTTCTGCGTCCAGTCGGCTGCGCACCCGCCCCAAGAACGAGGTGAACTGGCTGAACACCAGGGCCCGGTGCCCCTCCGCGACGACCTCGTGCAGGTGGTCCACCAGCACGTCGATCTTGGAAGAGCCGATCGCGTCGTACTCGGCGTCGACGAGGGCCGGGTCGAGGCTGAGTTGCCGCAGCCGGGTCAGCGACCGGAAGATCGCGATGCGCTGTCGATCGAAGTCCTCCAAGAGCCCCAGGACGTGTTGTCGCTCCCGCTGCAGGTGCAGGTCGTAGACGCGTCGGTGCCGCGGAGTGAGGCGCACCTCGAGGATCTGCTCCTGCTTGGGCGGCAGGTCGCTCGCGACCAACTCCTTCGTGCGGCGCAAAAGGAACGGGCGAATGCGCCGGAGGAACCGCTGCAGCGCCTCCTGATCGCCTTCGCGCTCGACCGGGCGCGCCACGGTCTCGGCGAAGCGCTGCGGCCATGGATAGAGGCCGGGAGCCACGATCGAGAGCAGCGACCACAGCTCCATCAGCCTGTTTTCCATCGGGGTGCCGCTCAACGCCAGGCGGAAGGGGACGTCCAGGCGGCGCACGCTCTGGTAGGTCTTGCCGGTGTGGTTCTTGACCATCTGGGCCTCGTCGAGGACCAGTCCACCCCACGCCAGCTGCGCGTAGTCGTCGATCTCCAGACGGAGCAGTGTGTAAGAGGTGACGACGAGATCAGCCCCGTCGTGCACCTCGCGAAGTGCCGTGCGCCGTCGGGAGCGGGACTCGGTCACGGTGCGGACGACCAGCCCCGGCGTGAACGTCGCGGCCTCGGTCGCCCAGGTGGACACCACGCTGGTGGGTGCCACCACCACGAACGGGCCCGATCCTTGCGCCCGCGCGTGCGCCACCAGCGCAAGCGTCTGAAGCGTCTTGCCCAGGCCCATGTCGTCGGCGAGGATCCCGCCGAGCCCTAGGGAGTGCAAGTAGGCCAGCCAACGAAAGCCGTCGAGCTGGTAGCCGCGGAGCTCGGCGTGCACGTCGACCGGGTCGACCGCGGGCAGTTCCTCCAACTCGCGCAGGGCGCGTGCAGCACGCACCCAGCGTTGGGCCTGCGCCTCGACTAGTCCGATCTCGGCGAGTTCCTCCCACAGGCCCAGGTCGTGTCCGCCGACACGCACTCCGTCTCGCGGCTGCTCCTGTAGCGCCCGGGCCTCCGCGGCCAACGCGGCAAGTGCGGCGAACTCGGGGCGGTCCAGGCGCAGATGTCTGCCATCACGCAGGATCAGCGTGCTCTGTCCGAGGGTCAGCGCCTCCAGGAGCGTGGCGAATCCGATCGCACGATCGCCGACGGTGACGACGACCTCGAGGTCGAGCCAGTCGGTGTGCTCGGGCAGGCCGTCCTCGTCGGCGTCGTCGGTCTCGCTCCGGTCGCGGGGGGCGAAACGGATCACCGGAGCGTCGGTGACCTCGCGGTAGTCGGGCCGGGCGCCGATCTCTTCGACGTCGACCTGTCCCGATTCCTCCAGCGGCACCAGAGTGTCCTCGAGGAAGGCGACCGCTGTCATGCCGCGGAAGGTCTGTTCGGGCACCAGGCCGTCCTCGCGTCGGTGCGCGCCGAAGAGACGGTGCACCTGCTCGTCGGACA
>JBHWSH010000052.1:0-9216 GCA_043427135.1 Marmoricola sp. | reverse complement strand
TTCGGTGAGCAGGTGCTTCTCGGCACGCTCTCGATCCGCCTGCGGCACCCAGGACGGCAGTGCGTCGATCGCGGCCATCACGACCTGCGCCTGATCTGCACCGATCCGGCCGGCGCCGAGCTCGGTCGCGGTCGCCTCATGCCGATCCAACGCCGCCGCGAGCTTCACGCTCGCGCGGGCGTCACGATGCGTCGTAGTGGTGGCGTGCGCCAACCACGCCGTCGTCGACGTCGCACCGTTCGTCTCCGCCACGTCCAGGAGGTCGGCGCGGGTCAGGACCGCGGCGCGCAGTGCCTCCATCCGCGCGATCCCCGCGGTCAACTCGATGACCGTCTCCGCAGCAGCTTCTGCATCCAGACCCGCGGTCGCGACCAGAGGGTCGACCAGGTCATCGATCACCCCATGCAGACGACCCGCGAACCAATGCACCGCCACCGACCGCTCCACCAGCGGCGTCGGACCACAAGGGGTCTCGACAGGCTCGACCGCCGGGGCAGGCTCGACCGACGCCGCAGCGTCGGGCTGCTGCTCTTCGGGTCGCTCCTCTGGCTCCATGAAACGACGCTCGAGACACCCACCGACACGTCGCGAACAGTGCGAGGCGGTTGTGGAAACGTGCGAGGCCGGTGTGTGCTGTCTCAGGACATGGGTGACAGTTCTGCATCAGGACATGGGTGACAGTCGATGTCTCAGGACATCGGTGACGTTCTGGGCTGGGGGTAGGGCCCGGAGGGTCGGCCGTTGCCGACGTAGGTAACCCCGGGTGCGGGGCGGGTGCGGTCGAGGAGGACCTCACCGTGCAGGTCGGTGACGGTGATGTTGTCGCCATCGGTGATGACCAAGATCTGCTCGTGTCTGCGTCGTCCGTCGACCTTGTAGGTGACCTTGTCCAAGAAGAAGGTGCCGGTGCCGGACAGGGTCTTGAGTTGGGTGTCGGCCGGCAAATCCATCGGCACCACCATCGGCACGGGCTT
Organism: Marmoricola sp.; assembly: GCA_043427135.1. GTDB lineage: Bacteria > Actinomycetota > Actinomycetes > Propionibacteriales > Nocardioidaceae > Marmoricola_A. The sequence continues at coordinate 8,242 of JBHWSH010000052.1, read as the reverse complement.
CGGTGTCGGGGCGGGTGGCATTGGTGGGACGGTGAGCCGGGCACGGGTGGGTCGGGGGGCTTCGGTCTTCGCGGTGGCCTGCCAGGCCACGAGAGGCGTGACACGGCCGGGTAGCCCTTGATGGGGGCGCTGGGTGTTGTAGATGTCGTCGAAGGTGTCGATATGGGCTTGTAGCTCGGCCAGGTTGGCGGCGAGCGGCTGCTTGTCGAGGTAGCGGAACAGGGTCTGATGGAACCGTTCGTTCTTGCCGTGGGTGGTGGGCTTGTAGGGCTTGCCGGTGATCGGTTCCACGCCCAGTGCCATGACGTGCACGACGAGCTGACCGAGGAATCCGCGCCGTGAGGGGTTCAGTGCGAGCCCGTTGTCCGACAGCAGCCGTTGAGGCACGCCGTGGGCCGCCACGGCCTTGTCGAACACGGTGATCGCAGCCTCGGAGGTCTCGCCCCACGCGACATGGGAAGCCAGGGCGTAGCGGGAGTGGTCATCGATCAGCTGCAGATCACGCACCTGCGTCCGCCGGTGAGGACGTACTCGGTGCCGTCCAGCTGCCAGCATGCGTTTGGCGCTGGGTAGACGAACCGGCGCCACGCCGAACGCGGCTTCTTCTTCGGCTCGAACCGGGCGACGCCCGCCTCGCGGAAGATCCGAGCCAACGACGCCGTCGAGGGCACCGAGTCCAACCCCATTGCGTGCATCTTGTCGTGCACGCTGATCGGCCCGTGGTCCAACCCGGAGGACTCCAATGCTGCGCGCACCTGCAGCGCCTGGTGCTTGACCGGCTCGGTCAGCTTCGAGGGGCTGGTCCCTGGGCGTCTGGACCTGGGTTCGAGCACCGCTGCGGGTCCATCGGCCTTGGCGCGCTTGCGCAGTTCGTAGAACGACTTACGGGAGATGTCGTGCTCAGCACAGAACGTCGAGACCGCGCCTCGGGGCGCGTCCTTAGGCCACTGCGAGATCGCGAGACGGACACGGGGATCGATGGGTTCATTAACAGCCACCGCCGGAGCCTGGTGGCAGAAGTGTCACCACAAAGGCGACTCGATGTGTCACCGATGTCTTGATACAGAACTGTCACCGATGTCCTGCGACATGACACCTGTGGATGAACCATTCGGCGAGCCGGCTTCAGGCTTCACGTCAGCAGAACTGCGTCGCTGGGCTCGGATGTCTCTGCGCAACTCCATCGACCCACCAACACGCCGACGGATCTATCCTGAGGAAGTGACACTCGATCCAGCAGCGGAGTACGCAGACGCGCAACGGAGGTATGCGCCAATGGGCAGGTGGGAAATCTCCATTCTGCTGATTGGCTCAATCGCGATCGCGGTTGCAAGCTTGTTCCGAGAAGTGAGCTGGTTTTTCTGGTTTGGCATGGTCGGTGGAGCAATCGTCTGGGAGGTCACCAAGCTCAGGTTGCGGCGTAACGCCCGGGCGTTCGCGGAAGCGCGGCGGTAGCTCGCTGCAGAGCGGTCGCTAGGCGCAGCGATCGAAGGCCCGTTCCCCTACCCTTCGGGGGTGAGCACCAGCTTGTTCCCCCTGATCTTCATCGTCGGTCTGGTCCTGGTCGTCGGTATCGCCGTGGTGGCCTACCTCGCCGACAAGAAGCGCCGCGAGCAGCTGCAGGGCATCGCCGCGAGCCGGCAGTGGCACTACCAGGAGCGCGACGACTCCTGGGTCGACCGCTTCGAGGGCGACCCGTTCGGGCGCGGACGCAAGCGGCAGGCGCACAACGTGATGACGGGCAAGCACGACGGGCGCGACTTCGTCGGATTCGACTACGTCTTCCACACCACCGAGACCTCGACCAACGCGCAGGGCCACACGCAGACCAGGGAGGTCTCGCACTGGTACTCCGTGCTCGGCCTGCGCGTCGGCGCCGACCTGCCCCGGCTCGAGGTCAGCCCGGAAGGGTTCTTCGGCCGGGCGATCGGCAAGATGACCGGCCGCGACATCCAGCTGGAGTCCGAGGAGTTCAACCGGGCCTTCACGGTGGAGTGCGCGGACCGCAAGTTCGCCTACGACGTCCTGCACCCGCGGCTCATGGAGCAACTGCTGCGCACCCGCGACGTCGGCTGGAAGGTGCAGCAGGGCTGGATCCTGACCATCGAGCCGAACAAGCACGGCGTCGAGGAGATCGACAGGCGCCTCATGGTGATCGACGGCGTACTCGACGCGCTGCCGGACTTCGTCCGCGCGCACTACGGCCTGCCACCGCAGGAGGCCCAGCCGTGAGGAACGACCTCAGTGGGCTGGCTCTCGTGGCGCTGATAGTCGGCGCCGTCCTGCTCTTCGCCGTCATCTGGCTGGTGGTCTCCTACAACCGATTCGTCTCCCAGACGGTGCTCGTGCGCGAGTCCTGGAGCCAGGTCGACGTCGAGCTGCAGCGCCGCCACGACCTCATCCCCAACCTCGTCGAGACCGTCAAGGGGTACGCCGCGCACGAGGCCGCCGTCCTGGGCCGGGTCACCGCGGCCCGGTCCGCAGCCGAACAGCATCGCGGGGATGCACCTGCCGCGCGTCGGCCCTTCGAGGAGGAGGTCGGCGGCGCATTGCGCCAGCTGGTCGCCGTCGCGGAGGCCTACCCCGACCTGAAGGCGAACGCGAACTTCCTGCACCTGCAGCGCGAGCTGACCAACACCGAGGATCGTATCGCCGCCGGCCGCCGGTTCTACAACGGCAACGTCCGCGCGCTCAACACCCGCGTGCGCACCTTCCCCTCCAACCTGGTCGCGTCGATGTTCGGCTTCGCCCCCGCCGACTTCTTCGAGCTCGCCGAGCCTGCGACAGCGGCCGCTCCGGGGACGACCTTCTAGGCTGGCGCGATGCGACCCCACGGCGTCACCTCCGAGGTCGGCCGGCTGCGGACGGTGCTCCTGCACCGGCCGGGCGCGGAGCTGCAGCGGCTGACTCCCCGCAACAACGACCGGTTGCTCTTCGACGGCATCCCCTGGGTGGAGCGCGCCCAGGAGGAGCACGACGCCTTCGCCGACGCGCTGCGCAGCCGCGACGTCGAGGTGCTCTACCTCATGCACCTCCTGGTCGAGACCCTCGCCGCGGACGAGTCGGCCCGCGAGGTCGCCATCGAGCGCACCCTCGACAGCCGCCACCTTGGCGACACGCTGCGTCGGTGGCTCGGTCCCGCGATGCGCGACCAGTCACCGGAGGAGCTGGCGCAGACCCTGTCCGCCGGCGTACGCAACGACGAGGTGCGCGGCGGACACGGCCTGGTCACGCACCTCCTGCCACCCGACGCCTTCCTCATCGACCCGCTGCCCAACCTGCTGTTCGCCCGCGACTCCAGCGTCTGGGTGCGCGACCACGTCGCGATCACCGCGCTGGCGTTGCCGGCGCGTGCCCGCGAGACGCAGCTGACCGACCTGATCTACGAGCGGCATCCGCGCTTCGCCGGCACCCCGACGGTCCACGGCCGTCACCAGGAGTACGTCGAAGGTGGCGACGTGCTGCTGTTGGCCCCCGGGGTCGTCGCGGTCGGGGTCGGAGAGCGCACGACGCCCGCCGGAGTCGAACGCCTGGCGCGTCAGCTCTTCACAGCCGGATTGGCCCAGACCGTGCTCGCGGTTCCGATCACCCAGGAGCGAGCCACGATGCACCTGGACACGATCGTGACGATGGTCGATGTGGACAAGGTCGTGATGTATCCCAACATAGCCGACTCGCTGCAGGCGTACGCCGTCACGCTGGCCGAAGGCGCCGACCCGGGGGGCTCCGACGCCGAGCTCGAGCTACAGGTGACCGCACCGGAGCCGTTCCTCGACGCGGCCGCCCGCGCGATGGGCATCGACCGCTTCGAGCGCATCGACACCGGTCTCGACCCGGTCACCGCCGAGCGCGAGCAGTGGGACGACGGCAACAACACCCTCGCGCTCGCACCTCGGGTCGCAGTCGCCTACGAACGCAACCGGGAGACCAATGCACGGCTCGAAGCCGCCGGCATCGAGGTCATCGCGATCTCGGGGTCCGAGGTGGGATCCGGCCGAGGCGGCCCCCGCTGCATGTCGTGCCCGATCAGCCGCGACCCGCTGTGAGCCGGCGCACCTGCGTCGAGACATGAAAGAGCCCGGCCGCTGCTGACGGGGGATACAACAACGGCCGGGCAAGCCCAAGTGTAGGCAGCGGGTCACCCGCCATACAAATCCAAAGACGTGGCGAACACCACTCCGGACCAGACCGGCTGGGTCAGCGGATCGTCACCTGACGGTTGGCGAGCCCGGATCGGGCGGAGCGCTCCTCGGTCGTCAGAGCCGTGGTGTCCACCATTGCCTGCGTGAGCCGTGTCGCCATCTCCGACAGCGGATCCTCGACCGCCTCGGGACCGGTCCCGACCGGGAGGTCCCAGACCGGAGCGAGCAGCCCGTGCGCGCGGAACATCCCCACGAGCCGGGAGTCGGGGGTCAGCCGGTCCTCGTCGCGGGCGTGCAGCCGAGCGAGGGCGGTGAGGACGGCGTCCTCATCGTCGGGCAGCACCCAGCGCAGGTGCTCCTTCGTGCCGACGCTGGTCCAGTACGCCGAGGGCGCCGACGTGAGCTTGGCGGTCGGGTTGATCGCGGTGTTGGCCTGCTCCAGAGAAGCGGCGAGCATGCCGTCGGGATCGTCCATGTCGGCCAGCCAGTAGCCGAAGTCGTCGTGGACTGTGACGTCGAGCGGCTCGTCGACCACGAGGTCCTGGAGGCGGGCCCCCTCGCCGGGGGGATCGGTCAGACCCACCATCGTCCCCGGCTCGGCGGTCAGGGCACGCTCGAGCGTCGCGCCCAGGTCGCGGCTGGGGTCGCCGAAGTTGTGCTGCACCTGCAGCCCCAGCCAGATCGTGCCGTCCTGCCGCACCAGGGCAGGAGCAGCGCCGGGGAGGAGGCTGCACAGCAGCACGGACCGGTCGCTCTCCACCGAATCGGCCAACCGCACCGGGGCCGTCGCGGCCGGCACCAGCTCGCGCAGCGCCACCAGGTCGCACTCCGCGGCCAGTCCGGCGAACGGACGGGCCACGAACACCGGCGCCGGACCCGAGCTGCTGCCGTGACAGTTCTTGTAGCGGCGGCCCGAGCCACACGGGCACGGCTGTCTCGGGCCCACCCCGGCTACGTCTACGACGGTCGAGGACTTGTCGCGCGAGGCCACTCGCGATCGCTTTCCCATGGGCGCGACGTTACCGGCCGGGGTGAGTCAGAGGTGCAGGCGGACGTGCACGGTGGTGCGGCCGTTGGCCTCTTCGATCCACCACTTCTCCGCGAGTGCCTCGACGATGCTCAGGCCGCGACCGGAGACCGCCTGCATCGAGGCGTTGACGGTGTGCGGGCTGGTGATGCTGCCGCCGTCGCTGACGGAGAGGACCAGCGCTTTGCCGTCGAGGCACCAGGTCACGATGAGGTCGTTGCCCGGCAGCGGGTGGGCGTGCCGGACGCTGTTGCCGACCAGCTCGGAGATCACGATGCGGGCGTCGTCCACGGAGTCGCCGGCGAAGCCCTGCGCGGAGAGCCAGCTGCGCAGTTGTGCGCGCACCGCGGACGCCGAGGGTGCCTGAAAGGGCACTCTCAGGTTCACCGAGTCAGCCTCGGTGTTCATCCGACTGCTCCCCACCCTGCTTGACCTCTCCTTGGGACAACTCCCGGACATGCTGCCCCTGGCCATCCCAGTCAAACCCCCCGCAGCCAGGAGAGTACCTGAGCGGGACGGTCGGTGATGATGCACTCGACGCCGAGTTCCAGACAAAGCTGCAAGTCGCTTTCGGTGTTGACCGTCCACACGTGCACCCGGTGCCCGGCCTCGCGCACGCGGCGTACGGCGCCGGGGTGGGCGCGCACAGTCGCGATGCCGGGGCCCGCGATCCAGCCGGACCGGAGAAGCGCGCGGGTGGACTTCCACCCCGCGGCCCGGTCCATGAGGAGGACCACGTCGAGCTCGGGGGCGAGCTTGCGCATCCGCGTGACCGCGACCGCAGAGAAGCTCATCAGACGCACTGGAGAGTCCGGACCGACCAGGTCGTACTCGCGGAGGAGCTCGACCAGCCGCCGTTCGACGAGGCCGGCGTACCTGGTGGGGTGCTTGGTCTCGATCGCCAGCTCGACCCGGCGCGGGTAGTCGCCGACGACCTCGAGGAGACGCCGCAGCTGGAGCACCTTCTTCTCGTCGAAGTCGGTGTCCTCGGCCTCGTCGTCGAGCTCGGCCCAGGGGTTCTTCCATGATGCGGCGTCGAGGCCGTCGAGGTCGGCGAGCCGCATGGTGGAGACCACCCCGCGAGTGCCGGTGACGCGATCGATGCGCCGGTCGTGGACGCAGACCAGGTGCCCGTCGGCGGTGAGTCGCACGTCGGCCTCGAGCCCGTCAGCCCCGTCGTTGAGGGCGCGCAGGTAGGCGCCGAGGGTGTGCTCGGCGCGTACGTCGCTCGCGCCCCGATGGGCGACCACCTGCGGTCGCCCCTCCGGCAAGTGCATGCACTCATCGTGACAGCGACCGGCGCTTCATCCGCGCTGGGCGCGCAGGAACTTCCCGAAGTGCGGGACCGTGAACGCGACGGCCCCGCGCTCGGCGGAGAACACAAGGCCCTTCTTGATCAGGCCGTCGCGGGCGGGGCTGAGCGACTGCGGCTTGCGGCCGAGCGCCTGGGCGATCTCGGCGGTGGTCACGGTGTCGCGGCCCCCGCCACTCGTGCTGTCATCGGCGCCGAGGTCAGCCATCGTGCGCATGTAGTCGCGCTCGGCGGGGGTCGCCCGCTCGTACCTCGCGCCGAAGAAGCCGACTGCCAGCTCGGCCTCCGCCTCGGGTGCCGCCTCCCGGACGTCCTCGACGCGGACGGGGCTGCCCAACGCCACGTCCCACGTCACCTTGCCGTAGGCCTGCACGAAGTACGGGTAACCGTCGGTGAGCCGGTAGAGCTCGGCCAGCGCATCAGGCTCGTAGTCGACCCCCTCCTCGGCGGCCGGTCGCTGCCAGGCGCGCTCCGCCTCGTCGCGGGGCAGGCGATCGACCGACACGTAGCGGAAGAGCCGCTCGGCGTACGACTTGCTGGCGGCCAGCGCCGTCGGCAGGTGTGGTAGGCCGGCGCCGACCACGATCAGCGGGGCGCCCTGCTGACTGATCTCGTGCACGGCGCCGCAGAGGGCGGACAGCTCGGCCGGAGCGATGTCCTGCATCTCGTCGACGAAGAGCGCGACTCCGACGCCGAGGTCGCGAGCCAGGTCGGCGACGTCGGTGAACAGCTCGATGAGGTCGAGCTCGAGGTCGCCGGAGTCGGCGCGTCCGCGAGCGGCGGTGACGTCGGTCGGCGGCGTCCAGCGGATGCCCTTGCGGTCCTTTTGCTCGGTCCGCAGGGCAAAGGCCTTGAGTACGCCGGCCACGGCGTCGACGCGGTCGGGGTTGCGGTGGCGATGCGCGACCTCGCGTACGGCGGCGTGCGTGGCCTGCGCGACCGGGAGCCGCAGCGACCGGTCGGGCCGCGCCTCGATCTTGCCCGTCCCCCATGCACGGTTGACCGCTTGTCCGCGCAGAGTGTTGAGCAGCACGGTCTTGCCGACGCCGCGCAGCCCCGACAGCACCATGCTGCGGTCCGGCCTCCCCGCGGCGATGCGCTCGAGGGTGACGTCGAACTGCTGCAGCTCACGGTCGCGCCCGGCGAGCTCGGGCGGGCGTTGTCCCGCACCGGGTGCGTAGGGGTTCCGGATCGGGTCCACGCTGCGACAGTATCGGTGAATCTAGTGATCTCCCTAGATTGACCTATCGGCGTGTAGCGATGCCGCGCAGCCCGTCGGCGGGGTGCCTCCCTCGCGCATCGTCGTACGCCAGGTCGAGGCTCGCGCGCAGCGCATCGATCAGCGCCGGCACCTCCTCGACGGGCAGGCGGAAGGTGCCCGCGCAGGCCGGCCCGCGCCACAGCGACAGCACGACCACGCCCGACTCGTCATGCCAGGAGACCCGCAGGCTGCGCGCGCCGCCGCGGGCGTCGAGGAAGACCTCGCCACGAGCGGGAAGTGGGGAGACGGGCTGCATCGGTCCATCTTCGCTGTTTCGGAGCCGCCCGGCCAGCCCCACCGGTCCCTACACTGACCGGATGCCCGAGCTCCCCGAAGTCGAGGCGCTGGCCCTCGACCTCCGCGGCAGGCTGGACGGCCGCGCCATCGCCCGCATCGACGTGGCGGCGATCAGCGCGCTGAAGACCTACGACCCGCCGGTCTCGGCGTTGTACGGCGCGATGGTGGACGGCGTCGAGAGGCACGGGAAGTTCCTCGACATC
>JBHWSH010000051.1:0-20486 GCA_043427135.1 Marmoricola sp. | reverse complement strand
TATGTGCATAGGCGCGGGCCCGGATGCGGTGCCGGGCGCCATATCTTGCACTCGCCGGGGTCGAGTGCTCGCAACAGGGGTTAGCACTCGCGTTGAGCAAGTGCCAACAACGTGAAACGAAAACAGCTGGGCCGGTCGAGGCCGCGGGTGACACTTCCCGCGGCCGCATGCCGTCGCGGGCGCCGGGCCAGCACCGTCAAAGTGTCGTCGACCATCAACGGAGGATCGCAGCCTCATGGCCAAGATCATTGCATTCGACGAAGAGGCCCGCCGCGGCCTCGAAAAGGGCCTCAACACGCTGGCCGACGCCGTCAAGGTGACGCTCGGCCCCCGCGGCCGCAACGTCGTGCTCGAGAAGAAGTGGGGCGCCCCCACCATCACGAACGACGGCGTGTCGATCGCCAAGGAGATCGAGCTCGACGACCCGTACGAGAAGATCGGTGCGGAGCTCGTCAAGGAGGTCGCGAAGAAGACCGACGACGTCGCCGGTGACGGTACGACCACCGCGACCGTGCTCGCCCAGGCGATGGTCCGCGAGGGTCTGCGCAACGTCGCGGCCGGCGCCAACCCGATGGGGCTGAAGCGCGGCATCGAGGCGGCCGTCGAGGCGGTCGCCGAGCAGCTGCTCAGCATGGCGAAGGACATCGAGACCAAGGAGCAGATCGCTTCGACGGCCTCGATCTCCGCCGCCGACCCGCAGGTCGGCGAGATCATCGCCGAGGCGATGGACAAGGTCGGCAAGGAAGGCGTCATCACCGTCGAAGAGAGCAACACCTTCGGGCTCGACCTCGAGCTCACCGAGGGCATGCGCTTCGACAAGGGCTACATCTCGCAGTACTTCATGACCGACCCCGAGCGCATGGAGACCGTCCTCGAGGACGCCTACATCCTCATCGCCAACCAGAAGATCTCCAACGTCAAGGACATGCTCCCGGTTCTCGAGAAGGTCATGCAGAGCGGCAAGCCGCTGCTGATCATCGCCGAGGACGTCGAGGGCGAGGCGCTGGCGACCCTGGTCGTCAACAAGATCCGCGGCACCTTCAAGTCCGCCGCCGTCAAGGCTCCGGGCTTCGGTGACCGCCGCAAGGCCATGCTGCAGGACATCGCGATCCTGACCGGCGGCCAGGTCATCAGCGAGGACGTCGGCCTCAAGCTGGAGTCCGCCGGCCTCGAGCTGCTGGGCCAGGCCCGCAAGGTCGTGCTGACCAAGGACGAGACCACCATCGTCGAGGGCGCCGGCGACAACGAGCAGATCCAGGGCCGGGTCAACCAGATCCGCTCCGAGATCGAGCGCAGCGACTCCGACTACGACCGCGAGAAGCTGCAGGAGCGCCTGGCCAAGCTGGCCGGCGGTGTCGCGGTGATCAAGGTCGGCGCGGCCACCGAGGTCGAGCTCAAGGAGCGCAAGCACCGCATCGAGGACGCCGTGCGCAACGCCAAGGCAGCGGTCGAGGAGGGCATCGTCGCCGGTGGCGGCGTGGCTCTGCTGCAGGCCACCGACGCGGCGTTCGACAAGCTCGAGCTCGAGGGTGACGAGGCCACCGGTGCCGCGATCGTCCGCAAGGCTGCCGAGGCGCCGCTGAAGCAGATCGCGATCAACGCCGGCCTCGAGGGCGGCGTCATCGTGGAGAAGGTCCGCGCGCTCACCCCCGGTCACGGCCTCAACGCCGCCACCGGCGAGTACGTCGACATGATCGCCGAGGGCATCCTCGACCCGGCCAAGGTGACGCGCTCCGCGCTGCAGAACGCCGCCTCGATCGCGGCGCTGTTCCTCACCACCGAGGCCGTCGTCGCGGACAAGCCGGAGAAGGCCCCGGCCATGCCGGGCGCCGACGGCGGCATGGGCGGCATGGACTTCTGATCCGCCCGCTGGCTCGCCAGCACACGCACCACAGCACCTACATCAGCGAGGGGCTCGGCTTCGGCCGGGCCCCTCGTGCCGTCTCTGGGCTGGGCGGCGGCCGGGTCGGGTCGGTTTCCCATGGGATGCAGAGGTTCTGCCACTTCCCACGAGGTATGGAGCGAGGGGAGTGGCAGTACGTCGTGGGAAGTGGCCGCTGAATCCCGCGTCAACCCCGCGGTGGTCGCTCACGCGGAGGTCCTTGACCAGGCCGGGGCCGGTTGTCAGGCTGTCGGAAACAGCGGTGTCGCGACGAAGTGGGTGAGCCATGGCGACCTTCTCCGGCACCGACGAGTTCGAGGGCGCGGCTTTCGTCCAGGCGAGCTTCAAAGGCGCGACGTTCCGCTTCTCCGACCTCAGCGAAGTGAGGATGCGCGGAGTCGAAGTGGGCGGGCTCGACATCGACAGCCACGACCTGGCGTTCGGCCGGCTCATCGTCAACGGGGTCGACGTCGTGCCCTTGGTCGAGGCGGAGCTCGACCGGCAGTTCCCCGGCCGCGAGCTGCAGAAGTCCACGACGCCCGAGGGGCTGCGCAAGGGTTGGGTCGCAGTGCAGTCAGCGTGGGCCGAGACGGTGTCGGGTACGCCGCCGGAGCTGGTCGACGCCCACGTGGAGGGCGAGTGGTCGCTGGCTCAGACCTTGCGCCACCTCGTCATGGCCACCGACGCCTGGCTGGGTCGTGCCATCCAGCAGGTGCCGCAGCCGTTCCACGAGATCGGTCAGATCTTCACCGGCGCCGAGGAGATGGGCTTCGACGTCTCGATCTTCCGGCCGACCCCGCCGGCGTACGACGAGGTCCTGGCGGTGCGCGCCGAGCGGCAGCAGCAGGTGACCGACTTCCTCGCCACCGTCACGCCCGAGTTGCTCGCAAAGGAGCGCGCTGACCCGTGGGGGAGTGACTGGCGCCCAACTGTTGGCGACTGCGTCCGCGTCATCCTCGAGGAGGAGTGGGCGCATCTACGCTACGTCCGACGCGACCTCGCGCTGCTGAGTTGAACACATCGCTGGTCGAGCCTTGAGCCGTCGGTCGAGCCTTGAGCCGTCGGTCGAGCTTGTCGAGACCCCCGGTGCGTCGGATGTTTCGGCTAACCAGTCAGCGTTTGGTCGCCGAGCATAAGAAGACGCCGAACTCCCGGTCGTTCTTGGTGATCGACGTGACGTCGGTGAAGCTCACGTCGCGGAACCCCGCGGCGCTCAGCCGGTCGGTCAGGTCGTCGCGGTTGAACCCGTGGTGTCCGGCGAAGTCGACCTTGTCGGCGTGGAAGGCGCCGTCGACGTCCTCCTCGAGATCGGCGATGAACAGCCGGCCGCCGTCGACCAGCAGTGCGGCCAGGGCCTGGAGCAAGGCGTCGAGGTCGGGGACGTGGTGCAACGCCAGCGAGCTCCACGCCACGTCGTACGTGCCGTCGAGGCTGTCCGTCGCCAGGTCTGCCCGTACGGCGCGCAGCCGGTTGCCGAGGCCGGCCTCGGCGATGCGCTGCTGCGCGACCTGCACCATCCCGGCCGAAGGGTCGGTGACGACGACGGAGTCGACCGCGTCGGCGAGCAGGATGCTCAGCCGCCCGGTGCCGCCGCCGATGTCGAGCGCCCGCAGGCCGCCATCGGATCCCAGTGCCTGCCTGATCGCCTCGGCCACCGCCACCTGTCGGGCCTCATGGCTGGGGTCGTCGTCCCAGGTGGCAGCTGCGTCGTCGAATCGCTCGTGCTCGTGCATGCGTTCCCCTTATTTGGGTCGGGTCGTGTGTGATGCCAGCCAGGCAGCGATCTCGGGAACGTCCAGGCGCCCTGCCGCAGCGCTGAGCATGAGCGCTTCGGCTTCGTCGACCGTGTAGGTCAGGTCGTGGCCATTGAGGAGATAGAAGACGCGGGCCGAGGACCAAGCGAGCCTCTTGTTGCCGTCGACGAGTGCATGGTTGCGGACAAGGGAGTGCAGGAGTGCAGCGGCCTTCTCCTCAAGAGTCGCGTAGGCGTCGTCGCCGAAGACCGTCACTCGGGGACGTGCCGCCGCGGCTGCGAGCAGCCCGGCGTCCCTCACGCCGACTTCCTCCATCACCCCGGCTGCGATCTCGAGCAGGTCCTCGACCGACAGGTAGTCGAACCGCTCCTCGGTCATCTGCTGAGGCGCTCGAGCAGTTCACGGTCCTCGGTGCGGACGCCTTCGATGGCAGCAAGCAGACGCTGCGGTCGGTCCGAGACGTACTGAGCGATCGCTCGGCGGGCGACCTCCTGCATGGAGCGGCCTTCCTGCTCGGCCTTCGCGCGCAGCGCTTCGGTCTCGGCGTCGGTCAGTCGAAGGTTCATGGCCATCTAGCAACGGTACCGCTGCGGTACCGGTCACGCCATTGATTATCGGCCGGCCGGCTGAGCCGCTGTCCGCTTGCCCCGGCGTAACTTCCGCACGGCGGGCGGGTTGAGTCGCTGATTGGTTCGGCCGCGACCTCTGGAGTTGAGATGTTCCGTCGCTTCACGCGTCTGTCCGCTGCTGCCGCGACCGTCGGGCTTTGCCTGACCGCGTTGCCGGCACTCGCCGAGGACGGCCCGATCGTCGGTACGCCGCCGCCGGAGAAGGCGATCCAGGGTTGGGTCGAGGGTTGGACCGACCCGGACTACTGGTCGTCGTACCTGCACGACGTGGTCGCGAACCGCCACCTCAACGCGCCGTACCCGTTGGACCCGGTGAAGCCGGAGGCGTTCCTGCCGAACGTGCCGATCAAGGACGGGAAGTACGTCGCGTCGCTGCCGGTCAAGCACCGCGACCTGTCGCAGATCACCTACACGTTCGGTGGTCAGACCAAGACGATCGAGCAGTTCGTCCGTACGACGCGGACCGACCAGCTCGTGCTCGTCCATGACGGTGTCGTCGTGGGGGAGTTCTACGCCAACGGCTTCACGGCCGACACCCGCCACCAGGCCTGGTCGGTGACGAAGACCTTCGTCGCGGCCGTCGTGGGCATCGCGCGCCACGACGGGCTGATCCGCTCGCTTCGCGACCCCATCGACAGGTACCTGCCGGAGCTGCGCGGCACCGAGTGGGAGGGCGTCACGATCGAGGACATCCTCCAGATGGAGTCCGGCGTCCACTGGGACGAGGGCACGCCGGTGCTCGCGGTGAACACCCAGGTCGAGCAGTGGCGCGACCTCGCGCTCGATCTGTACTCGGAGGGCGCGGCGGGCAAGACCCGCAACGAGTTCCTGGCCACGCTGCCGTCGGCGGGTTACGAGCCGGGCACCGAGTTCAGCTACAACAGCGGCAACACGCAGGTGCTCGCGTGGCTGACCGAGCGGCTGTACGGCAAGCGCTTCGAGAAGATCCTGCAGCGCAAGCTCTGGCGTCCGATGGGCGCGGACGGCGATGTGGTGATGACGTCGGACCGCGTCGGGGACGTCATCGCCTCGCACGGCCTGTTCGCCCGGCCGCACGACTTCGCGCGCTTCGGCGAGCTGCTGCGCAACCGCGGCAAGACCGCCGACGGCAAGCGCGTCATCCCGCGCAAGTGGGTCAAGGCGATGACGACGATGACCAAGGTGTCCGGCGGGCAGTACGGCCTGCAGACGTGGGCACACCCGATCGCCGCACCCGACGCGTACTCCGCCAGTGGGTTCCAGGGCCAGAAGATCACCGTGATGCCGTCCGACTGCCTCACCGGGGTCCGTACGTCGCACGCGTTGGGTGCTGACCTCAGCGAAGGGTTCAGCATCTCGACCTACGAGGTCGAGTGGCAGACCATGCTCCGCGCTGTCGCCGACTCGTTGGGCGCCTGTTCGCGAGGGCGGTAGCGACCGAGACCCGTGAGCTTCGACGACCGCAAACCCCTCGTTGAGTCGTTAGCGCGGTATGACGCGCGGCCCGATTACCGTCCTGACCAGCAGCAGGAGGATCATTCTCCGGTGGCGCGGGACTGCTCGTACAAGCGGCGCCACCACGCGAGTTTCTCGGCGTATGGCATAGAAGCGTGAGCGCCGCTACTGCTCGGCAAGACGAATACTCGACTGGTTCCAATGGCCCACGACTGCTCCCCGAGACGGATGTCCCTCTTTCGCGCAAGGCTTAGTTGCGCAGCAGCGGCTCGTCCGGCGGTTTGACCGTTGAACGCCACCCAGCGTGGGTTTGCGGCGAGAATGTGTGCGGCGACCGCTGCAGTACCGCCGAAGTTCAAGCCACGGTCATGGCTCTGCGCGACGTCCTTCACTAGGTCGGTGATCCCTACGCCGAGGTCAAGCAGCGTTGCGTCGTCCTCAGGGCGAAACCGCATTGGGGTGAAGCCGGCCTCATGCAGCAACTGCCAGAACTTGTTCCCTGGCCCGCTGTAATAGTGACCCCGATCGGCAGATGTAGTGGAAACCGCAGTTCCACAGAAGACCACCGTCAGGTTCGGGCGCAGCAGATCCTCGAGCATGACGTCCATTCTGGCGACCTGGCGCCATCGCGGCGGATTGACGCTATCCCCGTTCGCCCGAGAGCCGTGACCTCTTTAGTGGGCGGAATCAGGCGAGGCGAAGCTTGCTGCTGTAGAAGGAGTGTTCGCCCTCCTCGTCGCGCCAGTAGACCAGCGTCGGAGTAGAGGGTCCAGCCAGCGGGCGCTTGAGGGTCTCCAGGGTCTGTTCCGCCGATGCCATGAGTGAGTCGAATCCTTTGGGGATGTTCTTCTCACTCACGATGGTGGAGGTGTACGCGTCGGTCAACGCCGATATGTCCTTCTCGGCCGACGCCGCACCGCCGACTGCGCCCGGGAGAAGTCTTTTCGCTTTACTCATGTCGGCGAGTTCTTCCTTACGCGTCGCGATCGCCTCCTTGAGTCGGTCAGATCGATTCAGGAGGGTTTCCCAAAGGACGAGGTCGCTTTCAATCTGCTGCCTCAGTCTTCCTACAGAGCCTTCAACGGACCTTGGGTGCTCCTGCATGTCCACGCAGACCCGCAGGTACGAGACCTTGAGATTAAGAAAGGAGGCGAGCATCGCGCTGTAAGCATCATAATTGGCGCGCTGAACGTCTTCCGCCTTCGTTGGTTCCTCGAGTGCTTGGGACTCGACCAGGAAGCGGGACCTCTCGGCGAGCGTTCCTACGTCCCGTTCTGCCAGAGCGAGGCGTGCCAGCATGTCCCCTGAGAAGGAACCCTCCTGATCGTAGAGCCGGTACACCTCGTCGATCACCTTCGAGGCGGTCAGCAACTCACCCACGTGCGTAGCTTCGGTGCGAGCGATGGCCTCGTTGAGTTTGGCCTTGATGGCGTTCAGTTTCTGGTCGACCTGTTGGAATTGTCGGAGCGTAACCGCCGTCGTCATGGCCTGCATTGCCATCAACGGTGCGACCACGGGCGTCGCGCTCGCGACTGGAAGGAAAGGAGCGTGCCCCGTGATGCCAGTGGCGCCCATAACTGCACTGCCGACACCCTCGCCCAACTTCATGAGCGTCGCAGGGTCGGCGGTGGCCATATAGAGCGACGATGAAAGGGAAGCAGACAATATTGTCCCTCCAAGGGCGGCGCTGGAGACTGCCATCGACATCACGCCCTGCGGTGACACCGCCTTCGCGTCGGCCAAGTAGTTGCCCGTGGCCAAGTAGTCATTGCGCAGGCTGGCGACCATCAGGTCTCGGAGGGCACCCTCGAACTCGAATATGGCGATCTCCGACTCGCCGCCGCCGAATCGCTGCACCGCAACCTCCTCGGCGCGGGTCACTTCAGAGTCGCCCATGCTGGTCCTTCCATGCCATCGGTCCACCACGAAGTCGTGGTGGATCTTATGCTCGTAGTCGGAAGCGGATGGACGTTCCGCACTCCCTTGGTGAGCCTACGCAACCGACGGGTCCCGCCCACATGCGAAATGACGCACCGCCGAGAGCTTGCTGCAGACCATTGTCGAGAGGCGAAGGAGATTGGCGACCTTCTCCGTCGAACTACGTGTCCCACCGAGATAGGACGTCGTCCACGTTCGGTGCGCCCTTGGCGAGGGTCGTGCGCCAATCCAGCTTCTTGAGGTGCTGAAGGTGGCCGACGAACATGATCGGCGCTATGCCAGTTTCGGCAGCGGTTTCAAGGACCCATGATCCGCTGAGACGTTCTGGGAGCGGCGGCAGGCCGTTTGGTAGGACCCACCTTGCGGCTGTCTCGTTGGCTTCGCGCTCTTGGGCGGCTTCGTCGGATTGGTCGTCGGGATCGTCGTCGACCTCGATCGTCTCGACGATGGGCGCGTCGTCCTTCACGTGGCCGTGGGTGTGGTGCGCGATCTCGTGAATGAGCGCAAAGAGGACCTTGTCCAGGCGCTTCCCTCGACCGGACAGGCCAATTACTCGGATCTGGTCGACGATCATCGCGCAGCCGTCGATCTTTGCGCCGGGAAGTCCAGGCACATAGACAAGCCGCACGCCGGCACCACTGAGTATCTCCGGAAGGGCAGCGAAGTCTTCAGGTTCCTTCGCGACACGAGCTAGCTCGGCCCCGATTGCCTCGAGCGCCTTGCGCGAGTATGTCCCTGCTGGGCTCTTCTCGCGCGCCGCATGACGGACCATGTAAAGCCACGCGGTCTGGAGCGCCGACAGTGATTCGCCGTGGTTGGACCGCTTAGCGGCGGCCGCCAGGCGGGGCCCCTCGTCAAGCGACTCCAGTTCGAAGAACCGGAGCACCTCGCCTTCCAGGTCGTCGAGCGACTTGCCGGTGAGAACTCCAACTTTCTTGAGAACGGCGATGGGGCCTTTCTCGTTGAGGCGGGCTCGGCGACGCACGTCGTCGAGGTCGCTCTGGGCCTCGGTGTCCTGATTTTGCTTCCAGAGGAAGTATTTGTCCTGGAGGCTGAGCCACATTTCGGCGCTTGTCCCGAGGGCAGCGCCGATCTGCGCAGCGGACTCGCGAGTGATCTCCTTCTTGCCGGAGATGATCTCGGAGACGAACTGCGCCGGGCGGTCGAGGATGGCGGCGAACTCAGCCTGAGTCCAACCACGAGCCTCGAGCTCGTCGGCGAGGAACTCCCCCACGGGGAACGCCTCTGCTAGTACAGCGTTCATCTCGATCTCTCTATTGCTATCGGTGGTAGTCGACCACTTCGAGGAGGACCGCCACTCGGTCGCCCTCGGTCTTGAAGGTCAAGATCAGACGGAACTGATCGTTGAGACGCATCGACGTCTGGCCCAATCGGTCGCCCTTGAGTTTCTCCATCCGGAGACCGCGCATGGCGTACAGGTCGCGCTCGTCCTGAGCTGCGGAGATGAGTTGGACTTTCTTCCGATACGACTTGATGACGTCCGGGTCCCACCCCTTGGGTGCGTACTCCCGCTCTTCCGCGAGCCGGCGCAGCACTTCGTCGTGGTACTCGAGGCGCAACGTGACCTCATTCCATCACCCATGAGATGAAGACCCGCACACGTCGGATCGTAGGCAGTCCATGGTGCCATTCGGCACGGACAGCCCTCGACACGCCGAGCCGCTATGTCGTCTTCACCCCTGGGGTGATGGTGGCTATGCTAGCCTCGTTCTAGGTGGTCGGCAAGCGATCGCCAATCGAGAACCAAGGAGTCGAGATGCCTGATCCCAAGGGCAAGGACAAGCACGACAAGACCTACGAGGTCGTCATCAACGGCACCCCGTACGACCTCGACGACGATGTCGTCACCTATGAGGCCCTCGGCGCTCTCGCGTTCCCCGGCCACGACCCGGCGGCGATCTTCACCGTCGCCTACAAGAACGCGATCGCCCCTCACGGCGGCAGTGGCACCCTCGTGGCCGGCGAGTTGGTCAAGGTCAAGAAGAAGGGGACAACTTTCGATGTCCGGCTCACGACTCGTTCGTAACAGCGGCGACCTGCAGCGCCTCGTCAACGACGGCTACACGGTCCGCATCGTCGACGGGTATCTCGTCATCGACGACATCCCCTACGTCGACGCGACTCAGACGGTTCAGTGGGGTTCCTTACTCTGCCCACTGGATCTCGCTGGTGAGCAGACCGCGAAGCCGAGCAACCACGTCATGGCGTTCGTTGGCTCGTCCCCGTGCAAGCAGGACGGCGGCGAGATCTCTCCCGGGTTCGCCAACCCGGGACTCACGTACAACTGGACGGCCGGCCCTGAACTGACCCCTTCAATCGGATTCTCCCAGAAGCCTCGTCTCGAGGGATACGTCGACTTCCACGAGAAGGTGACCACGTACGCGGCGATCCTGATCGGGCCAGCACAGGCCATCGACCCCGACGTGACGCCTTTGCAGGGAAAACCGTTCACGACGGACGAGGGCGACGGCGTGTTCGTTTACCTCGACACCTTCTCCAGCCGGGCCGGCATCACGGAGCGAAGCAAGCGGCTCCAGCTGGCGAAGGTCGTGATCGTCGGGCTCGGTGGCACCGGCGCCTACATCCTCGACCTCCTCGCCAAGACCCCGATCTCCAACATCCACCTCTACGACGGCGATGTCTTCAGCACGCACAACGCTTTCCGTGCGCCGGGTGCCGCCGCGGTGAATGCGCTGAACGCGCGAATGAAGAAGGTCGACTACTACGCGACGACGTACTCGGCCATGCGGCGCCAGATTCATCCGCACCCGGTCAACGTGACTGAGGCCAACGTCGCGGAGTTGCTTGATGCGGATTTCGTCTTCCTCGCCATGGACTCCGGACCGGGCAAGCAGGTCATCATCAGCGCGCTCGTTGCCGCCGGTGTGGCGTTCGTCGACACCGGAGTCGGTGTTAGCGAGGACGCCGACGGCATCGCCGGCCAAGTCCGTGTCACTACCGCCCTTCCGGACGCCAATGAGCACGTCGTCCGCGGTGGTCTCATCTCCATCGTTGCCGGCGATGCTGCCGAGTACGACACGAACCTCCAGGTCGCCGAACTCAACATGGCCGCAGCGTTCATGGCCGTCGTCCGCTTCAAGAAGTGGCTGCGCTTCTACGCCGACAGCGAGGGCGAGCTTCACAGCTCATATCGGATCGACACCAACGAAATCCTCAACAAGTACGAGCGCGCCGCACGGGCGTCGGACGAGTTCAGCGACGGCGCCGCATGAGGCTGCCCATGCTGAAGCCGACCTTCGTTGCGTACGTGCCTCGCGATCTCGAGGACGGCCGCCTCTACATCTCGATGGACTACGCGACGGCGGTCCACCTCTGTGCTTGCGGCTGCGGCACCAAGACCATCACCCCGCTCTCAATCGACGGCTGGACGCTTACCTTCGACGGCACCGTCACCTTGCGGCCGTCGGTCGGTAATGGACAGGCGCCGTGCCGGTCGCACTACCTGGTCACCGACGACAAGATCCACTGGCTGCCGCCCATCGGCCGCGCAGAAACGCGGGCGGCCATCGTCCGCGATCGCGAAATCGCGGCATCAGTCCACGCCGCCCAGACCCAGACCCGCGCGGGATGGTGGTCCCGCGTGAAGGCGGCGCTTCGTTCGCGACACTGAATCTGGCGGTCACGTACGGTGCCGCCCTGGTAGCGCATGGGTATCCAAGGGCAGCCGGACCGTCACCGCGATCGCCACCGCCGTCGCACCACCGGTGACATCGGACTCGTCGCCGCATGTGACGATCGGAACGGCGGGATCACTCGTGCGACGGGACCAAGTTGGACGAGCGATATACCTGCCGACGTTGCCGGAGGAACCGGCTGGCATGGAGCGCGGAGATGTGTGCCAACTTCGTCCTACCGGGCTCGGGACAGGTCGAGCCCGTCATTTTGGCGGTTCGATTCTGCGTCTTTGTGGGCGGAATGATGCGCCCTACCCAGCCTGGTCACGCAGGGCGTCGTAGGTGCCCGCGAGATAGTTGATCAGCATCAGCTTGAAGTCGGGCTTCGAGAAGAACATGTCGAACAGGTGGTCGTTCTTGCCCTGGCGGTCGAGGACGAACTTGTCGATCTTCTCGGAGAGCACGAGCTCGTACTGCGAGCGGTCGTTGTGCAGCGCGACGGTCTTCATGTCCTCGTCCTCCATGACGACGGTCCACTGCTGGTCGACCCAGACCTTGTCCGCCTCGCCGAGGTCGGCGCCGTACTTGTCGTTCATCGCCGCGATGAGGGCGGAGAGCTTGTCGAGGACGGGTTCGGCCTGCTTGCCCTTGCCCTCGCCGGGGAGCGCGACGCCGGGCTCGTCGGATGCGGTGAGCGCGATCGCCTCCTCGGAGGTGACGGCCATGCGCAGGTGGGTGAGCTGCACCGACTTGCTGAGCTGCGGCATCGGGTCGGAGTCGCCAGTGGGCAGGTCGGCGAGCAGGAGCTTCCCGTACAGGAACATCTGCTCGAGGTCCGTGTCTGTCCACGGCATCACCTGCGCGACGAACGCGTAGGCCCGCACGAAGTGGTTGAGCTTGCTGCGGAACTCCTCGGCCGCGTCCTCGTCGAGCGTTGCGAACCGACCGACCGCAGGGCCGAGGTTCGCATAGATCACCGACTGCTGCGCCGGGTCGTCGGACAGCAACGCAGCAACCGCGGCAGCCATCTCGGTCGGTGACAGTACGCCGGCGGCGCGCAGGTCGTGCTCCATCGCATAAAGCACGTTCGGGTCGGTCGGCGCCGCGAAGGACTCCTCGTAGAACGGCTCGAACGCCGCCTGGATCTCCTCGGTGGTGTTGGCGAAGTCGAGCACGAACGTATCCTGCTTGCCCGGGTGCGTGCGGTTGAGCCGCGACAGCGTCTGCACCGCCTTGACGCCGGCGAGCTTCTTGTCGACGTACATCGTGTGCAGCAGCGGCTCGTCAAAACCGGTCTGGTACTTCTCCGCCACGACCAGCACCTGGTAGTCGTCCTCGCGGAACCGTCGCGGCAGCTGCGACTCACCGAACCCGTTCATCATCGGCTCGGTGTAGGCGATCTCGGGCGCGTCGGGATCGGTCACCGTCCCGGAGAACGCCACAAGCGCACGGATGTCGTCGTACCCCTGGCGCGTGATGTAGGCATCCAGCGCCTGCTTCGTGCGTACGGCGTGCAGCCGGGAGCGCGTGACGACCATGGCCTTGGCGTTGCCATCGATCTTGCCGGCCGTCTTCTGCCGGAAGTGCTCGACGATGACCTCGGCCTTCTGCTCCAGCTGGTAGGGGTGCAGCGACACGAAGCGCGCCAGCGCCGCCTTCGCCTTCGAGACGTCCATCTCGGGGTCGTTGCGCGGCTCGGCGTTGGCGAGCTTGTAGTAGGTCGAGTACGTCGTGTAGTTCGCCAGCACGTCGAGGATGAAGCCCTCGTCGATCGCCTGACGCATCGAGTAGGTGTGGAAGGGCCGCTTCTGTTTGGACTGATCGAGCTCGCCGAACGTCTCGAGCGTCTTGGGCTTCGGCGTCGCGGTGAAGGCGAAGAACGACAGGTTCTTCTGCTTGCCGCGCTGCCGCGCACTCGCCAGCAGCAGGTCGTCGGTCTCGTCCGCGGCTTCCGCCTCAGCCTCGACCTGCTCGGCCTCCTCGAGCGAGCCGAGCACCTTCTTCAGCTTCTTGACCGCGTCGCCGGTGGTGGAGGAGTGCGCCTCGTCAACGATCACCGCGAACCGGCGCCCCACCACGTCCTTGCCTTCCCCGGCAGCGGCTTCTTCAGCGGCGACCTTGGCCACGACCGGGAACTTCTGCAGCGTCGTGATGATGATGCGTGCAGCGTTGCTCTCGAGCGCCTCCTTGAGCTGGCTGGAGTGCTGGTCCACGCGGACGATCGTGCCGGGGGTGTGCTCGAGACCGGCGACGGTCTCCTGCAGTTGCCGGTCGAGCACCCGGCGGTCGGTGATGACCACGACCTTGTCGAAGATCGGCTGGTCGTCGGCGCCGTGCAGCCGGGACAGTGAGTGCGCCGTCCACGCGATGGTGTTGGACTTCCCCGACCCCGCGGAGTGCTGGATCAGCCGGTCGACACCAGCCCCGTCGGCGTACGTCGCGGCCAGGATCGCGCGCACCGCGTGCCACTGGTGGAACCGCGGGAACAGCACCCGGCCGCCCTCGGCGTGGATGAAGGAGCCGATCAGGTCGAGCCAGGCGTCGCGTTGCCAGACCTGCTCCCACAGGTACGCCGTCTGGTAGCCCGCGCCGCCGGCCGAGCGCCCCTCGCTGGTCGAGCCTCCTCCGTTGGTCGAGCCTGTCGAGACCACCGGGTTCCCCGCCGCGCCAGGCCTCCCGGGACCCGCCGAGCCCTGGTTGAACGGCAGGAACACCGTGTCCTGGCCGGCGAGCCACGTGGTCATCGCGACCCGATGCGGGTCGACGGCGAAGTGCACGAGCATCCGCCGCGCGAAGATCGCGTCGTGCGGGTTGCGGTCGGTGCGGTACTGCTCCATCGCGTGCTCGATGGTCTGGTGCGTGAGCGGGTTCTTCAGCTCCGCGCTCGCCACCGGGATGCCGTTGACGACCAGCGCCAGGTCGAGCGAGTCGTGCGGGTTGGACTCCGAGTGGTGCAGCTGGCGTACGACGCCGAGGCGGTTGGCCGCGTAGCGCTCGCCGAGCTCAGGGGTGAGCGTGTTGGCCGGCTTGAACCAGCACATCCGCACCGTGACACCGGAGTCCTTCACCGTGCCGCGCAGCACGCTAATAGTGCCGCGGTGGTCGAGCGCGTCGGCGACCACCTTGAGGAACTTCTCCCGCGCATGGCCTTCGCCGCCGTGCCGGGTGACGAGCTGCTTCCATGCGTTCGGCTGGCTCGCCTGAACGAACTCGATCACCTCGTCGCCGAACAATCCGAGCTTGCGGTCGTACGCCGATGGGCTGATCTTGTGCCAGCCTTTGTCGAGCAGGTGGGCTTCGATGTTCGCCTCGAACGCCTGCTCCTGATGGATGCTCACGCGGCCCCCCGATGCCTGTGCACAGTCGTGTCACCGTAGCGAGTTCCTCGCCGGTAAGGGTCATCAAGACGCTGAAGTTCCGGACTGTCGCGCAAGCCGTCGCTTCGTTCGGGGACCAGGCGACCGGCAAGGAGTACGACGACCGCGTCCGGCCAGTTGCTCATGCCGGAATGCCGCTTCCGGCGGTGGCGACATCGAGCTCGCCGGTCACAGCGGCGGTAATGAGAGAGGTCTTGTACTCGGTGAGCAGGTCGATAGAGCGCGCCATGGCCTCGGTCGCTTGAGCAGCCCGCTCGCGAGCAGCAGCCACTGCTTTCACCAGCTGAACCTGACGTTCGAGGGGAACTGCCGGGATTTGATGCTCAGCCAGTGCGCCCACGCCGAAGTGCTGTTGGATCGAACCGGATGATGCGGCTTCGATCACAGCAAAGCGACGTGAGCCGTTGAGTGCTTCAGCAAGGAAGTCGGGAAGCAGCGCCTCGCTCTGTCGGACAACCACCAGGTCGATGCAGTTCCATCCCGACATCGCTTCGGTCACGACCGCAGCAGCACCGGCCGCTCCGGTGCGGACGACGACTACGTCGCCAGCCTGGAGTCGGGAGCGAGGGTTGGCGGCGTTGCCTTCGGGGGTGATTCGGACCAGATCATTGAGATGGAAGAAACCTTCACGCACGTTTACCCCTCTCAGTGCGGGGATGCCGTCAGGGTCGTCTGTGTATAAACGCGAAGGCTGGATCACGATCCCTACGAAGATCTCAGGAGCGAGCCGACGTAGCGGTGCAAGTGGCAACCCCTGCAACTCACGCGCGATGGCAGATGTGAGCTGCTCATCGAGAAGCTCGATCTGCTCGCGGCGGGCGGCGATGATCTGGTCGATACGGGCGACTCGGTCATCGAGGAAGTCGGCGATGCGGCGCTGCTCATCGTGTGCTGGCACTGTGATCGGGATGCTGAGCAGCTCACTCGCGTTGATCGCCGGGTAGCTGACTCCAACGCTCTGCGAAACCACTTGCCCTACGAACGCTTCCGAGCGGCAGGCATACGTGAGGAATCGGCCGTCGACACCTGTGGGCGACAAGACCGCGAACCCTGTGCTGAACACCAACGGGTCGGCGCTATGCGGCACTGCGGCGATGGCACGCAGATACGTCCTGATGGTGGAGACGACGGTGTCGCCCGGCTGCGCCAGTCGGCGAGCGCGGCTGGGAGCATCGGCGAATTGAGTGAAGGTGCCTGGCATCACGACCTCGCCGGTTGACGTCACCTGCGAGATGTCGATGTAACGAAACTTGAAGTCAGGCTGCGTATCGTCCGGCAAGACCGAACGGTTCAACGCGACGAGGTAGCGAAGAGGAACCGTTCTCATATGCCCAACCCCTTCATCCAATCCTCGATCTGGGACTCGAGCTCCTTGATCTCGGCGGCGATCTCCTCGACGGGTCGTGGCGGTGTGTACACGTAGAACTGCCGGGTGAACGGGATCTCGAAGCCGAGCTTCGTCTTGGAGTGGTCGATCCAGGCGTCGGGCACGTACGGGTGGATCTCGTTCACCAGGTGCTCCTCGGCGGCCTCGCCCAAGACCTTGGCGCGCGCGTCGTCGTCGAGGTCGAGGAAGCCGGCGGGGAGGGGCACGTTCTCCTGGTCGCGGAGCTTCGGGTCGGGCTTCGGGGGTTTCGAGGATCGCTTCCGCGCCGGGGTCGCGACAGGCTCGACCGCCGGAGGGGTCTCGACAGGCTCGACAGCCGGAGTGGGCTCGCTCGACGGTGATGCGCTGGAAGCCGAACGACTCGCGGTCGAGCACGCGCACGCGCGGGTCGTCGGCGTACTCGTCGAGCGCACCGCCGTACAGCCGGGCGATCTCGGCGATCGCGTCCGGAGTGAGCTCTTTGCGCTTGTCGCCCAATGACTTGCGCATCTTGGTGCCGAGCTCGCGGGCGTCGATCAACTTGACCTTGCCGCGGTCGGCGTCCGCCTTGTCGTTGGTGAGGATCCAGACGTAGGTGGAGATGCCGGTGTTGTAGAACATCTGGTCGGGGAGGCCGACGATGCCTTCGAGCCAGTCGTTTTCGAGGATCCACCGGCGGATCTCCGACTCGCCCGATCCAGCCTGGCCGGAGAACAGCGGTGACCCGGAGAGCACGATGCCGACCCGGGAACCGCCGGGCTTCATCTTGCTCAGCATGTGCTGCAAGAACAGCAGCGAGCCGTCCGAGACGCGGGGGAGCCCGGCGCCGAACCGCCCGTTGAAGCCGAGCTTGGCGTGCTCGTCCTTGATCGGCGCGGCGTAGGACTTCCAGTCCACGCCATAAGGGGGATTGGCCAGGATGAAGTCGAACTTGTCGGTCGCGAACGCGTCCTGGGTCAGGCTGTTGCCGTTGGCCATCTGCTTCGGATCGATGCCCTGCATCATCAGGTCCGACTGCGCGATCGCCCACGTCTCGTCGTTGAGCTCCTGGCCGTAGACCTTCACCAGCGCGCCCGGGTTGAGTGTCTCGATGCCGTGCAGCGCGCCCATCAGCATCCCGCCCGTGCCGGCGGCAGGGTCGTAGACGGTGCGAACCGGCTTCGGGTTCTCCGTCAGCTCACCGAGTGTCTTGCCGGTCAGCATGAGGTGGACCATCAGGTCGATGACCTCGCGCGGGGTGTAGTGCTCACCCGCGGTCTCGTTGGACATCTCGGAGAACTTCCGGAGGAGCTCCTCGAAGATATAACCCATCGCCTCGTTGCTCACTACCTCCGGTCGCAGGTCGAGGTCCGCGAAGTCGGACAGGACGCCGTACAGGATCCCGGCACGATCCATCCGCTCGATCTTGGCGTCGAAGTTGTAGGCCTCCATGACGACGTAGGCGTCGGGGGAGAGGCGGCGGATGTAGCCGGCGAGCTGGTCGGCGAGGTTCTTGTCGTCGTTGAGCATCGAGGCGAACGTCAAAGGCGAGGAGTTGAAGAAGCGCTGCTGGGCGACCCCCTTGAGGATCATGACCTCGCCGGGGCCGATGTCCTTCATGCCCTGGGCTTTGTCGAGCACCGCCTGCTTGGTGAGTTCGAGCACCGCGTCCATGCGCCGCAGGACCAGCAGCGGCAGCATCACCGAGCCGTACTCATGCTGCTTGAAGGTGCCGCGCAACTTGTCGGCGACCTTCCACACGAACGCGACCTTGTCGGCGAACCCCTGCGGAGCCATGACGTCCCTTCAGTTGGTTGTCTCCACCAACCTATGTGCGGCTCCTCAGCGCGCGCACAAGGTTGAGCTGGATCGCATCCGACGAGCCGAATCAGGGGCCTGGCGTCGATGAACGATCAGCGGACAACGCCTCATGGGCCATCCGACGGAGGGTGAGGATGACCGGTTCGTAGAGCAACGTGCCGACGACCAGTCGCTCGGCTGCCACGATCGGTTCGCTCTCGGAGGCGACGCGCGCCACCTCGATCTCGGCGGCGGACACGGCACCGCGGACGTAGACGTCGAGGATCTCGTCGGTGGCCGCGAAGTCCAGGTCTGCCAGCACGTCGAGGGCGCTTGCGAGCGTTCGTCGGTGGGGGCTGTCGGTAGCGATCCGCCAACCATGTCGAGAAAGCAGTCTCTCCACTCGATCCATGGAGGCCATCGAGGGCTCGGCTGTTACGGTCCTCGAGAGGGACCGCTGGGCGGCCCCGCGGACCTGATGTGCCGATTCAGCGGCGTCGATCGACTCGACGACTCGGCGCACTTCCTCGAGCGACAGGCCGGCCACGTCCGTCAACGCTCGCACGAGACGGAGCCGGTGCAGGTGCCGTTCGTCGTACCTCGCCCAGGTGCTGCTCTGCGCTTCGCCCGGGGGCAGCAGCCCCACTCGTAGGTAGTGCTTGATCGTGGCCGTGGGCAGACCACTGCGGGCGGACAGCTCGGCGAGGCGCATACAGACACCTTGACAGAACAGATAGTGAGAGTCTCCAATATTAGAGAGTGTCACTCTCTAATAACTGGAGGACTCATCGATCTGCTCTCCGACGACTCTCGGCAGCTCGCCGGCGTCCTCTTCCTTGCACTCGTGACCGTGGATACCGGCGGCCTGTACATGCTGAAGATCGTCCGCGGCCGGCACGACGTCACTCCGTTCCAGGAGAAGTTCGCCCGGGCCGGCCACGCGCATGCGGGGGTGCTGCTGATCCTTGCTCTCGTCAGCCAGCCGTTCGTGGATGCCGCCGACCTCTCCGGGACCTGGGCATGGCTCGCGCGCAGCGGCGTCGCCGTGTCGGCGCTGCTCATGCCGGGCGGCTTCTTCCTCTCCTCGATGACGCCCGGTCGCACCGAGCCGAACCGGTCGATCATCCTCGTGCCCGTGGGGGCGGCGCTCCTGGCCGTCAGCCTGGCGACGCTCGGGGTCGGACTGCTCAGGAGCTGACTGAGGCGTCGATGCCGACACCCCCCTCCCGGTCAGCGGCCGGCCGCCAGCGCTCGACGTAGGGGCGGAACTGGACGCTGATGCGCGGGCCGGTCGGTCGGGCGGTCTTGGGTACGGCGTGCTCCCAAGTCCGCTGACAGGTGCCACCCATGACGAGCAGGTCGCCGTGCCCGAGGGCGAAGCCGAGGGTGTCGCCACCGCCACGCGGACGCAGCAGCAAACGGCGAGGCTCGCCGAGCGAGAGGATCGCGACCATGGTGTTGTGGACGCGCTCGCCCATGCGGTCGCCGTGCCAGGTGACGCTGTCGCGGCCGTCGCGGTAGTAGCACAGCCCTGCGGTGCGGAACGGCTCGCCGAGCTCCTCGCCGTAATGCGCGTCGAGCAGGTCGCGCGCCTCGGTGAGCGCCGGATCAGGCAGTGCGTCTTCGGGACCGTAGAAGGAGAGCAGTCGCGGCACGTTGACGACGCGCTCGTACATCTGGCGGCGCTCGGCACGCCAGGGCACGGCGTCGACGAGCCGCAGGAAGAGGTCGTCGGATCCGCTGAGCCAGCCGGGCAGGTGGTCCACCCAGGCGCCGCGCGAGAGCTCGGTGCGGCGTACCTGGTCCAGCCGGCCGAAGGTGGGCTCGGCGTCCACGTCGAACAGCGACGTCTGCAGGGCGAGCGACATGCCGTCACTGTACGCCGGATCGAACACGTGTTCTAGTGGGACGATGTCCGGCATGAGGACGCGGGTGCTGATCGGGGCGGCGGTCGTGATCGCCGTACTCGCCCTCGGGGCCGCGATCGCCGGGCTCGTCGGAGCCGGCAGCACGGACACGGCCGAGCGTGCCGATCGCAGCGAGATCGCCCTGACCGTGGCGACCGCCGAGGCGGGCCGCTGCGTGGAGCCCACGTCCGAGACAGTCCGCAACGCCGACCTCGCCTTCGAGGGGGTCGTGGTCGAGTCGACCGCAGACGAGGTGGTTCTCGATCCGGGTCGGTGGTACTTCGGCGGGGACAGCGACCGCGTGCGGCTCGACGTGGCCTCGCCGGACGGATCCCCATTGCGTCTGCACGGGCAACCGCAGTTCCGCGTCGGTGAGCGCTGGATCGTGTCCGCGACGGACGGTCGGGTGAACTCGTGCGGGTTCACCGCGCCGTGGTCGGCGGAGGCTGCTGCGGCGTACGGCGGTTGAGGTCGGGTGGTTTCGAGACGCCTCGCCTAGCGGCTCGGCTCCTCAACCACCAACTTCGGCTTCTCAACCACCAATCTCGGCTCCTCAACCACCAATCTCGGATCCTCAACCACCAATGGGGGCTTGAGGTCGGGTGGTTTCGAGACGCCTCGCCTAGCGGCTCGGCTCCTCAACCACCAATGGGGGCTCGAGGTCGGGTGGTTTCGAGACGCCTCGCCTAGCGGCTCGGCTCCTCAACCACCAACTTCGGCTCCGCCGTATGGGGGATGAGTCAGGGGGGAGTCAGGGGTGACTT
>JBHWSH010000050.1:0-18034 GCA_043427135.1 Marmoricola sp. | reverse complement strand
AGCCTGAGCCTTAAGCCGCGAGCCGACCCTCGTCCGCGAGAGCAGTCCGGATCGACCGGTCGGCGTCGCAGATGCGCGCGAGGTGGCGGGCGACGCTTGCAGCGACGGGACGGTCCTGGGGGCGCACGGCGGTCATGCAGCGCAGAAGGTTGCCCCAGTCCTCACCCAGCTCCGCGGGGATCTCCGGCTGTTGCTGCAGCCGAGCCAGGGCCGCCTCCACGGGGGTGCCTTCGTAAGCACGGCGACCCGTCAGGGACTCCAGGAGGATCAGGCCCAGCGCGTAGACGTCGGATGCCGCCGTGGCCTCCTGTCCCTGGACCTGCTCGGGCGAGATGTAGCCCGCGGTGCCCAGCATGACTCCCGGCTCGTCCGGCTGCCCGTCGCGGGCGAGCGCGGCGACGCCGAAGTCGGCCAGCCGCGGACCGCCGTCGCCGATCAGGACGTTGGCGGGCTTGATGTCGCGGTGCACGATGCCGGCGTCGTGCACGTAGGCCAGCGCGTCGGCCAGCTGGTGGCCGAGCACCGCGACCTGGGTCGCGTCGAGCCGCGAGGTGTCCAGCAGATCACGCAGAGTGCCGCCTTCGACGAGCTCGAGCACGAGGAAGGTGCGACCCTCCACGATCCCGGCGTCGAGCAGGCTGACCAGACCGGGATGGTCGAGCATCGCGAGCGTGCGGGCCTCGGAGCGCAGACGTTCGGGGAAGGTCGGGTCCTCGGCGGCGTCGTTGAGCGCCTTGATCGCGACGGTGCGTCCGAGGACGAGGTCGATGCCGCGGTAGACGCTGGCCATCCCGCCCCTGCCGATCAGGTCGTCCAGCGCGTAGCGGCCGTGGAGGAGATGGCGGTCGAGCAAGACGTCGAGATCCTCGAGGTCGTCGGTCACCGCGGCACTTTCCTCCCCGCCGGACGTCGGTCCGGCACTGTACGGAAGATGCCCCGTCCCAGACGGGGTCAAACCGGTCAGATCTCGCGACCGTGCAAACGCCACTTGTCCAAGGACACGACCAGGGTGGTGACTACCGCCACCGCCAGGATGAGCAGCCATGCGTTCAACCCGATCGGGGCGGTCTGGAGCAGGCGGTTCATCACCGGGAGGTAGGTGAGCGCGAGCTGCAGGACCGCCTGCACGGCAACCCCCACCAGCAGGTAGGGATTGGAGAAGAAGCCGACCCGCCACACCGGAGCGCTCAGGGACCGGCAGCTGAAGAGATAGAAGGCCATCGTCATCACGAACACGTTCACTGCCGCGGTGCGCGCCTCCGGCAGCGAGGCACCGCCGCCGAGCTGCCAGTCGAAGACCAGCTGCGCGCCCACGACCAGGAGGCCGGCGACGAGCAGCGTGCGGAAGACGATCGGACCCGAGAGCAGCGGTCGGCCCGGGTCGCGCGGAGGACGGGTCATGATGCCTGGTTCCTTGGGCTCCCAGGCCAGCATCAGCCCCAGTGCGACGGCGGTGGTCATGTTGATCCACAGGATCTGGGTGGGGAGGATCGGCAGCTGCCAGCCCATCAGGATCGCCACCAGGATGAGCAGCCCCTCACCGGCGTTGGTCGGCAGCGTCCAGACGATGAACTTCGTGAGGTTGTCGAAGACCCCGCGCCCCTCCTCGACCGCGGCTTCGATCGTGGCGAAGTCGTCGTCGGTGAGCACCATGTCGCCAGCCTCCTTGGCGACCTCGGTGCCTCCCCGTCCCATCGCGACCCCGATGTCGGCTTGCTTCAGAGCAGGCGCATCGTTCACCCCGTCGCCGGTCATCGCCACGACGTGGTCGTGTGCCTGGAGCGCCACGACGAGCCGGAGCTTCTGCTCTGGGGTGACGCGAGCGAAGACGTCGGCCCCCTCCACGACCTCGACCAGCTCGGTGTCGGACATCTGCTGAAGGTCGGCGCCGGTGAGCACCCGCGCCTCCTGGTCCTCGGCGACGATCCCCACCTGCCGGGCGATCGCCGCGGCGGTGACGGCGTGGTCCCCGGTGATCATCTTGACCGACAGGCCCGCTGCGTGACAGGTGGCGACCGCGGCGGCGGCGGTCTCGCGTGGGGGGTCTTGCATCGCTTGCAGACCGGTGAAGACCAGCCGGACGTGCACCCCGCCGGCGGTGAGGTCGCCGGACTCGACGTCGCCGGCGTACGCCGTGGCGAGCACGCGCATGCCCTGCGCGGCCAGCAGATCGGCGGCCCGCACCACCGCGGCGGCATCGATCGGCACTTCCTGGCCGGCGCTGTCGAGCTGGCGGTCACAGCGTTCCAGCACACGCTCGACCGCACCCTTGACGAACACCAGATTCGCGCCGTCGCCCGCGCTGTGCATGGTGGCCATGTACTGCCGGGCGGAGCTGAACGGCAATGTCCGGAGTCGTGGCAGCTCTGGTGGGTCTATCCCCAGACGCCGGGCGGCGAGGATCATCGCCAGCTCTGTCGGGTCGCCGACCTCGGTGCCGTCTGTGCCGACCCGCGAGTCGTTGCAGAGAGTGGCGATCACCAAGGTCCGATGCGCCGCGAGATCGGCTGCGGCGAGACCCGCCGCTTCCGGCTGCTCCAACGAGATCGAGCCCGACGGGGTCCACAGCGTGCGCACCTGCATGTGGTTCTCGGTCAGCGTGCCGGTCTTGTCGCTGCAGATCACCGTGGCGCTGCCGAGTGTCTCCACGGCCGGCAACCGGCGGATGATCGCGCGCCGCCGTGCCATCCGGCCCACGCCGATCGCGAGCGTCACCGTCACCGCCGCGGGAAGACCCTCCGGGATCGCGCCGACCGCGAGAGCAACGGCGGCGACGAACATGTCGGCGGGCGGTTCGCCTCGCAGGGTGCCGACGGCGAACGTCACGACCGCGAGCGCGAGGATCACGACGGTCAGGAAGGTGCTGAAGCGGGCCAGCTTCTTCGTCAGCGGCGTGGCGAGTGTCTCCGCGACTCCGACCAGCCGATGGATCTCCCCGAGCTCGGTCTGCGCGCCTGTCGCGACGACGATCCCGCTGCCGGTTCCGGCGGTGGCGAACGTGCCGGAGTAGACCATGTTGCGCCGGTCCGCGACCGCGGTCGACGCGGGGAGTACGACGACCTCGTCCTTGGCGACCGGCAGCGACTCCCCCGTCAGCGCGGACTCGTCGACCTGCAGCTCCGCAGTGCCGAGGAGCCGCAGGTCGGCCGGCATCTTGTCGCCTGCTTCGACCCGCACGAGGTCGCCGGGCACCAGTTGGTCGGACTCGACGTCCCGGGTCTCACCGTCACGCACCACCCGAGCGCCGGTATGCACCATCGACCGCAGGGCGTCCAGCGCCGACTCCGCTTTCGACTCCTGCACGTAGCCGATGATCGTGTTGATCAGGACGACGCCGAGGATGACCGCCGAGTCGACGTACTCCTGGAGGAAGAACGTCACCACGCCGGCGGCGAGCAGCACGTAGATCAGGGGGTTGTGCATCTGCCGGATGAACCGCACCACGGGGTGGATGCCTGCGGTCGCCGGCAGCCTGTTCGGCCCGTAGCGGGCGAGGCGCGCGGAGGCCTCGGCCTCGGAGAGTCCCCGGTCGGGATCGGTCTGCGTCAGCAGCAGCACCTCGTGGACCGGCAGGTCGTGATGGGTGCGCGCGTGCGTGCTGTCCATTGCGACCACCATGACTCGACCTTCTCAGATGACTCCCTGCGCGAGCATGGCATCGGCCACCCGCACGAACCCGGCGATGTTGGCGCCGAGGACGTAGTCGCCAGGGGCGCCGTACTCGTCGGCGGTCTCGGCGCAGCTGCGGTGGATGTCGGCCATGATCTCGGCCAGCCGCGCCTCGGTGTGCTCGGCCGTCCAGGAGTCGCGCGAGGCGTTCTGTTGCATCTCCAGGGCGCTGGTCGCGACCCCGCCCGCGTTCGCCGCCTTGCCGGGGCCGAACAGGACTCCCGCTTCGCACAGCAGCTTGATCGCCTCGGGGGTGGTGGGCATGTTGGCGCCTTCGGCCACCACCCGTACACCGTTCTTCACCAGAGCGGTCGCGTCGCGGTCGTCGAGCTCGTTCTCGGTGGCCGAGGGCAGAGCGACATCGCACGGGACGTCCCAGACCGAGCCACCTTCGATGAAGCGCGCGTCGCGACGCTCCGCGGCGTACTCGGAAATGCGTCCGCGTCGGACCTCCTTGATCTCCTTGACCAGGTCGAGGTCGATGCCGTTCTCGTCGACGACGTAGCCGGCGGAGTCGGAGCAGGCCACGACGGTGCCGCCGAGCTCGTGCACCTTCTCGATCGCGTAGATCGCGACATTGCCGGAGCCGGAGACGACCACGCGCTTGCCGTCCATGGACTGCCTCTGCGCCTTGAGCATCTCATCGACGAAGAAGACCGTCCCGTAGCCGGTCGCCTCCTTGCGCACGCGCGAGCCACCCCAGGTGATGCCCTTGCCGGTGAGGACCCCGGCCTCCCAGCGGTTCGAGATGCGCTTGTACTGGCCGAACATGTAGCCCAGTTCCCGCGGCCCGACGCCGATGTCGCCCGCGGGTACGTCGGTGTGCTCACCGATGTGCTTGGCGAGCTCGGTCATGAACGACTGGCAGAACCGCATGATCTCGCCCTCGGACCGGCCTTTGGGGTCGAAGTCCGAGCCGCCCTTGCCGCCGCCGATCGGCATGCCGGTCAGGGAGTTCTTGAAGATCTGCTCGAAGCCGAGGAACTTCACGATGCCGAGGTAGACGCTCGGGTGGAAGCGCAGGCCGCCCTTGTAGGGACCCAGTGCGCTGTTGAACTGCACGCGGAACCCGCGGTTGATGTGCACGGTGCCGTGGTCGTCGACCCACGGGACCCGGAAGATGATCTGTCGCTCGGGCTCGCAGATGCGCTGGATGATCGAGGCTTCGAGGTACTCCGGGTGCTTGTCCACGACCCGGCCGAGGCTGTCCAGCACCTCGTGCACGGCCTGGTGGAACTCGCGCTCGCCGGCGTTGCGGCGCAGCACGTCGTCGTAGATCTTGTGCAGGTTGTCGTTGAGGACGGGCACGGGGAACCTTCCGAACGGGGGGCGAGCAGCAGTCGGCCCCCAAGCCCGGACGCCGTTGTCCTGGGACCATCGGGGATGATGGCTCGCATGTCTGCGAACCGCCTGCTCCTGACTGCTTCCGCCGCGGTCGCGGCCGTCGCTTCGGCCGGGTGCGCGAACGACGAGGATACGCGCCCCGGCGCCGTGAGTGCGAACCCGGCTTGCCGAGCCATAGGGGGCTGACGATGCGCTATCGCCCTCTTGGCAGCAGTGGACTGGTGGTCAGCGCCGTCGGCATCGGCTGCAACGCGTTCGGGTCCCGGGTCGAGCTCGACGAGGTGCGCCGCATCGTCGACGCCGCGCTCGACGTCGGGGTGAACTTCTTCGACACCTCCGACACCTATGGCCTCGGCGCCAGCGAGGAGCTGCTCGGCGAGGCTCTGAAGGGCCGGCGCGATGAGGTGGTGCTGGCGACCAAATTCGGCATGGACATGCAGGGCCGCAACGGCGCCGACCGCGGCGCTCGTGCTTCGCGTCGCTACGTACGCCGAGCGGTCGAGGCCAGCCTGCGCCGGCTGGGCACCGACCACATCGACCTCTACCAACTCCACCAGCCCGATCTGGTGACCCCGGTCGAAGAGACCCTCGAGGCCATGAACGAGCTCGTCGAGGAGGGGAAGGTCCGCTACCTCGGCTGCTCGAACTTCGCTTCGTGGGAGGTCACCCAGGCGCACTGGACCGCACGTGTCCGAGGACTGCGCGGATTCCTCAGCACCCAGAACGAGTACTCCCTCTACAACCGCGTCGCCGAGGAGGAGCTCGTTCCGGCCCTGCAGGCGGCAGGCATGTCCCTGCTGCCCTACTTCCCCCTCGCCTACGGTCTGCTTACCGGCAAATACTCGCGCGGCGCCGCTGCCCCCGAGGGCAGCCGATTGAGCCATTCCTCGCAGACCCAGCGACTCGCCGGCGCGGACTTCGACCGCGTCGAGGCGTTGGAGGAGTACGCCGACCAGCGCGGTGTCACGATCCTCGATGTCGCCATCGGCGGGCTGGCCGCGCAACCGTCCGTGGCCTCGGTCATCGCCGGTGTGAGCCGGGCCGAGCAGGTGCGCACCAACGCCGCGGCCGGCACCTGGGAGCCGTCGGCCGGTGACCTCGAAGAGCTTCGGTCGATCAACCGTCAGGCGCTCCCGGGCATGACGCACCGGTCGTTCGTCCGGGGCTGACCAGGGTCAGCTGCTGACCTTGCGGATCACGACCAGCAGCACCACGAAGCCCGCGACACCGTAGGCGACCTTGAGGATGTTCTCGGTCCGGGGGTTGCCCGCAGGGTCGACGAAGTGACCCTTCACCGCGTCGACCTCGCGGCGTACGACGTTCTTGGGACTGGTGCGGTGCACGAGCTCGTCGATCGTGGCGGCCAGCCGCGCACGGGTCTCCTCCATCTCGCGCTCGAGGGCCTCGGGGGCGCGGTCGTCCTGGGGCACGGTGAGCTCCTCGTCGTTCACGATCATCGGGTCGTCGCTGGTCGTCGTCGCTGGGGCGAGGCTACCCGCTAGTTTGGCGTCATGAACGAGCGACTCTCTCCCGGCCAGCAGGCCCCTGACTTCACCCTCACCAGCGACGCCGGTGACCAGGTCACGCTCTCGGACCTGCGGGGTCGCAAGGTGATCGTGTACTTCTACCCCGCCGCGATGACTCCCGGCTGCACCAAGCAGGCCTGCGACTTCACCGACTCCCTCGACGCCCTGCAGGCCAGCGGCTACGAGGTGCTGGGGATCAGCCCGGACAAACCGGAGAAGCTCGCCAAGTTCCGCGAGCGCGACGCATTGACGATCACGCTTCTGTCCGACCCCGACCGCGAGGTGATGAAGGCCTACGGTGCGTTCGGCGAGAAGAAGCTCTACGGCAAGGTCGTCGAGGGCGTCATCCGGTCGACCGTCGTCCTCGACGAGGAGGGCACGGTCGAGCTCGCGCAGTACAACGTCAAGGCCACCGGACACGTCGCCAAGCTGCGTCGCGACCTCGGCCTGGTCGCCTGAGGCACGTCCCGATCTTCGGAGCCACCTAGAATCGCTGCGCGCGCCCGTAGCCCAATTGGCAGGAGGCAACAGGTTTAGGTCCTGTGCAGTGCGAGTTCGAGTCTCGCCGGGCGCACCATTCAGCAACCGGGCGTCTGCTCGGGGTGCCGGGGACAGTTCTGCGTCCAGTTCGGTTTGCCCTTGCGCACGTCGCGGATGACTCCGGTGTCGAAGAACCGCAGCTTGGTGCGCAGCGCGGTGTCGTCCTTGCGCGGGTCGCTGTGCGGGTCGTGCCCGAGCTTCCAAGGCGGCACGTTGCCGTTGGGAGGCGTGGGGTTGCCGGAGTCCCAGTAGATCAACGCCGAGCCGCTGGGGGCGCTGCGCTTGCGGAAGCCGGTGAACCCGTACGGCGTCGGTGACTTGCCGGCGGCGTACGCCCGCTCCCAGTGGCGTCCCTTGGCCAGCGCCGTGCCGAGGAAGTCGGCGCCGATCGTGCGGCCCTGCACCTCCGCAGCGACGTTGGCGACCTGGTAGTCGCCGAAGGCGACCTCGAGCAGGACCTGGTGCGCGGGAGTGTCGGGCAGCGGGTCGCTGGTCATGTGGTGGGCGAAACCATTGCCCTCGCCGCGGTCCCACAGCATCTGGATCAACGCGAAGAGCACCTGCTGCTCGACCTTGTCGGGGTAGGCGGCGTAGAGCAGCGAGCCGTACGCCGGCAGCCCGGGCTCCTCGGGGTTGATCAGCTCGCCCTCCCAGTCCACCGACCGGTTGAGCAGCGTCGAGTAGTTCATGCCGGGGACGCCAAGCACGGCCTTGGTGAAGTCCGGCGCGAGGGCGGTGAGGGCCCCGCCGAGGATGCCGCCTTGGGAGTTGCCGTCGTAGAACAGCTCTCGGGTGTCGAGCAGCGCGCCCTTCGGGCCGGTGAAGACCGGGTCCGCGGCGAATCCGTCGGGGTGGATGAGCGCCCGGCCGACGTACATGAAGTTGAGGAAGCCCTGCTGGCTGCGATCGGGGATCGAGGCGAACCAGGACATGTCGTGGAGGGCGAGGGCGACGTTGGTGATGTCCTCGGTCGCCATGCCGATCCAGTCGACCCCGCACGCGGCGTAGCCGCTGCGGCGCAGGTCCTCCGAGGAGCTTCCGGTCGCCTCCTCGCGCGAGCCGAGCAGCCCGTGGCCGTAGAGCATCGGCCGGATCCTCGGCAGGTCGGTGCGGAACTTGCAGGTGAACTCGGCCTCCATCGTGGGCGCCAACGGGTTCTGCTCCGGGGTGTCCATTGCCCCGGACCGTCCCCCCTCGTAGTGGAAGCGCGACTGCGGCACCACGAGGCCGATGCCGTCGACCTCGGTGACCTCGTCCTGGGGCAGGCTCAGGTAGTTCGGCACCGTCACCGACCCGCGCACGGTGCGCTCGGTCCCCTCGTCGAGCACCTCCTCGATGGTGTAGTCGGGCGACCGTCCCTGCACCCGCTTGTCGGCGAGCTTGCGGTCGCCGAGCTGGGCGAAGGCGTCGTCGCGGATCGCGAGCGCGCGTCCGGCGAGGTTCTCTTGCGAGGCGACGTGGAAGTCCCAGGCGAGGTGCAGTCTCGAGACGTCGACGCCTCGGGCGGAGAGCCGCTTGAAGAGGTCGGTGTAGCGCTTGCGCTCCTGGGTGGGTGCGATGTCCTTTGCCTTGGGGAACTTGCTGCGCGGGCGCTCCGTGCACCGGACCTCGCCGGCCTTGCACCGCTTCGCGAAGTCGTCGCGGAGTACGGCGAACGGCTGGCTCGCTGCCAGCCGGCGGCCTTCGGCGTCGCGCAGGTCGCGTAGCGCGACGATGTAGCGGTGTCCCTCCTCGAGGTTGCGTAACGGCCGGATGATCAGCGTGCGGTCAGCGCCGGACTCGATGGTTTCAGGGTTCTCGTCGAGCTCGACGTAGTAGGGATGCCGCTTGCCGGTGTCGGCGTCGAGCAGCACGATCGGCGCCGACTTGCTCATCGATCGAGCCGGGTCCTCCAGCACGGCGTCCGGCTTGCGGTCCCGGACCACCCACGGATCGTCGGCGGCATGGGGACCGGTCTCCGGGGTGCGGTCGAGCCGGAAGGTCCGGGTCAGGTCGAGTCCGGGGACGAAGGTCAGGATCGGGCTGCCCGGGGAGAAGCCGTCGTTGTGGTTCCACTCCGCGGGGTCGACCGGCTTGCCCATCGCATTGCGAGGCATCTGCGCCAGCGACAGGTCCACCCGCCGTCCGGTCGGGGTGCTCGCGTCGAGAGTGGTGAACCGGTCGTTGGGGAAGGGCAGCAGGCACGCGCGCGAGTCGAGGGCGTCGCACCCGCCGTCCAGACCCGGTAGCGGCAGGTCCGGGACGGGCAGCGGCAGCCCGGGGGCGCCGGCAGCGGGGACGGTGAGGGCACTGAGGCACAGACCGCCGGTGGCGGCGAGAGCAGAGAGGGAAGCGACTAAGCGGCGCACGGCAGGTCCACGTCCTCGGTCATCGGTCCGGCCCTCCCCCAGGTCCCTCCCACGCCGGTCAGTGTGACCGGGGCCACGACACCGGTCAAGGGCGGGGCCGGGGTGACCGTTCAGCGAGACGAGCCGGCGAGAGCCTGCGCCACGACCGGGGCGATGGCGCGCAGCGCCTTGCCACGATGGGAGATCGCGTCCTTTTCTCCTGGCGGCAGCTCGGCGGTGGTGACGTCGTGGCCGTCGGCGGCGAAGACCACGTCGTAGCCGAAGCCGCCGGACCCCCGCATCTCGTGGATGACCCGTCCGCGCATGACGCCTTCCACGGCATGGACGACCGGGCCGTCGTCGCCGCCACCGTCTTCGGGCAGGGCCAGCACGACCGCGCAGCGGAACTCCGCGCCGCGTCTGCCGTCGGGGACGTCCTCGATCTGTCGGAGGAGCAGCTCGTTGTTGGCGCGGTCGACGTCGCCCGCGCCCTTGGCGACCCCCGCCCACCGAGCGGAGAGGACGCCGGGCATGCCGTTGAGGGCGTCGACGCAGATGCCGCTGTCGTCCGCCAGCGACGGCAGCCCCGTCGCCGCCAGGCCGGCGAGCGCCTTGAGTCGTGCATTGCCCTCGAACGTCGCCTCGGTCTCGGCCGGTTCGTCGTACGCCGCCACGTCGTCGAGCCCGAGGACCACCACATCGGGCACGTGCTCGGCCAGGATGCGGCGCATCTCGGTGATCTTGCCGGCGTTGCGCGTGGCCAGGAACACCTGGGCGCGGCTCATCCGACGTGCTCCAGATCGAGGGGCTCTTGGGCCTCGCGGCGCTTGTTGTGCCGCAGGCTCCAGCCGAAGGCAGAAAGGATGAAGGCCAGCCCGATGAGACCGGTGATGACCTCGGGGATGTGGAACTCGATGGTGAGCAGCAGCAGCACCGCGAGCGCGCCGATCGCCCAGTGGGCGCCGTGCTCGAGGAAGACGTAGTTCTGCAGGGTGCCCTGCCGGACGAGGTAGATCGTCAGCGAGCGGACGTACATCGCTCCGACCCCCAGGCCGAGCGCGATGATGACCGGGTCGGTGGTGATCGCGAACGCGCCGATCACGCCGTCGAAGCTGAAGCTGGCGTCGAGCACCTCGAGGTAGAGGAAGAGGAAGAACGCGGCCTTGCCCGTCGCACGCACCGCTTCGCCGGCGCTCGCGCGTTGCTCGAGCTCGGCGATCTCCGCCTCGGCCCCCTTGTTGAACAGCTCGCCGAACCCCTTCACGACCAGATAGGTCAGGAGGCCGATGATGCCCGCGATCAGCACCTGCTCGGCGTGCTCGCGGAACCACAGGGCGGCCCCGAGCAGCAGCGACAGCGCGGCGATGACGGTGACGCCGTCGAGTGCGCGGAACCTGTTGAGCGGCCGCTCGACGGGGCTGAGCCAGAAGTGCTCGCGGTCCTCGATGAGCCACTCGAGAAAGATCATCAGCAGGAACATGCCACCGAAGGCGGCGATCGAGGGATGAGCGGCGTTGAGGATGTAGCCGTAGGTGCCGGGTGTGTCGGCGTCGCCTCGCTCCATGGCCAGCTGCCATGCACGCATCGGGGAGAGGTCCGCGGAGACACCGACGACGACCAGCGGGAACACCAGCCGCATGCCGAAGACCGCGATCAGGATGCCGACGGTGAGGAAGATGGTCTGCCACCAGTCCGACATCCGCACCAGCACGCGCGCGTTGACGACGGCGTTGTCGAAGGAGAGCGAGACCTCCAAGACGATGAGGATCGCCGCGATCGCCAAGCCGGGGAGTCCGGCGTACCAATAGGCGGTGATGAGTCCCAGGATGGTGACAGCGAAGGAGACCCCGAAGGTGCGCAGGATCACTGGAGGGCGGCCTGCTGCATCCGGGTCAGGTCGGCACAGCCCTTCGCGCCGAGGTCGAGCAACCCGTCGAGGAGCGCCCGGTCGAAGGGGTCCTGCTCGGCGGTGCCCTGCACCTCCACGAAGCGGCCGTCGCCGGTCATGACGATGTTCATGTCGGTGTCGGCGCGGACGTCCTCCTCGTAGGGCAGGTCGAGTCGCGGGACGCCGTCGATGATGCCGACCGAGACCGCGGCGACCGAGCCGGTGAGCGGCTGGCCCTTCAGCGCGCCCTGGGCACGCAGGTGCTCCACAGCGTCGGCCAGGGCCACATAGGCCCCTGTGATCGCGGCCGTGCGGGTGCCACCGTCGGCCTGGAGCACGTCGCAGTCGATGACGATGGTGTTCTCGCCGAGGGCCTTGTAGTCGATGACTGCGCGCAGCGAACGACCGATCAGGCGGGAGATCTCGTGGGTGCGTCCGCCGATGCGGCCCTTGACCGACTCGCGGTCGGAGCGGGTGTTGGTCGAGGCGGGAAGCATGGCGTACTCCGCGGTGACCCAGCCCAGACCGGACCCCTTGCGCCAGCGCGGCACGCCCTCGGTGGCGGATGCCGCGCAGAGCACGCGGGTGCGCCCGAACTCGACCAGCACCGAGCCGGCTGCGTGGTCGAGCCAGTTGCGGGTGAAGGAGATCGGGCGCAGCTCGTCGTCGGCGCGTCCATCGGCTCGGCTCATAGCGCCGGATTCTACGGCCGACCGCCGACGACCCGACGGGCGGCGCCGCTGAGCAGGGAGACTCCCCATTCCAACGGTCCGCGGCGTCCGGCTACTGCGAACGCCGCCCCGATCACGGTCAGGACGCACAACTGTCCGAGCAGCGTCGTCAGGTCCTCGCCGTCCCACCAGCCCTCACGGCGCGACAGCACGTGCAGGCTGTACAGGGTCAGAGGGATCGCGCCTGCGCCGAAGAGGATCGGCGCGACGCGCGGAGCCAGACGGACGAGCAGCAGGGACAGGCCGAGGACCGCGACGGCGCTGCCGGCGGTCAGGACCAGGTCCGGCGTGGTGCCCGAGTGCGGGGCTCGCACAGCCAGCCACCACCAGCTGTCGGTCGGCGTCACGCCGTACAGCCCGTGCTGGAGCGTGGCGTCGAGGCCGTCCAGCCAGCCG
This sequence comes from Marmoricola sp., assembly GCA_043427135.1. GTDB lineage: Bacteria > Actinomycetota > Actinomycetes > Propionibacteriales > Nocardioidaceae > Marmoricola_A. The sequence continues at coordinate 5,613 of JBHWSH010000050.1, read as the reverse complement.
GCTCCGGTGAACGTGTCGCGCAGCTCGCGACGTACGCCGGGCAGGCCGAGGGCGTAGGACGATGCGGCCCATGCTGAGGCGGACGCGACGATCCCGAGACCCAGGAGCCAGTACGGCGTCCGCGGGGCACGCAAATCCATGCGCGCGACGAGAATTCCGGCCAGCACGTAGCCGACCCAGGTGATCGCCGGGTAGTAGCCGGTCAGCAGGAGCTCTCGCACCAGGGTGATCCGCTCGTCGGCGGTGGCGAGGGACTCGAAGGACGGCACGCCGTACGACGAAGGCGGCAGGTCCCGTCGCAAGAGCAGGCTGACCACGGGCGCCGCGCCGACCCAGAGGAGGGTCGTCGCGACGAGGAGGCGGGTCGGCATCGCCAGGAAGGGCGCCGCGACCAGGAAGATCACGGCGTAGTAGGTCAGGATCACCGCGATGCCCGCGTCGACCTCTCCCAGCCCCAGCCCGACCAGGCCGATCAGCAACGCACGGACGAGCACGCCGGCCAGGAAACCGGCGTACCGCCTGCCATGCAGAGGCGTACGCCGTCCGGCGGCCAGCACCAAGCTGACGCCGGCGAGGACTGCGAAGAGAGCCGAGGCCCGGCCGCCGGCGACCTGTTGGACCACGGTGACCTCGCCGTCGACCACCCCAGGAAGGATGTGGGTGGCGACCATCCCGACCAGCGCCACGTAGCGCGCGACGTCGACTCCGACGATGCGGGCGGAGCGCCCCGTCACTTCACCTCGGCCCGCAGGACCCGCCAGATGCCGATGGCCGCCGGCAGCGCGATCCACAGCAACGAGCTGGTGGCCAGCTGGGCCCACTGCTCTCCGCTGATCGCGGTGCGGTCGAACAACGCCCCCTGTGCGGTGGCGGTGTCGATCCACGGTTGCACCTCGCGGACCCGCTCCACGAGGCTGGTCACGATGTTGAAGCCGATCGGAACCACGAAGAAGGCGACGATCGCCGCGGCCGAGTTGAGGAACAACAGACCGAAGGCGAGTCCCTGCAGCACCCCGAGAGACTGAGCCAGCGCCAGCTTGCCGAGCAGGTCGACACCGAAGCCCTCGAAGGGGTCGGCGCCGCCGAAGAGCAGGGCCGCGATGGCGGCGACGACCACGGCCAGGACGATGGCCGCCAGACCGAACAGCACCGCGGCCACCACCTTCGCGCCCAGGATCGCGCCGCGGTGCGGGACCATGGTGAAGGTCAGCAGATGCGAGCGCTGACCCCATTCGCTGGTGACCAGCAGGACTCCCAGCACCGGGAGCAGGAAGCCCTGCGGCGCCACGGTGACCTCGAGCAGGGTGCTGAAGTCGAGGTCGCTGGCGTCACCGAACCCGATCAGCAGCCCGACGGCGAGCACGGTGAGCACGCCGATCACGATGAGCAGCCACCGACCGGAGCGGGTGTCGGCCATCTTGCGCAGCTCGACGCCGACCAGACGGGTGAACGGGATCTGACGTGTCCCGCTGATGTCCAGGGTGGTCATGCCACGACTCCTTCACGGGCCTGCTCCGCGGTCAGCTGCAGGAAGAGGGACTCCAGACCACCGTCCGAGCGGCGGAGCTCGGTGAGCACCACGCCGGCGGCCGCGGCGGCCCGCCCGACCTCCTCTGGACTCGCCTGCACGGTCCATCCGGTCTGGTCGGCGGGAGCCGCGGACAGGCCGGCGGTCGACAGTGCGCGCCAGAGCGCATCGCGGTCGGTGCCACGCACCAGCGTCGTACCGCTCTCCCCGAGGAGCTCCTCCTTAGTTCCCCGAGCCACGATGCGGCCGTGGCCGATGAGCAGCAGCTCATCGGCGATCGCCTCCACCTCGTGCAGCAGGTGCGAGGACAGCAGGACCGTCCCGCCTCCATCGGCGAAGCCGCGCAGCATCGTGCGCATCCACGCGATGCCGGCTGGGTCGAGGCCGTTGGCGGGCTCGTCGAGGATGAGCACCTGCGGCTCGCCCAGCAACGCGTGGGCGATGCCCAACCGCTGGCGCATGCCGAGGGAGTAGTGCCGCACGCGGCGCTTGGCCTCGGCCGAAGTGAGGCCGACGAGCTCGAGCAACTCGTCGACCCGTGAAGCCGGCAGCCCCATCGTGATCGCCCCGAGCTTGAGGATCTCGCGGCCGGTGCGGCCGGCGTGCTGGGCCGAAGCGTCCAGCAGCACCCCCACATGGCGGCCCGGGTTGGGAATGTCGACGTAGTCGTGCCCGCCGATCGTGGCCTGCCCCGAGGTGGCCGGCGTCAGCCCGACCAACACCCGCATCGTGGTCGTCTTGCCGGCACCGTTGGGGCCGAGGAAGCCGGTCACCCGACCGGGCTGTGCAGTGAACGAGACGTCGTCCACGGCGGTGAAGCCACCGTAGCGTTTGGTCACGTGGTCGACCTGGATCATGTTCTCCTCATCAGCCCTCAGTCGAGATCAGTGCGAACGGAGTTCGGCGGCGGTCGGCCATGGGTTGGGCACGCAGCCACCCAGGCCCTTGGACTGCTGCATCATCACGGGCGCGAGCGCTCCGTTGCCGGGGCAGTGGCTGTGCCCGTGCCCGAGCCAGTGCCCGGTCTCGTGGTTGACCACCATGTGCCGGTAGTCGCGTAGTGAGCGGCCGCGCTGGTTCCACATCGGCGAGGCGTGCTGCCACCGGGTCTGGTTGATGACGACGTAGCGGCCGACCCTGCAGCTCCACTGGCTGCTGCACACCGAGGAGTACGACGGCACCTGGGAAGCCTCGGCCAGCACGAGGGTGAAGTGCCCTCCCGAGGCGACTCGCCGGAAAGCGACTCCCGCGCTCCGCCACCCGCGGGGGTCGTCGAAGGTCGCCTGGGCCTGCTTGCGGAACACCCCGACGTTCGCATGGATGGCGCCGCGGGTCTGCACGGAGTAGGTGACGGTGCGTCGGGCCGGCACTCGATGGGTCACGGCCGGCGTACGCCGGGTGGTCGTCACGGACTTGCGGAAGCTCTCCTTGCGCGCGGTCACACGCACCTGGAGACGCTGACCGAAGTCGGCGAGACCCAGGTGGTGGCGACGGCCGGTCGCGCCCGGAATCGGGTTGCCGTTGCGGAGCCACTGGTAGCGAAGGCGGTCGGGCTTGCGTGACCACTCGCCAGCGGTGGCGGTCAAGGTGTGGCCGTAGCGCGCATGGCCGGTGATCCGCGGACGCTCGGTGGACGCGAAGGTGCCCTTGCGGATGCGCTTGGCCTCGGTCAGGACCGTGACGGGTTCGGCGTCGGGGTAGGTCGCGGTCACCTCGAGCACCAGGTCGCGGCCGATGTCCGCACGGCGCGGGGAGTAGCGCGACTCATCGGCGCCCGCCACGGCGCGCCCATCGGCGTACCACTGGAAGCCGAGGTCGACGTCGCGCGGCTCCCAGCCGCCGGGGTCGGCCTTCACCTTCTCGCGGAATCGTGGGGTGCCGAGGATCCGTGGTGCCTCCGTCGGGGTGATGACCGGGTTCGCCGGGGGCTGGGTCGGTGGCGGCTCAGGTGGCTCGGCCGCGAGCGCGCCACCATGCGGCACCGCCAACAGGGTGCAGGTGAGCAGCCCGGCCGACAGGCGGCGGGCAAAGCGTGCGGACACAGTCAAAAGCGGCCTCCCAGCGGCGTACGCCGGTCACCCTAACAACCGCGCACGTCAGGACCGGGGAGGTCAGACCTGGTAGGTCGAGCCTTCGCTGGCCAGCAACACGGGGCCGTCGAAGTGCCCGTACGCCTCCTGCAAGGCGTCCTGCTTGTCGTGCCAGGGAGGGATATGGGTCAGCACGAGCATGCCGACGCCGGCGCGCTGGGCGAGCCGCGCTGCGTCGGATCCGGTCATGTGGATGTGCGGCGGGTTGTCGGCGTCGTCCCGGAAGGCAGCCTCGGCGAGGAACAGGTCGGCGCCGCGGATGAGCTCCTCGAGCTCGGGGCAGGCGGCGGTGTCGCCGCTGTAGGCCATGGTCCGGCCGCACGCCTCGACGCGGAAACCGTAGGCCTCGACGGGGTGGTCCATCCGGTCCGCCCTCAGGGTGAACGGCCCGATCCGCCACTCCTGGTCGGGGATGTGGTGGAAGTCGAACTCCTCGGTCATGCCGGGGTCGAGCGGCAGCCCGTAGGCACGGGCGACCCGCTCGCGGGTGTCGCGCGGCCCCCACACGGGGATGCGCGGCTGCGGGCCGGTGGGGTGGTACTTGCGCAGCACGTAGTAGCCGCTGATGTCGAAGAAGTGGTCAGCGTGCAGATGGCTGATCACCACGGCGTCGATCGACAGCGGATCGACGTGGCGGTGCAGGGCACCTAGGGCCCCGGAGCCCAGGTCGACCACCACGCGCCAGATGCGCTCCGGGTCGTCGTCGTCGGGTGCCTCGAGCAGATAGCAGCTGGCCGAGGAGTCCGGGCCGGCGAAGGAGCCCGAGCAGCCGATCACGGTGACCTTCACGACGCCCTCGCCCAGGCGAACTGCTGCGCGGACTGCATCTCCGGGCCGAGGAACCGCCGCCCGATGCGCTGGAACTCCTCGGGGTCGCCGGTGGTGAGGAAGCGGTGCTGCGGTGTCCCCGCCGCGGGGTCGCGCTCGAGGCCCAGGCGCACGAGCGTGCGGTAGACGTCCTTGGCCGTCTCCTCTGCGCTGCTCACCAACGTCACCTGGTCCCCCATCACATAGGAGAGCACGCCTGTCAGCAGCGGGTAGTGGGTGCAGCCCAGCACCAGGGTGTCGATGCCCGACGACGTCAACGGGTCGAGGTAGCCGTGCGCCACCTCGAGCAGTTCGGGACCGCTGGTCACACCGGCCTCCACGAACTCCACGAACCTGGGGCACGGCTGCGTCGTGAGGTGCACGTGCGGCGCGGCGGCGAACGCGTCGTCGTACGCCATCGACTCCGCGGTCGCGCTGGTGCAGATCACACCGATGCGGCCGGTGCGGCTCGCTGCGACCGCGCGCCTCGTCGCGGGGTAGATGACCTCCACGACCGGCACGCGGTAACGCTGCCGAGCGTCCCGCAGGACCGCTGCGCTGGCGGAGTTGCAGGCGATGACGAGGAGCTTCACCCCCTGCTCGACGAGATGGTCCAGGCACTCGAGGGCGTACTCCCGGACCTCGCTGATCGCCTTGGGACCGTAGGGCTGGCGCGCGGTGTCTCCGAGATACAGGACCGACTCGTGCGGCAACTGGTCGATGACGGCTCGGGCCACGGTGAGTCCACCGAAGCCTGAGTCGAAGATCCCGATCGGAGCGTCTGTCATGACCCCGCAAGGCTAGTGCCCGACCGTGTGCGCATCCGTCAGGTGCGCCACACCGGCCCTGCGACCGTCGTCACTGCACCGTCGGTATGTCGGACGGTCCGGATAACCGCGTGGCTTCTCCGCCGTTGTCATGAGCACACGCTCACCTCGCGAAAGGCGACCTCCCGTGTCGAACTCCGCCCGCCCGTCCCGGCTCCTCGAGCTCGTGATCGGCTCGATCACCGCCGGTGCCATCGTCCTCGGCCCGGTCGCCCACGCCGTGGCCGCCCCGCGGACGGGTCCCGTGCAAGCGGCGCTCGAGGCGCCGCTCGTCGGCATCGCCGTCCTGGACGACACCCCTGACCGCGCCGACGTCGCGGCCCTGCGCGGACTCGGGTTGACCGTCCAGCCGATGCGACTA
>JBHWSH010000049.1:0-7608 GCA_043427135.1 Marmoricola sp. | reverse complement strand
AACCGGCCGAGCGGATCGCCCTGCGCGAGGCGGTCGCCAAGCTGGCCGGCAGCTACGGGCGGGAGTACGTCGAGCGACAGGCCCGAGCCGGCGGCAAGACCACCGAGCTGTGGCAGGACATGGGCAAGCACGGCTATCTCGGCGTCTCGCTGCCCGAGGAGTACGGCGGCGGGGGCGGCGGCATCGCCGACCTGGCCGCGGTGCTCGAGGAGGCCGCAGCCGTGGGCGCGCCCCTGCTGCTGATGGTCGTCTCGCCGGCGATCTGCGGCACGATCATCGCTCGCTACGGCACCGAAGAGCAGAAGCAGAAGTGGCTGCCCGGCATAGCCGACGGCTCCTTCACGATGGCGTTCGGCATCACCGAGCCGGACGCCGGGTCCAACTCCCACAACATCATCACCACGGCTGCGGCGGACGGCGACGGGTGGGTGCTCAACGGCCGCAAGACCTACATCTCCGGGGTGGACGAGGCTGACGCCGTACTCATCGTCAGCCGCATGGCCGACGCCAAGACCGGCAAGCTCAAGCCCGCCCTGTTCGTCGTACCCACCGATGCGAAGGGCTTCGAGGCGCAGGTCATCGAGATGGACATCGTCGCGCCGGAGAAGCAGTTCACGCTGTTCCTCGACGACGTGCACCTTCTCCAGGACGCTTTGGTGGGGGATCCCGACCATGCCGACGGCGGCCTGATGCAGCTGTTCGCCGGTCTCAACCCCGAGCGGATCATGGGCGCGGCGTTCTCGATCGGGATGGCGCGCTACGCGCTGGACAAGGCGGTCGCCTACGCCAAGGACCGCCAGGTCTGGAAGACGCCGATCGGAGCCCACCAGGGCATCGCGCACCCGTTGGCCAAGATCAAGGTGGAGCTCGAGCAGGCCAAGCTGCTGCAGCAGAAGGCCGCCGCGTTGTACGACGCCGGCGACGACTTCGGCGCCGGGGAGTTCGCCAACATGGCCAAGTACGCCGCCGGCGAGCTGGCCTGCAACGCCACCGACGTCGCCGTACACACCCACGGCGGCAATGGGCTCGCGTCGGAGTACGGACTGGGCAACATCCTGCTCGCCGCCCGGCTCGGTCGGATCGCGCCGGTGTCGCGGGAGATGATCCTGAACTTCGTGGCGATGCACTCCCTCGGCCTGCCCAAGTCGTACTGAGTGCCATGACGCGTTCGCTGGAGGCCTGCTACGTGCTGCTCGATCGCGAGGTCGACGGCGACGGTGCAGTGACCGAGCTCTTCGAGAGCACCGAGCACACCGGGAGCCTGTGGGGGCCGATGCAGCACGGCGGTCCGGTCGCAGCCCTGCTGACCCGCGCCATGGACCGGCTGGACCACGTGCCCGGCACCCGGATCACCCGTGTGACGGTCGATCTGCTGGGCCCGGTGCCGGTCGCTCCGGTGCGGGTGCGGGCACAGGTCGACCGGCCGGGTCGACGGATCAGCCTGCTGTCCGCGGTCATGGAGGCGGCTGGCCCCGATGGCGTCCGCCGGCCGGTAGCGCGCGCCTCGGCCTGGCGATTGGCGACCGAGCCCACCGACGACGTCGCCCTGCGCCTCGACCCCGAGATCGTCCCGCCGGCGGAGCCGGACGGCCGGGGTGTGTTCGGACTGCGGCTTCCCGACACCTGGACGATCGAAGGGTTCGTCGCCGCGTTGACCTGGAACGTCGTCGACTCCGGCGGTGCACCGGACCGGCCGGCCCTCGCGTGGCTGCGGATGGACCATCCGCTGGTGGCCGGCGAGCGACTGACCCCGCTCGAACGCATCGTCGCCATCGCCGACACCGTCAACGGGATCGGCGCCCAGCTCGATGCGGCAGAGTTCACCTACCTCAACACCGACCTCACCGTCCTGCTGCACACGCCGCCCGCAGACGGGGGCTGGGTCGGTCTCGCCGCGCAGAACTCCGTCGGCCCCGATGGTGTCGGGGCCAACTCCGCAGTCGTGTACGACGCGAGTGGTCCGGTTGGTCACGTAACGCAGAACGTGCTGGTCCAACGGAGATGACCCCCGGCGGTCGAGCTTGTCGAGACCCCGCAATACGGGTGGCTTTTCAGTCATCGGGTGACTGGAAACGAACCCACAAGGCCGCAACTGTCCGAGAAGGTGACGCCATGACCGAGCAGACACTGGTCCGCTACGAGGTGGCCGGCGCCGTCGCCACCCTCACGCTGGACTCGCCGCACAACCGCAACGCCCTGAGCAGGCAGCTCGTCACCGAGCTGTTCGAGGGGCTCGACCGGGCCGAGGCCGACGACTCCGTCAAGGTCGTCCTGCTGCGCTCCGCGGACCGGGTGTTCTGCTCCGGCGCCGATCTCTCCGAGGCGACCGGCGAAGGAATGGCCGACGGTGCCAAGCGGATCGTCGAGCTGCAGCGGCGCATCGTCGCCTCACCCAAGCCCGTCGTCGTACGCCTCGACGGACCGGTGCGTGCAGGCGGCATCGGCATCGTCGCCGCCGCCGACATCGCCATCGCCCACCCGGGCGCATCGTTCGCGCTCACCGAGGTCCGGCTCGGGCTGGCCGCAGCCGTCATCTCGTTGACTGTCTTCCACCGGATGGGGAGTCGCGCCGGGTCTCGCGCAGTCCTCACCGGCGAGGCGTTCGACGCGGCCACGGCGTACGACTGGGGTCTGCTGACCGAGGTCGCGGACGACGTCGACACGGCGATGGACCGAGTCCTGGACGACCTCCGCAAGGGGCACCCCCAGGGGCTGCGGGAGTCCAAGCGCGTGGTCAACGCCGAGCTGCTCGCCAAGCTCGACGCCCGGGGCGAGGAGATGGCGGAGCTCTCCGCCCAGCTGTTCGCCTCCGAGGCCGCCCGCGAGGCGATGCTCGCGTTCCTGGCCAAGCGCTGAGACGGCGTACGACGCGACTGGTGCGGTGCTGTTGCCACTGAGTGCGTGTCGTACGCCGACTGGTGCGGCGCCAACCCCGCGTTACAGCCCAGCTCAGTCGGACAGTACGCCGACGACCGCGGTGACGCGGGCGCCGTCGGGCATGCCGCGGAGGTAGTCCGCGATGACCTGGCGGTCCTCGCCGGGCAGCACGACCCACGGGCCGGTCACTGTCGTCGCACTGCCGACGTGGTGCAGGCTGTCGATCTCCTCGTTGCCGTCGACGCCGATGCGGAACTCGGTGGGACCGTCGGGGTCGGTGTCGACGACGAGCCGCACGGTGCGGGCGACCGGGTGAGCCGGCAACGTGACGGCGAACTGCTTGCCTTCCAACGGCAGCACCTGCGCGACCGTCCAGTTGTGGCCGTGCGCCTCGTAGACGGACTCGAGCTCGTAACCCTGTACGACGATCGGCTCGGTCTGAGCGGCGTACACCGCCATCCCGAGTACGACGTCGTCGTCCTCGGCCACGTCGCGCATCCCGCCATCGGTCGGGCCGAGCCACACTCGCGCCTCGATCGGGCGGCCGCGGGGAGCCGGATCCGGGCCGACGGTCTGAGTGGTGTCTTGCGAGGCATCGGGGCCGTATGACGGAGTGTCGTCGCAGCCGCCGCCGCTCCACCCCTTCGTGCCCTCCACGGAGTTCTTGACCATCAGGTCCTTCCCGCCCGAGTGGCACAGCACGTCCCAGCGCAGCCGGCCTTCGGGCAGGGTGACGTCGAAACGCAAGTCGGTCTGACCGGGCTCGCCGATCGCGCCACCGACGAGCCTCCAGCCGGCGATCTGCTCGCGGAAGGTGTGCGTGCCGTCGGTGACGCCCGCCGGCGGTTCGGCGGCGAGGTCGTAGACCGCCAGCGCCAGCGTCCCGTCGCCGAACCCCTCCAGCTGCTCGAGCGTCACCTTCTCGCCGTCGCCAGCCTCAAGCCGCAAGAAGGTCGAGAAGTCGCCGGACGGGCCGCCCATCACGGTGCCGTACTCGGTCCGCGCGATCAGCGTCGAGCCCGGTTCGCTGCTGGCAAAGGCCACCAGCCGGGGCGCCTTGTCGACGCCGACCTCGAGCTCGAGTGGGTTCTCGCCGGGTTCGCCGGTCACGCCCTCGACGTACTCGTAGGTGAACCCGTCTGCCTCCAACGTGCGCGGCACGTCGTGGCCGGCCAGCTCGGCCGGCGCGGTGGCCGGACCGAGGTCCGGGTCGGACGCCCCGGGCAGCACCGCGATGCTGACGGCGGCGATGGCGGCGACTGCGACCGCCGATACAGCAGCAGTACGCCGGCGTCGGGCAGTCCGCACCCGGTTGCGCACGGACTGCAGTCGGTCGCCGGCGTTGGTGCCGTGGACCGTGTCGGCGTGCTCGTGCAGGGCGTCGGAGAGCTCGGAGAGCCGCATCATGCCTCCTCGGGTGAGCCAGGAACAGGGGTGAGAGTGGAGTCGTCGTCGGTCGCGGCGAGCGCGTCGTCGACGCGGAGCTTCGCCAGTGCTTTGGCGGTCTGGCTCTTCACGGTGCCGACCGAGACGCCCAGCAGGCGGGCGGTCTCGGCTTCGGTCAGGTCGTCGAAGTAGCGCAGCACCACCACGGCCCGCTGCCGCTTGGGTAGTCGCCCGAGCGCCGACCACAGGTCTTGGGACACCGCGACCGCACCGTGCGCGTCGTACCCGCTCTCGGGCAGCACCTCGGTCGGCTGCTCGCCGTTCCACTTGCGCCGCCACATGCTGGCGAAGGTGTTGACCATGACCTTGCGGACGTAGGGCTCCGGCTCGCCCTCGATGCGCGACCAGGCGAACCACGCCTTGGTCAGCGCCGTCTGCAGCAGGTCCTCGGCGAGTGCGTGGTCGCGGGTGAGGAGGTACGCCGTGCGGAGCAGCCTGCCTGACCGCGCGGCGACGAAGTCCTCGAACCCGACTGCTTCCTTCACGGCGTCATCTCGTTCATCGTCGTCCTCTGTCGGTCGCGTGCTGGAGCTGGTCCTCGTGGTGCTGGTCCTCATGTTGCTTGGTACTGGGATCTACTCCTTGGGACGACCGAATGGTTGCCTGCAGATCTGCGGGAGTTACCCATCGTCGAGTTTGCGGCCTCTCGGCGTCTTCGCGGCGCGAGCCTCGGTAGAGTTGCGTGTTCTGTCAGCGGGAGGAGACCGGCACGTGACGGCAGAGGGGACGGACCCGCGGGCCGATGCCGACGTGGAGGCCGAGGAGATCGCACGCGAGCAGGCGTTCGTCGACGAGGTCTACGCCCAGCTCGAGCGCTCCACTCGCAACGCGCAGGATCTGGCCACCGAGGGCTACGGGCGTGCCCGGCTCGGACACGAAGGCGGCCTGGTCGAGCGCGACGCGATGGTCTTCCAAGCCGCCAAGCGGATCGCCACCCTCAACGCCGCCCACGAGGGGCTGGTCTTCGGCCGCCTCGACCTGCGCGACGACGCCGAGCCACCCCGCTACATCGGCCGGGTCGGTCTGCGCGACCAGGACCACGACACGCTGCTGATCGACTGGCGGGCACCGGCCGCGGCGGTCTTCTACCAGGCCACGCCCACCGAACCCCGAGGCGTCGTACGCCGCCGCATCCTCCGCAGCTCGGGCCGCCGGGTCGTCGGCATCGAGGACGACCTGCTCGACGCCGAGGCCGGAGCCGACCTGCCGATCGTCGGCGAAGGCGCCCTGATGGCGCAGCTCGCCCGCGCCCGCGACCGGTCCATGCACTCGATCGTCGCCACGATCCAGGTCGAGCAGGACCGCGCGATCCGCGCACCCGGCAAGGGAGTCGTGGAGATCACCGGCGGCCCGGGCACCGGCAAGACGGTCGTCGCGCTGCACCGCGCGGCGTACCTGCTCTACACCGACCGCGACCGCTACGAGCGCGGCGGCGTGCTGGTGATCGGCCCGTCGGGTGTGTTCATGCGCTACATCGAGCGCGTGCTGCCCTCCCTCGGCGAGACCGCCGTGGCGTTGCGCTCTCTCGGCGAGGTCGTCGACGGCATCTCCGCCACCCGGCACGACCCGCCCGCGGTCGCCGCAGTCAAGGGCTCCGCGCGGATGGCGGAGCTGATGCGCCGCGCCTCGCGACAGGCGGTGCCGGGCGCACCTCGCGAGTTCCGGATCTTCTACCGCGACGACACCCTCGTGCTCGGCACGCACGAGCTCGGTCGGCTGCGCAGGCAGCTGCTGCAGCAGGGCAAGCGCAACCAGCAGGTCGGCCGGGTCGCCAAGACCTTGGTCGACGCGCTCTGGCGCCAGGTGCGAGGGGAGCGGGCGCTCGACCGCGGGCGCGAGGACTTCGTCGACACGCTCCTCACCGACGACCGGTTCCTGGCGTTCGTGCGGCAGTGGTGGCCCCCGCTGGATGCCGCCGAGGTGCTGACCTGGTTGCACGACCGGGACTTCCTGGTGCGCGTCGGCGAAGGGGTACTGAGCCCGGTCGACGTCGACGTCCTGGCGGAGCACTGGGCGAAGCCCCATCCGGACTTCTCCATCGAGGACGTGCCGCTCATCGACGAGCTGCGCTACCTGCTCGGTGACGTGCCCGAGCAGCATGAGGAGGAGCCGGACCCGCTCGACATGCTGGTCGACGCCAACATGCCCGAGCTGACCACGATCACCGACCGCGAGTTCACCCGGCCGCGGACGACGAGCCGCACCGACGACGACAACTACGCCCACGTGCTCATCGATGAGGCGCAGGACCTCACCCCCATGCAGTGGCACATGGTCGGCCGCCGAGGGCGAGTCGCCACCTGGACCGTCGTCGGCGACCCCGCGCAGTCGTCGTGGCCCTACCCCGACGAAGCCCAGCGGGAGAAGGAGATCGCGCTGTACGGCGACCCCCGGGGGCCGCGCGGGCGGGCCGGGCTGCGGGCGCGGCACGAGTTCCACCTCGGCACCAACTACCGCAACAGCTCCGAGATCTATGCGTACGCCGCGGCGTACGCCAGGCGCGTCGGGCTCGACGCCGACCTGCCGGACGCGGTGCGGTCCACCGGCGTCGACCCGGTGGAGTGCGACGTCGACGTGCTGGCCGACGGGCTGCGGACCGTGGTCTCCGAGCTGCTCTCCGTCGTGGACGGGACGGTCGGCGTGGTGGCTCCGGTAGGCCGGCTCGACGAGGTCCGCGACTGGCTCGCGACCTGGCCCGAGGTCGCGGAGGCGCTCGCGGGAGGGGACTCCGCCCGGCTGGCGGTGCTCACGGGTCTGGACACCAAGGGCCTGGAGTTCGACGCGATCGCGGTGGTGGACCCGGACGGCATCGAGGCGGAGTCGCCCACCGGCCGAGCGACGCTCTACGTCGTGTTCACCCGGGCAACCCAGCGGCTGGTCGTCCTGCGCGAGACGCGCTGAGCGCTCGGGGTTTTTCGAGGCAGCGCGCGCCTTGGCCAGGACATGAGAGTGCCCGCAGCGCCTCCACACGCTGCGGGCACGGTGCCGAACGAGCGGCACACGGCTACGAAGGTGATCTCTCCCTCCGGCCGTTCTCCTACTGTCTATCAGTTGGCGTTTGCACGGAAGGGCGGAATGTCCAAACCAGTCTTCCGTTCGGCATGAACCGGAAGGACCAACGTCCCGGCCTCCCGGCGCGAGTCGGCGCCAGTTCGAGCCGCATCCTGCGCGAGTCGGCGCCAGTTCCACCCGCATCCGTCGCCCACGCCGCCGGACCGCCGCGTGTAGCGTGCCCGCTGTGACCAGCGAGCCCGACCCCAGGACCGCCCTCGACGAGGTGAGATC
>JBHWSH010000048.1:0-5905 GCA_043427135.1 Marmoricola sp. | reverse complement strand
GAGTACCAGGCCAAGATGCCGGCCCAGCGTTCTTCGGAGCCGGCGAGGTCACCGATCGAGGCGAGCCGGAACCCCACGGCGGGGTGGGTGCGGCGGGCGATTTGAATGAACTGCTCGACCGGTTCGAGGCCCTCGACGGTGTGCCCGAGGCCGGCGAGGTGCCCGCTCCAGCGCCCGGTGCCGGATCCGACATCGAGGATCGGTCCGGAAACACTTTCGGCCCACCGTTCGACTACGGCACGGTCCGGATCTTCGGGTGACACCGTCGCACCCAGCAGTTGGGCAAGTTCCTCGGCCCGAGAACCGTATGCGTCTATCGCCTCGTTGGCTGCCATGCTCCACCACCACCGTGACCCGTCGTCACATCAGCATCATGAGGATGAGGAACAGTAGGAAGCCTGCGGCCGCCATCGCGATGGTGCCGGTGCTCTCCTTGATCTCATAAGCCTCGACCAGCAGTTCCGCGACCGCAGTGAACAGCAGGGCAGCGGCGCCGAACGCGAGCCCTGCGACCAGCAGCGGAGCGGAGACTCCGGCGAAGACGAGAGCGCCGAGCACGGCACCGACAGGCATCATGACGGCCACCAGTGCGCTCACACCGACCGCCGTAGCGACGGAGCCGCCTCGCGCACGCGTGGATCCGGCCGTGGACGCCGCGACGAACAGCAGTTCGATCGACAGCGCGATCGCGATCAGGAGGGCCGCGGCACCGCCGGCCGACAGCGCCACGCCGATGATGGCGCCGTCGATCAGGACGACGACGGCAAGAGCGATCGCCAAGCGCAGGTTCACACCCGCGGTCACCTCGGTGCGGCCGACAGCGTGATCGTGAACGTCCTCAGGCGCGGGCTCATGGTCGTGCTCGGCGTCGTGGGAATGGCCGTGCCCGAATCGCGTGAGCAGCGCGCGCAGGGTGAGCATGAATGTCGTGCCGAGCACGAAGCCGATGATCAGCGGCATGTCGCCGCCAAGATCGAGAGCCTCAGGAAGCAGATCGAGCGTCGCGGCGGCGATGATGAGGCCGGCGGCGAAGTGCTGCACGTAACTGGTCAGTGTGGAGGTCTGGCCGCGAGTCGCGAAAGCCGCGATCACCGCACCCAAGACACCGGCCGCTAGTCCGATGGTGCCCAACCCGAGCGCCTGTCCGAGCAGTTCCATATCTGTTCCCTTCCGAGCAACTCTCCGCATGTTGAGCTGGCCGATCGTCCGGGCCAGGCACTGTCGAACGTATGTGGCGTCGGGGGAGAGCAACCATGATCTGGATCAACCGACCGCGGGACGCCTTGCGGGGAAGGGCAATTTCTCGCCTGTGAAAGCGCCCGACCCCGTGATCGCCTGATCGATCTACTTCCAGCAGGCAACTTCAAGGCTCGCCGACATGTGATGACCGTGGGCGCGCGGCTGCGCGGGGTGAACGCAACTGCAGCCGTGATCACGTGAGAGCCGCTAGGGAGCGGCCAGAGCCGCCGCCGGGCGGCTGGTCGCCGACGCAGGAGCGATCGATCGGATGCGCCCGGCGCGCACCCCGTTTCCGATCACGAAGATCTCGGCCACCTCGTGGACTACGACCACCGCGGCCAGTCCGAGCACGCCGAATGCGGCGAGCGGGATCAAGATGGTGATGAGGCCGAGAGACAGGCCGATGTTCTGCAGCATGATCGACCGTGCTCGACGGGCATGAGCCAGTGTGCGTGGCAGGTGACGGAGGTCCTCGCCCATCAGGGCGACATCTGCGGCCTCGATGGCCACGTCGCTGCCCATGGCTCCCATGGCGATGCCGACGTCGGCGGTGGCGAGGGCGGGAGCGTCGTTGACGCCGTCGCCGACCATCGCGGTCGGGGTGTTCTGGCGGAGTCGGTGGATGATCGCCGACTTGCCCTCTGGGCGGAGGTCGGCATGCACATCGGTGATGCCGGCTTGGGCGGCCAGGGCAGACGCGGTGCGCTCGTTGTCCCCGGTGAGCATGGCTACCTCGTAGCCGTCGGCGCGGAGCCATGCGACGACCTTTGCGGCTTCAGGGCGCAGGTCATCGCGGACCGCGACGGCGCCGATCACGACTCCTCCGTGCTCGATCAGCACTGCCGTGGCGCCCGCTTCCTGCATGGCGCTGACCTGGTCGGCGAGGTCGCCGGCGGTGATCCAGCCGGGCCGTCCGAGGCGAGCGGGCAGACCGGCAACGGTGCCGGTGAGACCGGCGCCAGTGACCGCCTCGACGTCTTGGGCATCGCGGTGGTCCGGAGCAGCGGCGAGGATCGCGCGGGCCAGGGGGTGTTCGCTGCGGGACTCCAGGGCGGCGGCGATGTCGAGGACCTGTCGCCGCGTGTGCCCCGTGACGGGGGCGACCTCGACGACGGAGGGTTGGTTGCGGGTCAGGGTGCCGGTCTTGTCCAGGGCGACGGCACGGAGCCGGCCGAGTGCCTCCAATGCTGCGCCGCCCTTGACCAGGGCGCCGATGCGGCTGGCGGCGCCGATGGCGGCCACGACGGTGACGGGGACTGAGATCGCCAGGGCGCACGGCGAGGCGGCAACCAGGACCACGAGGGCGCGTTCGATCCAGGTCGCGGGGTCGCCGAACACGCTGCCGGTAATCGCGATAACGGCGGCGAGGATCATGATTCCGGGCACCATCGGTCTGGCGATTCGATCGGCCAGACGCTGGGCGTCGCCCTTGCGGGACTGCTCGGCCTCGACGATGTTGACGATCCGAGCCAGCGAGTTGTCCTCGGCGGTGGTGGTGACCTCGACCTCGAGGACCCCCGTCCCGTTGATAGAGCCGGCATAGACGGTGTCCCCGGTGTCGGCTTCGACAGGGACGGACTCGCCGGTGAGGGCGGAGACGTCCAGGGCGGTGCGGCCAGTGCGGATGACACCGTCGGTGGCGAGCCGTTCGCCCGGACGGACAAGGAGTACGTCGCCGACCGTGAGCTCGGTAGGGGAGACGGTGACCTGGGCGCCCTCGCGGAGGACGGTGGCCTCGGCCGGCACCAAGGACAACAACGCCCGCAAACCACGGCGGGTGCGGGCCACGGCATACTCTTCGAGGCCTTCGCTGATCGAGTACAGGAACGCCAGCGCCGCTGCTTCGGCGACCTCGCCGAGGATCACCGCGCCGACCGCAGCGATCGTCATCAGGGTGCCGACGCCGATCTTGCCCTGGGCCAGCCGCCTCAGCGTGCTCGGCACGAACGTCCAAGCACCGAGGCTCAGGGCGGTCGCGTTCAACCCGGTCACCATGCGTGGGGAGGCGTCCTCGAAGCCGGCGAGAAAGCCGCCGATGAGGAACAGACCGGAGAGGGCGGCGAACCGGAGCTCAGGAACTTCCCAGAAACGCGTGGGCTCGTGCTCGTCCAGGTTGTTCTCGCTGCGGGGTCCGTCGGGTCCGCAGCATGCGTCCGTCACGGTGTCAGGTCCTGTGGGGTGGTCGTGGCGTGTGGTTCGTTAGAGGAGTCCAAGGCGTATCGCGGGCACAGTTCGACGGCATCCCCCGTCAGGGCCAGCAGTCGTTCGGCCGCGGCGACCAGGTCCATCAGTTCGGGGTGGGCGATGGAGTAGAACATCTGCCGACCCACGGAGCGGCCGACGACCAGTCCGCAGTCACGCAGGCAGGCCAGATGACCCGAGACCGTGCCCTGCGCAACCCCGAGCGTCTTTGTCAGGTCGACCACCCGGCGTTCCGCCTGGGCCAACTGCCGGAGGATGGCCAGCCGGTTGCGGTCCGCGAGACCGTGGAAGAGCGTGGCGCCGCGCAACAACGAACGATCGGTTTCAGCCGTTGTCATAGTCACGTGTCGATGCTACTAGCGTCGCAGCCCCAGGGCGATGAACAGGCTCACGTCCGGTCGATCCGGCTTAGGTACTCGTTGTATCGGCGTAGTTCCTCGTCGTCGTCGCGGTCTGCCTTGCGGTCAAGTCGTTTGGCTTCACGCTGGTCGGCGGCTACCCATGACCAGATCAGCGCGCCGCCGATGATCGCGATGGGATAGTCACCCAACAGCCAGCTCAAGGTGGCGCCGACGTACTGGTCGTCTTGCAGGGACCTCCCCCAGTTGCGCCCTAGCGCGGAGAACCAGTCCTCGGCCATGACCGTGGTCCGGGCCATCAGGGAGACGGCGAACAGCGCGTGGAAGCCGAACGTGACGATGAGGGTAATCACGCGGAAGGGGTAGTCCAAGCGTCTGGGACCGGGGTCGATGCCCATCAGCGAGGACGCCAGCAGATAGCCACTGATGAGGAAGTGGGTCACCATCAACATGTGTGCGGTGTGGCTGCGCAGGCTGAGCTCGAAGAGGGAGGAGGAGTAGAACACGACCAGGCTGATGACGAAGACCGCTGCCGCGATCACCGGATGCCCCGCCACGTTCATCCATCGGGCGTGGAGGAACACCAGTAGCCATTCGCGTGCCCCCCGAGATCCGTCTCGGCGGTGGGGCAGCGCACGCAAAGCCAAGGTGGCTGGAGCGCCGAGGACCAGGAAGACGGGCACTGCCATCGCGACTGTCATGTGCTGCACCATGTGCATGCTGAACAGCACGCCCCCGTAGACGCCGGGGGCACCACTGGTCGACCACACCAGCATGGCGGCGCCGATCAGCCAGGAGACCGTGCGTCGGCGGGGCCAGTGGTCTCCACGGCGACGGAGCTTCCTGACCGCTACGAGGTACAGCGTGGCGGCTACGAGGCCGAGCGTGGTCCACGCTGAATCGAAGCGCCATTGGGTGAACCATTCCTGCCAGCCCAGCTCTGGGGGCAGCGCGAATCCGAGGAGCGACTCGGCCGGGGTGGTTGCCTGCTTGGTGGGAGGTGGGGGCGTGCGTCCTAGGGCGATGCCGAGACCAATGGCGGACGCGAGGATCGCGATCTCGATGGTGGCGAGCCGCCCGAAGGCTGTGGAGCGACGGGGGTCGCTGGCCAGTTGCGGGATGAGGCGTCGTCTCTGCCACCAGCCGGCGATCGCCAGGGCGATTATCGCGCAGATCTTCACCACGAGCAGCGCACCGTAGTCAGAGCGCAGGTGCGACCAGTTCGTGACCCGGACAGTGGCCGCCAGCACTCCAGAGACCGCAACGAAGGCAAACCCCCAGCCCGCGATGACGGAGTATCTCCTGACAATGACAGGGAGCTCTGTGTCGGCCACGTGCCGCTGTGCCAGGAGTACGGCGCCGAGTCCGCCGAACCAAAGGCTCATCCCTAGAAGATGGACCATCTGCGCGTTCATGGCGATGTCGTGGTCGAGCGCACCGGCAGCGTGTCCGGTGCTGGCCAAAGGCCAGAGTGCGGCGATCGCGAGGATCGTGACGAGTCCGACCGTGGTGGTTCGCCGAGCGAACAGGCTTGCCGCGGTGGTCACGGCCGCCATCAGCGTGCTCAGCGCCAGGGCCTGGCCGAACTCCACATCGGTGATGAAACTGACGAAATACTGCAACCCGCCGGGTGCGAGCGGGTCGGTGCCGACCACGTCGGCGTAGGTAAGGATCACGGCGGCGACTCCTGCCCAGACCCACAAGGAGCCGGCAAGTGTTGCTATGTCCAGCATCCTGGCGCGGGGCCCGGTCAGCCGCTCGGTCTCCTCGCCTGCAGGGAGGACCCAGACCGCGACGACGAGGGCGCCAATGGTCAACGCCGCACCCAGGTCGCGGAGGGCGCGGAAGGTGGGCAATCCATAGCGGGTGAGTGCGCCTGGATCACCGAACCCCAGGTCGGTGGGTGGGGTGAGTGCGCCGCTCCATGCCGAGGCCGTCAGCGCCATCACCGGTGGGACTACCACGGCGACGGCGGTCACGGCCCGCCTGCGAGCCACCCTCATGCTGCGCGGCGTTCGCTGCGAAGGCGAAGCGCCACCACGATGGCACCTACGGCGAGGGCCAACAGCAGTGCCACGAGGGGCGCGGGAAGTCCCACGTCAGGG
>JBHWSH010000047.1:0-3617 GCA_043427135.1 Marmoricola sp. | reverse complement strand
ACTCGTCCTGGTGGGCTGCGGCGTCACCGCAGGCGCCGCCCGCACACTCGGCCGAAAGCACGAGGTCGAGCGCCGGGTCCGCCGGGCCGTAGCCGCCGCCGTCCAGGATGCCGACGAGACGGCAGCTCTCTCAGATCCGCCGCAGGAGGGGTACGTCGAGCAGGTCTTCGCTCCGCCAGAAGCATGTCTCGAGCCATTCGTCGTGGTCGGCGGCTCGGTGCCGTCATCGTCCAATCGGCCTCCAGCCTGGTAGTACGTCCGCTCATCGGCCATGCCCGGTGTATGCGGCCGGGTCTCGTCTCTGCCGAGATGGGACACACCCAGTCAGCGCGCCGGCATGCGCAGACGCTGGCCGCTTCGTTCTGCGATACCGGGGTCGACATAGGCGTTGGCGTCGGTCAGCTGCTGATGCGCCAGTTCGTAGGCCGACCAGTCCACGGCGGCTGTCCATCGCTGGGCGAAGTCGAGGACGGAGATCAGCGTCTGACCTTGTCCGGCACGGTTGCTCACCCCGTTGAGACCGGCGATGTAGTCGTTGCGGTAGCTGGTGGGGACGATGATGCGGACCTGGCCAGCGTGAGAGAGCTCCGCGTTGGCGAGTATGCGAGCGATCCGGCCGTTGCCGTCGTCGAAGGGGTGCACCTCAGTGAGCAGCAGCATCATCGCGAGCGCACGCTGGAACGGGTCGGTGAGGCCGTCGAGAAGCTCGAACCCGCGACGGAGAGTGCCCTCGACGAGCTCCGGGGAGACGAACTCGTAGCCGCCGGCGAAGTTGGCCCTGGTCTTGAACTCGCCGGGATTCTTGCCAGGGCGTGCCGCCATCAGCGTGGCGTGGTGGCTGCGGAGCAGTTCCACGAGCTCATCGCTGGCGCGCGGCACCCGAGTGGCCAGCTGGTGGTCGGCAACGAGCCGGTAGGTCGCGGCGATGTCGTGCGCGTCCTGAGGACGGTCGTGGAACTCCAGGCCCTCGACCGCGATCTGCCGGGCCTCCTCGACGCCGAACTCAGTGCCCTCGATGAAGTTGGAGAAGTAGGACTCGAAGAACGGTTCCCACTCCCAGCGCTTCGGGTCGCCGAGGGCTGGCCGCGGCGAGGGGGGTGTGTGCCGAAGGGTCTCGACCAGGCCCGCGATCAGGTCCAGCCGGCCTTGATCGTAGGGCTGGCCGCCCAGGCGAGCGGCGTACCGCGGGGACGCAGGCGCCTCGCTGAAGGCGGTCCCGACGAGCGCGGCGAGCCGCTGCCGCACCTTCTCGGCCGATCTCTCGGGGAAGGACCCCCGGAGCACCTCGAGGCTCTGCAGCATCCTGACGATCTTCCCGGGCCCGCCGCGGCGGGCTTCCTCCTCGATCTTGTCTTCGACCGCTTCCACGCCGGCCAGCCGGGGCGGATTCCCGGGGCGACCACGCGGGGGAATGTTCTCCACGAGTTGCCGAACCGGTCCGGAGACGAACAACCCGTCCGGCATCGGCATGTCCCCAGGCACCGGGCCGGGCCCGACGCGCGGTGCCACCGTCACACCCGGCAGCCGCAGCACGCCGGCGCGTGGCGGCTGCGGGTGGCAGATGAACAGGTAGCCGTCGACGGGCTGGCCTCCCGCGAGGGCGGACCGGTCGCAGATGACAGCGGACGGCCAGACGTGTGCGACGACGGCGAGTAGATGATGACGGGCAACCGCAGCGGGCGGAAGCGTCGCCCCGACCGCGTAGATCCCGGGCGCGAGTTGCGTCGCCCTACCTGCTCGACTCTGGCGGGACAGGCGAGCGCGGTCGGTGCTGGTTCGCACTATCTCCAGCACGCCGGCAGGGTGCCGTTCTCGTGACGCAGCGTTCGTGGTCAAAATAGTGCTCCCGCGTGGCCAGCGTGCAGCGACTCCGGCAGAAATTACGCCCGCAGGCAGCAATCGTAGCCGTAAATCGGTCAAACGCAGCGTGTTCTGGCGTTATTGCGGGTTGGAGGCAACGCTTTTGCCCGTAATCCTTCGTGCTCGACAGGATGAGCGAGGGTACGCATGCGGGACTCGCCCGACCGGTCCGGGGAATGGGACACGCCCAGTAAGCGGCGAGACCGCTCAGAAGCCGCCGTCCTGATCGCGCCGGCGGCGCCAGCGCTCTTCGAACCGCTCCATCATCGAACCGCCGGACTTCGGCTGCCCGGAGGAACGGCGACGCCGGGAACTCTTGCCGCCCTGGATCACCCGCAGGTTGCTGGGGTCGCCGGCACCGCCGAGGGCCGCTTCGAAAGGCGTCGCCTCACGGCCACGCCACGAAGTTGCGGTCCAGTAGGCGGCGCCGAGCATGACCACGAAGCCGAGCACGCCGACGGGGATCTGCTGCCAGATGGCTCCGGACATGAGGAGCACCACACCGGCCAGGAAAGCCGCCGCTCCGAGGGCGAGATGGCGCCTGGCCCTCTTGCGTATCCGCGTCCCGCGCAGGGTGGAAGCCAGCTTGGGGTCCTCTGCGACGAGGGCGCGCTCCATCTGCTCCAGCAGACGCAGCTCCTCTTCTGAGAGCGGCACGGTGTCCTCCAGCCAACGATTCCTGCGTCGAGTCTAGGCAGGCGATCCAGCGGGCGGTAGCCGAGCCGCGGAAAAAGCACCTGATCCGCGCAGCACCTGCCGCAGCGGCGAGACAGCTCAGGTGCGGCGTACGCCGAGAGCGTGCACCTGCGTGGCCAAGGTGAGGTACTCCGGGCGATGCGCGACCGCTTGCTCGAGCTCGGCCAGCGCAGTCGCGGCCTCAGGCTCGATGTCGACGAACGAGCTGGGCACGAGATCGCTGAAGACCCGCACGGCATGGAGCGCGACCTGGTCGAGCCCGGCTCGGGTGAGCATCGTGGTGACCTCCTCGGCGGTGAACCGGTGTGCCGGACGACCGCCGGTCGCAGGGTCGCCGTCGAGGAGGTCGCGTGCCTGAGCGAAGTGGCCCGCCATCGCACGCGCGATGACACCGGCGTGCCGCTGGCTGACCAGCAGACTGAGGACACCTCCGACACGCAGCACCGTGGCGAGGGAGTCGAGGGCCTCCTGAGGTCCGTCGACCACCTCCAACACCCCATGGCAGAGCACGATGTCGACACTGCCGGGCTCCACGAGGCCGGCGAGGGACGCCAGGTCCCCTTGGATCCCGACCACCCGGTCGCCGACGGCGCTCTCCGCCGAGCGCCGGTCGAGGATGGCGAGTGCGTCCGGACTGGGATCGACCACGGTGACCTGATGACCGAGCTCGGCCACCCGCACCGCGAAACCGCCGGTGCCACCGCCGATGTCGAGCACGGTCGCCTCGTCTCGGCCCTGGAGCAGACCGGCGAGCGCCTCCCACACCACGGCCGTGCGGGCGGCACTGCGTCGCATTCCCGAAGCGGACATGGCCTCACCCTACGGGCGCTCGAGACACCGCGCGCGCCAGCCGAACCGGAAGAGAGTCGTGACGGGTGAGCCCCAGGGCCTCCTCGACGAGCCCGAGGAACCTGTCGGCGTCGCGGACGAGGTCGTCTGCCTCGCGCTCGGTGACCGCGCGACGTGAGCCCGCCTCGGCGGCAGCGCGCTTGGCGGCCCCGGCAGCGAAGAACGCCGCCCACTCCGCGAGCTCGGGGGCGACCTCGGCGAGGAGCACCCAG
>JBHWSH010000046.1:0-7046 GCA_043427135.1 Marmoricola sp. | reverse complement strand
TTCTCCGCCGTGGTCGCCGGATTCTTCGCGCTCGGCACGGTGGTGACCGCGGTCGCCGCGGCGTACACCCCGGCCCTCTCCCTGGTCGTGGCGCTGACCACCTACGTGCTCCAGATCATGCTCGCGGCAGTCGTGTTCGTGGCGCTGACCGAGAGCCCCGAGGCGCGCGCGGCGGTCGACATCCGCTGGACGGCCGGCATGGTGATCGCCGGCGCCCTGGTCTGGATGGCCACGCTGATCGTCACTGCACTGCGCTCGCGCGAGCCGATCTACGACCTGCCGACAGCCCGGTCGTCAGCCGCGGACCACGAGGAGGTCCCACGGTGAGAACGACCCGGCGCGACTGCTATTGTCCGGTGCGCGATGAGTCAGCAGAGTCCGCCTCCGGCGGCACCCTCCGGGGGTCACGACGATCAGCCCTCGGGCGACCCGTGGCAGGCCTTCGGATACATCTTCTCGGGTGTGCTGCTGTACGGCGGACTGGGCTGGCTCGCGGATCGTTGGCTGGAGACCCGTTTCCTGGTCGCCATCGGCGTCGTGCTGGGGGCGGGGTTCGGGATCTACATGACTTTCGCCCGTTTCAACCGGGTCATTCCCAAGGACTGAAGAAGGAGATCGGGTGAACGTCGCTGCCAGCAGGGTGCTCGCCGCCGCAGGTGGGGGCGACGGGTTCGTCGCCCCCGGCCCGGCCACCTTCGAGCTGCCGCCGGTCTTCACCGTCGCCGGCGTCGGCGTCACCAAGCCGATGCTGCAGCTCCTCGTCGCCGCACTCCTGGTCTTCGCGTTCTTCTACATGGCCGCCAAGCAGCGAGCCATGGTCCCGGGCAAGCTGCAGTTCGCCGGAGAGGGCGCCTACGGGTTCGTCCGCAACAGCCTCGCGCGCGACATCATCGGCAGCCAGGACTTCCTGCGCTTCATGCCCTACCTCGCCGCGATGTTCTTCTTCATCCTGCTCAACAACCTGTTCGGCAGCATCCCGTTCTTCAACTTCCCGACGTTCTCGCGCGCCGGCATGGCCTACGCGCTCGCCGGGTTGTCGTGGCTGGTCTACAACTACGTGGGAGTGCGCAAGCACGGGTTCCTGGGCTACCTCAAGCACCAGACGGTGCCCGAGGGCGTGAGCGTCGCGGTCCTTCCGCTGCTGATCCCGCTGGAGTTCTTCTCCAACATCGTGGTGCGGCCGGTCACGCTGGCACTGCGTCTGTTCGCCAACATGTTCGCCGGCCACATCCTCATCGTCCTGTTCTCCACCGGTGGGCTCTACCTCGCCGCGGAGATGGGCGGGCTCTACATCGCAGCCGGACTCGCGTCGTGGGTGATGGCCATCCTCGTCGGCTTCCTCGAGCTGCTGATCCAGGCCCTGCAGGCCTACGTGTTCGTCCTGCTCAACGCCATGTACATCTCGGGTGCGCTCGCCGACGAGCACTGATCGGCACTTCCGCGCGCACACCGAGTAGCACCACCGCACCGCCCGACAGCACCACCACTCGACCACCAGAACGGTCGGATGGCACCAACCGAAAGGAAAGACAATGGACGGCTCCCTGAACATGCTGGGTTACGGTCTGGCGACGCTGGGCCCCGGCGTGGCCGTGGGTCTGATCTTCGCCGCGTACATCAACGGCGTCGCCCGTCAGCCGGAGGCCCAGGGCCGCCTGCAGTCGATCGCCATCCTGGGCTTCGCGCTCGCCGAGGCGCTCGCCATCATCGGCATCGCGCTCGCGTTCGTGCTCTGACCCTGCCTGACGAAGGCCTGACGAAGGACTCCCGATGATCCAGTCGATCGTTCCCCTCGCCGCAGCCGGGGAGGAGCACAACCCGCTCCTGCCCGTCTGGATCGAGGTCGCGCTCTCCCTCGTCGTCTTCTCCCTGCTGGCCCTCGCCTTCAAGAAGTGGATCGTCCCCAACTTCGAGAAGACCTTCGCCGAGCGCACCAGCGCCATCGAAGGTGGCCTGGCCGCCGCGGAGACCAAGCAGGCAGAGGCCGACGCGAAACTCGCCGATCTCGACCGTCAGCTCAGCGAGGCGCGCCACGAGGCCGCACGCATCCGTGAGGAGGCGCGCGAGCAGGGTGCCGCGATCGTCGCCGAGATGAGGGCACAGGCGCAGGCCGAGGCCACGAGGATCGTCGAGCACGGCAAGACCCAGATCGAGGCCGAGCGGCAGCAGGCCGTGGCTTCGCTGCGGGCCGAGGTGGGCACGCTCGCCACCGGTCTCGCCGGCCGCATCGTCGGAGAGTCGCTCGAGGACGAGGCTCGCCAGAGCCGCGTCGTGGAGCGCTTCCTCGAGGAGCTCGAGAGCTCCACTGCGAGCGGAGCCCACTGACATGCGCCACCTGATGCGCGGCACCTCCGCGGACTCCGTCGATGAGCTGCTCCGGCGGCTCGACGACGTCGTCCGGGGCGGCACCGACGGGGCGGAGGTCGGCCGGGAGCTCTTCTCGGTCGCAGCCCTGCTGCATGGCGAGGCGAGCCTGCGACGGGTGCTGACCGACCCGTCGCGCACCGGGGAGTCCAAGGCCGAGCTGACCCGCGGGCTGCTCGGCGGCAAGGTGGCCCCGGCCACCTTGGACCTCGTCGCCGCGGGTGCCGCTGAGCGCTGGGCCGGGACCCGCGACCTGCCCGACGCACTCGAGTACGCCGGCGTCATCGCCGTCGTCAAGGGGGCGGAGCAGGCCGGCCAGGCCGACGAGCTCGAGGACGGGCTCTTCGCCTTCACCCGGCTGCTGGCCGACAACCCGCAGCTGCGCGACGCCCTCTCCGACCCCGCGCGGTCGCTGAGCGACAAGCGTCAGCTGCTGCACGGGCTGCTGCAGGGCAAGCTGGAGAGCAACACCCTCCAGCTGATCGACCAGGCACTCGCCAGCTCCTACCGCAGCGCGCAGGTCGCGGTGGAGCAGTACCTCAAGATCGCCGCTGCGCACCGCCAGCGGCTCGTCGCCGAGGTCCGTGTCGCCCGTCCCCTCGGACAGGTGGCACTCGACCGGCTCGCGACCGCACTGCGCGCGCAGTACGGCCAGGCCGTCAAGCTGACCGTGATCGTCGACCCGCAGGTGATCGGCGGCATGCGTGTCGAGATCGGGGACGACGTCATCGACGGCACGGTCGTCAACCGCCTCGACGACGCCCGCCGCAGACTCGCCGGCTGACCCGCACCCCAAGCCCAAGACTCAAGACCAGAGACGAAGAGAGCAGGAAAAGAGATGACGGAGCTTTCGATCCGTCCGGACGAGATCCGGGACGCGCTGCAGCGCTTCGTGGCCGACTACCAGCCGGAGACCGCCAGCCGCGAAGAGGTCGGCACGGTCGCCGAGACCGGCGACGGCATCGCCCGGGTCACCGGCCTGCCCTCGGCGATGGCCAACGAACTGCTCGAGTTCGAGGACGGCACGCTGGGCATCGCGCTCAACCTCGACACCCGCGAGATCGGTGTCGTCATCCTGGGTGACTTCGACAAGATCGAAGAGGGCCAGGAGGTCCGCCGCACCGGCGAGATCCTCTCGGTGCCCGTGGGCGACAACTACCTCGGTCGTGTCGTGGACCCGCTCGGCAACCCGATCGACGGTCTCGGCGAGATCGTCGCCGAGGGTCGCCGCGCCCTGGAGATCCAGGCGCCCGGCGTGATGGTCCGCAAGTCCGTGCACGAGCCGCTCGCCACCGGCATCAAGGCGATCGACGCGATGACGCCGATCGGTCGCGGACAGCGCCAGCTCATCATCGGCGACCGCCAGACCGGCAAGACCACCATCGCGATCGACACGATCATCAACCAGAAGGCCAACTGGGAGTCCGGCGACCCGACCAAGCAGGTCCGCTGCATCTACGTCGCCGTCGGACAGAAGGGCTCGACGATCGCCGCGGTGCGTGGTGCGCTCGAGGCCTCCGGCGCGCTGGAGTACACCACGATCATGGCCTCCCCGGCCTCGGACTCCGCGGGCTTCAAGTACCTCGCGCCCTACACCGGCTCCTCCATCGGCCAGCACTGGATGTACGCCGGCAAGCACGTCCTCATCGTCTTCGACGACCTCACCAAGCAGGCCGAGGCCTACCGGTCGGTGTCGCTGCTGCTGCGTCGCCCCCCGGGTCGCGAGGCCTACCCCGGTGACGTCTTCTACCTGCACAGCCGCCTGCTCGAGCGCTGCGCGAAGCTCTCCGACGAGATGGGTGCGGGCTCGATGACCGGCCTGCCGATGATCGAGACCAAGGCCAACGACGTCTCGGCCTACATCCCGACCAACGTCATCTCGATCACCGACGGTCAGATCTTCCTGCAGTCCGACCTGTTCAACGCCAACCAGCGTCCCGCGATCGACGTCGGCATCTCGGTGTCGCGCGTGGGTGGTGCGGCGATGACCAAGGCGATGAAGAAGGTCACCGGCTCGCTCAAGGTCGACCTCGCGCAGTTCCGCGCGATGGAGGCGTTCGCGATGTTCGCCTCCGACCTCGACGCGGCGTCGCGCCAGCAGCTCGACCGCGGACAGCGCCTGATGGCGCTGCTCAAGCAGCCGGCGTACTCGCCCTATCCGCTCGAGGACATGGTGGTCTCGCTGTGGGCGGGCACCACCGGCAAGCTCGACCGCGTGCCGGTCGAGGACGTCGCTCGCTTCGAGCGCGAGTTCCTCGACCACCTGCGCCGCTCGGAGCCGGGCATCCTCGACGCGATCCGCGAGACGCAGGACTTCAGCGACGACACCGCGTCCTCGTTGGAGGCGGCGTTCGAGGCGTTCACCGACATCTTCGAGACCTCGGAGGGCGGCTCGATCAAGGTCGGTCGCGAGGAGCACGAGGCGCTCGCCGACGAGGACGTCGAGCAGGAGCAGATCGTCCGGCAGAAGCGGGCCTGAGGACTAGTCGATGGCCATCTCATTGCGTGAGTACCGCGCCCGGATCCGCTCGGTCGAGTCGACCAAGAAGATCACCCGGGCCATGGAGCTCATCGCTGCCTCGCGCATCATCAAGGCGCAGCAGCGGGCCCAGGTGGCGGCGCCGTACGCCCGCGAGCTCACCCGAGCGGTGTCTGCGGTGGCGACGTTCTCCAACGTCGACCACCCGCTGACCACCGAGACCACCGAGTCCAACCGGGCCGCGGTCCTCATCGTGACCAGCGACCGGGGCCTCGCCGGGGCGTACTCCTCAAGCGTGCTCAAGGAGGCAGAGCGTCTCATCGAGAAGCTCAAGGGCGAGGGCAAGGAGATCCTCGTCTACGTCTCGGGCCGCAAGGGCGTCGCCTACTTCAACTTCCGCCGACGTGACGTCGAGCGGGCGTGGACGGGGCACTCCGACCAGCCGACCTACGTGGTGGCGCGCGAGATCGGCGACGAGCTCATCGGGCAGTTCCTCACCGAGTTCACCGGGGTGGACGAGGTGCACGTGGTCTTCACGCGCTTCCGCTCGATGCTGCGGCAGGAGCCGACCACGGTTCGGCTGCTTCCGCTCGAGGTCGTCGAGGGGGAGGAGCCGCCCAAGGAGGAGGACCTGCTCCCGCTCTACGAGTTCGAGCCCAGCGCCGAGGACGTGCTCGACGCGCTGCTTCCGAAGTACGTCGAGTCGCGGATCTTCTTCGCGCTGCTGCAGTCGGCCGCCTCGGAGCTGGCCGCACGTCAGCGCGCGATGAAGTCGGCGACCGACAACGCCTCGGAGCTGATCAAGAAGTACACCCGTATCGCCAACCAGGCCCGCCAGGCCGGCATCACCCAGGAAATCAGCGAGATCGTCGGTGGCGTGAACGCCTTGGCCGACGCCAACGCCGGGCACGAGTGACGACAGAGGATTGAGAGAGATGACTGCCACCATCAACGAGAGCGGCACCGAGACCGCCACCGCAGGCCGGATCGCGCGGGTCATCGGCCCCGTCGTCGACGTCGAGTTCCCGTCGGACGCGATGCCCGAGATCTACAACGCCCTCCACGTCGACCTGACGCTGGGCGAGGAGACCACCACGATCACCCTCGAGGTGGCGCAGCACATCGGCGACGGCATGGTCCGGGCGATCTCGATGAAGCCCACCGACGGCCTGGTCCGTGGCGCGCAGGTCCGCGACACCGGCGGCCCGATCACGGTGCCGGTCGGCGACGTCACCCTCGGCCGCGTCTTCAACGCGACCGGCGACGTCCTCAACCTCGCCGAGGGCGAGAAGATCGAGATCACCGAGCGCTGGGGCATCCACCGCAAGGCGCCGGCATTCGACCAGCTCGAGTCCAAGACCCAGATGTTCCAGACCGGCATCAAGGTCATCGACCTGCTCACCCCCTACGTCCAGGGCGGCAAGATCGGCCTGTTCGGTGGTGCGGGCGTGGGCAAGACCGTGCTCATCCAGGAGATGATCGCGCGCGTCGCCAAGGACCATGGTGGTGTGTCGGTGTTCGCCGGCGTCGGCGAGCGCACCCGTGAGGGCAACGACCTCATCGTCGAGATGGAAGAGGCCGGGGTCATCGGCCAGACCGCGCTCGTGTTCGGTCAGATGGACGAGCCGCCGGGCACGCGTCTGCGCGTCGCGCTGTCTGCGCTGACGATGGCGGAGTACTTCCGCGACGTGCAGGGCCAGGACGTGCTGCTGTTCATCGACAACATCTTCCGCTTCACCCAGGCGGGCTCGGAGGTCTCCACCCTGTTGGGCCGGATGCCGTCCGCGGTGGGCTACCAGCCGAACCTCGCCGACGAGATGGGCACGCTCCAGGAGCGGATCACCTCGACCCGAGGCCACTCGATCACCTCGATGCAGGCGATCTACGTGCCCGCTGACGACTACACCGACCCGGCGCCGGCGACGACCTTCGCCCACCTCGACGCCACCACCGAGCTGTCTCGTGAGATCGCTTCGCTGGGCATCTACCCCGCGGTGGACCCGCTGACGTCGACCTCGCGGATCCTCGACCCGCAGTACATCGGGCAGGCGCATTACGACGCCGCGATCCGGGTCAAGCAGATCCTGCAGCGCAACAAGGAGCTCCAGGACATCATCGCGATCCTCGGTGTCGACGAGCTCTCCGAAGAGGACAAGATCATCGTCCACCGGGCGCGCCGCATCCAGCGGTTCCTGTCGAGTTG
>JBHWSH010000045.1:0-14726 GCA_043427135.1 Marmoricola sp. | reverse complement strand
CCTGTTCGGCGCCAGTTCGGTCGAAGTAGCGCCGACTCGCGCGGGGGGTGGGTGGGGGTCAGTGGTCGAAGCGGGAGCGGTCGATGGCCAGCACGAGCCGGGCATCGGGGTATTCCGTCACCGTCCACAGCCGGTCGGTCGACGGCCAGTAGGCGATGTCCTCCGGCCCGACCGGCAGCACGCGGCGGTGACGCGCCAGCAGGGTGGAGCCGGTCCAGACGCTGCCGCGGCGCAGGGGGCCGGCGCTGGTAGTGACATAGAGCCGGCCGTCGACCTCGACGGCACCCTGCATCCGGTGCGTGCCACCGACGGTGTGGAACTGCGGCGTCACGGACCCTTCGGTGTCGAGGAGCGGAAGCCCGTCGGGGTCTATCGGGAAGCGGACGAGTCGCGTGGTCATGTCGCCGCGGCCGTACTCGCCGGCCAGCATCTCGTCCCCGGCGGCGGCGCCCGAGGACCGGTGGACCAGTGAGATGAAGGAGTAGCGCAACGGCGTTGTCTCGTCCGCGGTTGCGTCGTAGGAATGGTGCAGCGGCAGCACGTAGCGGTAGCCGTGCGCTCTGAGTGAGCCGTCCGGCTGGCGACCCATCCCTGGCTGCCCTGCCCCCGCGCCCATCGGGACGATGTCGTCGAGGTCGAAGGTGCACACTCCCTTCGCCGTCGCTGCCACGTGCAGGTGCCGTCCCCGCCAGACGATGCCGCCGGCGTGGGCGTGCACCGGCCGCAGGTCGACCGCACCGTCGTCGTCGAGGACCGCACGCACCAGCAGCACGTTGCGGTAGCGCAGTCGGTCCGGGTCTGTCACGTCGACCACGCTGATCCGCGCACCTTGCGCGACCCCGTCGATGTGTTTGGCGTACGACGAGGTGATCACCAAGCTGCGGCCGGCGTACGTCTCGTCGGGAGAAGCGTCCGCGGAGGTGGTGATGCCCTGCGGCCACCAGCGGCGGCTGCGTGAGTCGGCGCGGTCCCAGCGGAAAGCCCAGGCGGCCGCGGTGCCGGGGGCGGACGACCGCTCCGCGACGCGGTTGAGGTCGGCCAGCACTCCGCCGAGTCCGACCCGACCGCCCGTCGCCCGCGTCAACGCGGTCACCGCGGCAGAGCGGTCCTTGCCACGGGTGAGCTGCACCGTGCCGGGCATGGCACTCCTCGCTACTAGATTGGCGAGAGTCTCGCAGCCGGGAGAAGGGGCGCACATGATGCAGCAGCGTGTGGTCGGCGTCGCGGTGCTGCACGAGGGACGGCTCCTGGCGGCGCGCCGCGCCTCTCCCGCGGAGGCGGCCGGTCGCTGGGAGTTGCCGGGAGGCAAGTGCGACCCGGGAGAGACGCTCGAGGAGGCCGCGGTCCGGGAGATCCGCGAGGAGCTCGACTGTGACATCCGGGTCACCGGCGTGCTGGACGGCGGGCAACCGATCTCGCGCGGTCTGGTGCTGCAGGTGGTCACCGCCGAGCTCGCCGCTGGTGAACCGATCCCGCACGAGCACGACGCGTTGCGCTGGCTCGCCTCCGACCAGCTCGACGAGGTCGCCTGGCTGCCCGCCGACGTACCCTTCGTGGAGCAAATCGAGTCTCGACATGCTCGACCGCCGAGGCGCACGCGGGAGGCGCCGTGACGTCGTACCGGGCCGTCTTCTTCGACGAGGACGACGCGCGGACCGTGGCTCGGTTGCTGCTCTCCGACGGGTTCTCGGCAGACGTCGTGCGCGAGAGACTCGCGGGGGAGGACGACGACGAGGACCACCCCTGGGCGGTTCTCAGCGACGCACCCGAGGTGGTGGTGGAGCTGCTCGTCGAGCAGTACGACGGGTGGCTGGACGTGGTCGAACCGGAGGCTCCCACCGCGGCGCCCCGGCCGCTGGACCTGCCGCCGGGACCGCGGACCTAGAGTGGTTCGCATGGACCAGCGGCTGTTGCTCGTGCACGCACACCCCGACGACGAGGCGATCAGCAATGGCGCCACCATGGCGAAGTACGTCGCCGAGGGACGCGGCGTCACACTCGTCACCTGCACGCTCGGTGAGGAGGGCGAGATCCTCGTCCCCGACCTCGTCCATCTGGCCTCCGACAAGGAGGACGCGCTGGGCGCCCACCGCATCGAGGAGCTCGCCGCCGCGATGCGCGAGCTCGGCGTCACCGACCACCGCTTCCTCGGCGGCCCCGGCCGCTTCCGCGACTCCGGCATGGAATGGGACGAGACCGGTCACGCCCGGGCGATGGCCACGGTTCGCGACGACACGTTCTGGAAGGCCGACCTCACCGAGGCCGCCAACCTGCTCGTCGAGATCATCCGCGAGGTCCGCCCGCAGGTGCTCGTGACGTACGACGAGTTCGGCGGCTACGGCCATCCCGACCACGTGCAGGCGCACCGCGTCGCGATGTACGCCGCGCAGCTGGCCGCGGTGCCGTCGTACCGCCTCGACCTCGGCGAGCCCTGGGACATCGCGAAGATCTACTGGACTGCGATGTCGCTGACCCGGATGCGCAAGCAGCGCGACCTGCTCGCCGAGCGCGGCATCGAGAACCCCTTCGAGGGTTTCGACCTCGACAACGCCCCGCGGTTCCTCGTCGAGGACGACGCGATCTCCGCCGAGGTGGACGCCACGGCCTACTCCGAGGCCAAGCTGGCCGCGATGAAGGCGCACCAGACCCAGATCGCCGTCGACGGGCCGTTCTTCGCCCTGTCCAACATGATCGGCAACCACGTCTGGGGCCTGGAGCACTACCGGCTGGCCAAGGGCGTTCAGGGCCCGGTGGACGAGCGCGGCTGGGAGAGCGATCTGTTCGCCGGCCTCTGAGCCGAACGCCGGTGCGCGGTGGTGGTGGCGCGGTTCCGTAGCCTTGGCGCCGTGACGGACCGCGGCGACGACTTGGACACCCTCCTCTCCGGGGACGGTGGCGGCGACGAGCGCGCCGAGGGCCGCCGCGACCGGCGCCTGCTGCTGTGGGTCATCGGCGGTCTGGTGGTCGTGCTCGGTGGGCTGTATCTCGCCGGATACCTCTTCGCCGGCAACCGGTTGCCGCAGGACACCACGATCCAGGGCGTGCAGGTCGGCGGGATGTCGCCCGAGCGGGCCGAGCGGGTCCTCGCCCGCGAGCTCGACGACGTCGTGGCTCCCGAGATCCAGGTCGTGGCGGGCGACAAGGAGTTCACGTTGGACCCTGACGCGGTCGGTGTCGAGGTCGACGTGCCCGCCTCCGTGGCGCAGGTGCCCGTCGGACGCTCGTGGAACCCCGCAGACATGTGGGAGAACCTCGTCGGCGGCGAGGAGTACGCCGCCGTGGTCGTCTCGAGAGACGGGCTGCTGGCCGACCGGCTCGACGAGATCGCCGAGGAGGTCGGCACCGAGCCCGTCGTCGGAGGCGTGAAGTTCTCCTCGGAGGGTGCTGAGCCGGTCTACCCCGAGCCCGGCGCCGAGCTCGACGTCGACGCGGCCGCCGATGAGGTGCGCGCGGCGTACATCAGTGGCGAGGGGACTGCGGAGCTCACCCTCGACGAGACGCACGGGCCGATCGACCGAGCGGAGGTCGACCGCGCCATGAACGACGTCGCCAACCCGGCCATGTCGGGTCCGGTGACCTACGTGATCGGCGGCGAGCAGGTGGTCCTGCGGCCCGATGCGTACGCCGCCGCGTTGCGCATGCGTCCCGAAGGCAACCGGCTCGAGCTGCAGGTCCGGCGCAAGAAGCTGATCGGGGTCTTCGAGCCGGCCATGCGGACCATCGCCGAGCAGCCGCAGGACGCCACGTTCCGCATCGTCGACGGGAAGCCTCAGGTGGTGCCCGCCAAGAAGGGTGTGACCGTCGACTTCGACCGGGTGGTGCGGACGTTCCCCGACCTGGTGGTGGCCTCAGGTGAGGGCCGCACGGAGACCATGGACGCCGTACCGGAGGAGCCCGAGCTGACCACGGCTGAGGCGCGTGAGCTCGGCGTCGAGGAGATGGTCTCGGAGTTCACGACGTACTACCCGCATGCGGAGTACCGCAACGTCAACATCGGTCGCGCAGCGGAGCTCGTCGACGGCACCCTGCTGCTGCCCGGAGAGACGTTCAGCCTCAACGACACGGTGGGGGAGCGGACTCGTGAGAACGGCTTCACCGAGGGCTACGTGATCAGCGACGGCATCCTCAAGCAGGACCTCGGCGGGGGGGTCAGTCAGATGGCGACCACGCTGTTCAACGCGATGTTCTTCGCCGGTCTCGAGGACGTCGAGCACAAGGCGCACTCGTTCTACATCGACCGCTACCCGGTGGGGCGCGAAGCCACCGTGGCCTGGCCGGTCGTCGATCTGAAGTTCAAGAACGACACCGACCACGGCGTCTTCATCACCGCTTCGATCAACCCGAGCACCTACTCGTCGTCGGGTTCGGTGACGG
The DNA here is from genome assembly GCA_043427135.1 of Marmoricola sp. GTDB lineage: Bacteria > Actinomycetota > Actinomycetes > Propionibacteriales > Nocardioidaceae > Marmoricola_A. The sequence continues at coordinate 10,352 of JBHWSH010000045.1, read as the reverse complement.
TGCGGATGTGGTCGACGAAGATCTGGGACATCGAGTCCATCACCGGCGAGCGATACGCGTTCACCTCGCCCGAGACGCGCTACCTCACCGACGACGATTGCGAGCCGCACACCGGCTACGGCGGCTTCAGCATCAAGGTGACACGCGTCTTCCGCCCGGCCGGCAGCTCCGAGGTCGACCGCCGAGAGGTCTTCACCACGGTCTACACGCCGTCGGACTCCGTCGTCTGCGCCCCCGCGCCGACGGGGTGACCAGTCCGGCTCAGCGGGCGGCGAAGGGTTCCCACTGCTCGCCGCCGTCCTGTGAGATCCACAGATCGCCGGTCGTGCCGTCGTCGGCGATGGGGTGAGCGAAGACCTTCACGCCGTCCGCCGTCGTCTGCAACCCCACCACGTCGTACGCCGTGGACTGGTCGGCGTCGAACGGTGCGCCGAGCTCCACAGGGGAGAGGGTCGACCAGTCCACGCCCGCAGACACGTGCAAGCCGATCGGTCTGCTGCTGGGACGGTTCGCGCGTTGGTCGCTCCACGCCTCGATGTCGACCAGGAGCCGCCCATCGGGCAGGACGGCGGCCATGGTCAGGTAGCCCCGCGGGCGTCGCGGCGGGTCGAAGGTCTGCCAACTCGTGCCGCCGTCGAGGGAGCGATGAAGTCGGACGAACGGGAACAGCGTCGCTCCATCGGCACCTTCGACGAGGGCGAGCACCCCGGGCCGCGCTGAAGGCAGCATGCTCGTCAATGGATGCTCATCCGTCTCCAGGACGGCTTCGCGCCACTCGGATCCGCCGTCGCGGGACCAGGTCGCTCGAGTTGCGGCGGAGTCCCAGTCGAGGATGCTGCCGAGGAGGGTGCCGTCAGGCTGAGCGACGATCTGGTGGACGCCGTGTGGACTCGGGACGCGGTGCAGCTCGGCGGTCTCGGGATCCAGTGCCCAGTGCTTGCCGAACGTGTGCGCGGCGCCGATGAAGACGTCGCCGGCTGCCAGGGGCGAGGGGTCCGCGTCCGCAGTGACCGGTGTGGTGGTGCCGTCGCTGCGGAGTACGACGCGGGTCGCCTTGCTCCACGCGACGTAGAAGGCATCCCGAGACACCGGCTCGATCACCGGCACCTGCCGGGTCGGCGCGGTCAGGTCCGTGCGGGTCGCGAAGCCGTCGCCCGTCACCGTCAGAGCGTGATGTGTGCGTCGACAGTCGTCGTCCAGGCACACCATCCACGAGGCGGCGCGGACCTGTGGGTCGTTCGGCGAGACGGCGAGTGCAAGCAGTCTGGCCTCGGGATGGTCCACGATCTCGGACGCCGACCGCGCATCGGCAGGCGCGGATGTGGCGTGCTCGGAGGCTGATGTGCCGGCTGGCGTTGGCGCACGATCGGCTTGACCGCTGCCGGTGCATCCGGCCAGCCCGCCGGAGACTACGAGTGCGGCGGAGACGCCGCCACCGTCCGCTGCCGAGCGGTTGTGTTCGCGCGTTGCGGGCAGCTGCTCATTCTGTCCCCCTCGCGCTTCATCGTGCCAGACCTCAGGGGCCGGGGGGCGTCGGCCGGCGGCCGTTGCAGGGTGACTTTCAGGCACGGGGTGACTGAAAGTCGACTGATAGCGCTCAGACGCCGCGCAGGTAGCGGTAGCGGTGGTGCTCGGTGAAGCGGAGCCGCTCGTAGAGCGCCAGTGCGGCGACGTTGTCCGACACCACCTGCAGCTGCACGGTCGTCGCACCGCGCTCGGCCACCCAGTCGAGCAGCGCGCCGACCACGGCGAGCGCCAGACCCCTGCGGCGGTGCTCGGGAGCGACCCAGACGTCGGTGATCGAAGCCCAGGGGTCGGGGCGGTCGTCCAGGGCGACCCGGCCGCGGGCGAGCAGCACGCCCGAGGGGGACAGCGCCGAGGCGAAAGCGACCTGTGACGGGCCGGTCAGCACCGCACGGGCGGCGTCGGGCACGGCCAGCGCACGATCGTCGGCGGAGAGCCAGCGGTCGTCGGGCTCGACCGTGAGCAGCACCTCGCGCGCAGATCGCGGCGAGGCTCGTCGGGCGGCCGCGACCCCACCGAGGAGTACGACGACGTCGCCGCCGTCGGGCGTCCAGCCCAGCTCGGTCAACTGCGCCTCCTCGGGCGAGCCGACGACGACCATGGCCAGCGCGGGAAGCCCGCGACAGTCGTAGAACGAACGCACCGAGCTCGCAGCCTCCGACATAGCGCGGCCAGGATCCCCGATGGCCAGCACGGAGTTGGCCCGCCGGGTGTAGCCCGACGAGGCGCGGAGCAGCCAGTCGCCCAACGGCTCGCACACCACGGCCGGCCAGGTCTCCGCGCCCCGCCGCTGGACCTCCTCGGCCGAGGCCCGGTGCCGCACCGACGGCCGCGGCGGCACCGGCTTGCCGGACACGATGTGGTCGAGGTCGATCGACACGGCGCTGCCGTCCTCGCGGCGTACGACGGTCGTGCGGGTCTCGGCGTCCCAGGACTCCATCACGCCGAGGACGTCGGTGAGGGCCGGCCCGCCGGAGGGGCCGGTCTCGCCGGGCACCGTGCGGCGTACGACGACACGCAGGCCGACGCAGTGCGGACCCAGGCCGGGCGGCGAAGGCGGCGTCGTCATGTGATCGTCTCGTCATCCGTTCGCGTCGTGGGGTGTCCGCTGCAAGAAGCGCCGCCGATACTAGGCTGTGGTTGTCGCGAAGCCCGTGACCGCCGGACGAGGAGGAACCAGGTGACCTACGTCATCGCACAGCCTTGCGTGGACCTCAAGGACCGTGCATGTGTCGACGAGTGCCCCGTGGACTGCATCTACGAAGGCAAGCGGATGCTCTACATCCACCCCGACGAGTGCGTCGACTGCGGTGCGTGCGAGCCGGTGTGCCCGGTGGAGGCCATCTACTACGAGGACGACACACCGGAGCAGTGGAAGGAGTTCTACGACGCCAACGTCCACTTCTTCGACGACCTCGGCTCTCCGGGCGGCGCGGCCAAGATGGGCGTCATCGAGAAGGACCACCCGCTCGTCGCTGCGCTGCCCCCGCAAGAGCACGACGAGTGACCTCAGCTGATCTCCGCGTGCCGCCCTCCGGCGTACCCCGGTGGGCGGCACGTTCGGTTTCCGGCCGCCTGCCGGACTTCCCCTGGGACTCCCTGACGCCGTACGCCGAACGCGCGCGAGCTCACGCCGGCGGCATCGTGGACCTGTCCGTCGGTACGCCGGTCGACCCCACCCCCCAGGTGGTGCAGGACGCGCTGCGGGCCGCCGCCGACTCTCCGGGCTATCCGGTGACGATCGGCCGCGTCGACCTGCGCCAGGCCTGCCTGGACTGGATGGAGCGCCGGTTCGGCGTGACCGGGGTCGGGCTGGAAGGCGTCCTGCCGGTGATCGGGTCCAAGGAGCTCATCGCCTCCTTGCCCGGTCATCTCGGCCTCGGTGCGCAGGACGTGATCGTCGCGCCCCAGCTGGCTTACCCGACGTACGAGGTCGGCGCCGCTCTCGTCGGCGCCCGTTGCGTGGCGACCGACGCGCTGACCGCGCTCGGCCCGGAGCGGGTGTCGTTGGTCTGGGTGAACTCGCCGTCCAACCCGACCGGCCGCGTCCTTCCCGTCGAGCACCTGCGCAAGGTCGTCGCCTGGTGCCGTGAGCGTGGCGCGCTGCTCGTGTCCGACGAGTGCTATCTCGAGTGCGCGTGGGAGAGCGAGCCGGTCTCGGTGCTGCACCCGGACGTCAGCGACGGCGACCACACCGGGATCCTCGCCGTGCACTCGCTGTCCAAGCGCTCCAACCTGGCCGGCTATCGCACCGCCTTCGTCGCCGGCGACCCGGCGGTGGTCGGGGAGCTGCTCGCCGTGCGCAAGAACCTCGGGCTGATGCTGCCCGGCCCTCAGCAGGTCGCGATGAGGGCCGCGTTGGACGACGACGCCCACGTGGTCGAGCAGCAGCAGAGGTACGCCGAGCGGCGCAAGCGCCTCAAGCGGGCTGTCGAAGGCGCGGGCTTCCGGGTCGACCACTCCGAGGCGTCGCTCTACCTTTGGGTGACCCGCGGCGAGCCGTGCTGGGACACGGTGGCGGCACTCGCCGACCTCGGCATCCTGGTGGCGCCCGGGGAGTTCTACGGGCGGGCCGGCGCGCAACACGTGCGGATGGCGTTCACCGCCACCGACGAGCGGATCGACGCCGCCGTGGAGCGACTGGCCTAGATCGGGTCCTCAGGAGCCGGGCGTGCGGGGACCGGGCATCGCGCGCGGCGTGCCCTCGGGGACCCACTCGTCCTCGTCCCCGGCCGGCAGCGGTTCGTAGGGCGACTGAGCATGCACGCGTACGGCGCTGATCCGGTCGGTGCGCACGACCGTGTGCCCGCCCGCGTCGTCCTCCACCACGACGCCGGTGCCGTCGCTGGCGGCCACCCTGCCGGCCAGCCACTGACCGTCGACGAGCACGTCGACGGAGTAGCCGTTCTCGGCGGAACGGTCCAGCGCCATGCCCATGGTGTAGAGCGTCGAGGTCCTCACGTCTCGTTTATCCCATCGGTCCGCCTAGGGACGTGAGGGACCGATGTCCCGGCCGGCGCGCCGTCAGTCCCCCAAGTGCAGGAGCGAAGTGTTCATGAGCGCGAGATGGTGACGAGCGTCGAGTCGCCACGGAGTCCGCGGAATGACCAAACGGGTGGGGTCACGGAGGTCCCCACCCGTTTGCTGTCTCTGCTGTCAGCAGGAAGTGTCATCCTTGTAATTGCGGAATGAACTCATCTCGTCGTTGTCGAAGTTCCAACCGCCAGCGCCGACGTCAGAGTTGGCGGCGCCGCTCTCGATGCATCGGTGGGTACCGTCCCCGCCGGTGTTGTAGTACCACCGGGCATCAAGGCTCAGACGGCTTCGCCACGATGACATCTGGTCGTTGAAGGAGTAGTCGGCCATGTTGTTCCGCAGTCCTTGGTCCTGAAACTGGAGTCGGCGACCGCCATAGCTCTTGTCCGCCCAGAAGCACAGGTAGCCGGCGTCGCAGTCCTTATACGCCATCGGACCGAGGCTGGCCATGGTCCCGTCGGGCCACACGATCTCTTGGCCCTCGATCGTCCATCCAGGCTTCAGTTCTCGGGCCACGATGCCCGCACTCTCCACGAGCTGTATGGCGTCAGCGTTGACGACCTGAGGTTCTGCTGGCACCACCGCGGTAGCGGACATGGGCACCGTGAGCGTGGCTGCGGCGGCGGCCATGGTCAAGGTGAAGCTCTTCGTTCCAATCATCGTTGCTCCCTCGTTTGGTCTCCGGTTCCCGAAGCGGATCCGGGAGCTCAATCTCACCCGTGAAACTTGCGGGCCGTAACTGTCGAAAACGTGGTCCGTAGCTATCAAGATTCGTGTAAGAAAGCATTCATGAGAGGGACCCGGGCTCAACGGTGCTGCACGCATGCGCATCTCAACGACCGGCAGGTCGAGGTCGCTTTGCTGATCGCGCGAGGGATGGCGGACCGGGAGGTCGCCCGGGCGCTCGCATTGAGTCCTCACACGGTGCGCTACTACGTCACCACCGCGATGCAGGAGGTCGGCGCTTGCAGTCGCGCCCACCTGGTGGCGATCTGCTACGCGTCCGGCGTGCTGGTGTCCGGAGTCTGCCCGCCCACCGCGACAAACGAAAGGTGCCTGCGGCTACCAGCCACAGGCACCTCGACGAACATCTGACGCGGGAGGATCAGTGCCCCTCGGCATCGGGCTGCCACCCGATCCGGCCGCACGCCCCTGCGGCCTTCAGTTCAGCGGTCGCCGGGAAGACACCTCTGCCGCCGCTGGGATTGATGCACGACACCAGGTTGTTGGTGTTGACGTTCGTTCCGAGCTCGAGCCACGTCTGCCGGCACGCCTCGACCCAACCCACCTGTTCGACGAGCGCCGCGGAGGCTTCGGTGGTGTCCGCGTCGGCCGCGAGGCTCTCGTAGCAGCCCGCCTGTGTGGGGTCGTCACCCGTGATGGCTTTGATCGTAGCCGCGGCCGTGGTCCCTGCCATCAATGCGACGACGGCAACGCCGATAATCAAACGTCGCTGCGGGCGTTGCTTCGTTCTGGTGGGCGGCGTTGGTAATCCCGAGTTGATCGCCCGAGCCATCACTGCTCGGCCACCATCAGATGTCGCCCACGAGGCGTCATCGGGCCCGCGGTGCAAGGCTCGAATCTGATCGAAGATGTCGTCGTTCATCGGAAATCTCCTCTGCTCTGTTCTGAGGGAACGCTGCCTCGCATGAGGCGTTGAAGGCGTTTGCGTGCTCGGTGCAGGCGCACGTTGAATGCGGTGGCTGAGCACTCCATGACCTTGGCTGCCTCGATGTTGGTGAGGTCGCACCACGTGACCAGGAGCAATGCCTCGCGGTCCAGCGGGGGCAACACTCTGATCGCCGCGATGAGGTCGTGGTGGAGATCGACCGAAGTCACGTCCGAGCTGGTGAGGTCGGCAAGGAAGTCGCCGACCTCACCACGACGTTCCCTCTCGCGGCGCCGCGCCCGCAGATAGTTGGCACTCACGCGTCTGGCGGTCGCTAACAGCCACGGCTTGGCCGGATCTGGAAGCTGATCGAACCGCTGCCAAGCCAACGCGAACGTGTCCGCCACGATGTCTTCGGCATGATCCACCCCCACCCTGTACCGGGCGTACCGAAGGATGGCAGCGGCTTCATCGACATAGCACTTCTCGAATCGGTCATAGACGGTCATCGGCTGAACTCGATTACGATCCATCGCAGTAGTCACACCTCGTAAGTGTCGCCAGCGTCCCACTTCATTACTGATGAGGTGAAGATTTCTCGGCGTGCTGCAGCCTGGGGCTGGACAAGGTAAGCAGCGGCGTAGTGGGTCCTTCCGGGCCCCGGCGCGGCGGTCCAGCATCTCGGCGGTGCCAAATGGACGCCAAGGAGGTCGCCAGCGAAGACCGTGGATGCTTCATCGACGCAACTACCTGTCCCCCTCGACGACGTCGACGTGCACGTGGTCGCGGTGCTCGAGGATCGCCCGTCGAGCCGGGTCGCCGCCGTCGTCGCGTGGCGACCGGTAGTCGCGCCACCCCGCCTCCGACCGGCGGCCGGAGGACCAGATCCGGTCGTCGAAGATGACGTGCTGGATCTCCAGCGTCGAGGCGTGCGCAACCAGGTAGTGCGCGATCGCCCAGCCCTTGCGGTTGTTCACCTCGTTGACCGGGCGCACGAGGACGTCCACCGCGCGGCCGTCGTAGTGCGCCGAACCGGCCATGTGGCCGCTGTCGACACCCCCGGGCGAGAAGCCCCCCAGCGAGAGCGGGCCGAACGCCTTTGTGAGGGCGTCGCGCACTCGTTCGGCGCGCGGGGTCAATCCGCTGGCGGTCTCGGGCTGCCGCGGCCCCTCCGCGCTCTCGGCCACGCAGGTGAACGCCGCCGGGCTCCAACCGGTCAACGCGGAAGCCAAGGCGCGCGCGCCGTCGGCGTGCTGCTCGTAGGCCTCGGGGAACCCCGAACGCTGGACCGCCTGCGCGGCCTCGGTGATCCGCATGTCCTGGTAGCCGTCGATCCCGACCAGCTCGTCGTAGAAGGCGTTCGCCGCGTAGACGGGGTCCATCACCTGCTCCTCGGTGCCCCACCCCTGTGACGGCCGCTGCTGGAAGAGCCCGAGGCTGTCGCGGTCGCCGTAGTCGATGTTGACCAGCTTGCTCTCCTGGAACGCCGTGGCCAAGGCGATGGAGACCGCGCGTGCCGGAAGCCCGCGGCGTACGCCGATCGCGGCGATCAGTGCCGCGTTGCGCGCTTGCTCGGGCGAGAGGGAGACCTCGGTGTCGCCTACCTTCGCCGTGCACCCGGGCGGGGCGGGGAGAGGTCCCGCGCCATGGCGCACCAGCAGACCGACGCCGGCGCCGATGGCCAGGAGCACCACCATGGTGACGACGAGACCGACCCGGCCGCGCTCGCCTCGATCGGGGGACCGGTCAGTCGTTGGCATGCAGGGCGGCGTTGAGGGCGATGCCCCCGCCCCTCCACGGCAGTGCCTCGACCGCGCCGGTCACGGAGTTGCGGCGGAACAGCACGTTGCTGGCCCCAGAGAGCTCGGCCGCCTTGACCTGACGGGACTCGGCTGCGCTGTCGGCGAGCGTGACCTTGGTGCCGGCGGTGACGTAGCACCCGGCCTCCACGACGCAGTCGTCGCCGAGCGAGATGCCGATGCCCGCATTGGCGCCGATCAGGCACCGCTCGCCGACGGAGATGACCTCCTTGCCGCCTCCCGACAGCGTGCCCATGATCGAAGCGCCGCCGCCTATGTCGGAGCCGTCACCGACCACGACGCCGGCGCTGATGCGACCCTCGACCATGGAGGCGCCGAGCGTGCCGGCGTTGAAGTTCACGAAGCCTTCGTGCATGACGGTGGTGCCCGACGCGAGGTGAGCACCCAGTCGGACCCGGCCGGCGTCGGCGATGCGGACACCCGAGGGCACGACGTAGTCGGTCATCCGCGGGAACTTGTCGACGCCGAAGACGGACACATGCTGGCCCGCGGCCCGCATGCGGAGCCGCGTCTGCTCGAACTCGTCGACAGCACATGGTCCGGCGCTGGTCCACACGACGTTGGTCAGCAGACCGAAGACACCGTCGAGATTGATCGAGTGCGGGCGGGCCAGCCGGTGGCTCAGCAGGTGCAACCGCAGCCACACGTCGGCGGTGTCGACGGGGGCCGACTGCAGATCGGAGTCGGTGCGGACCACGGCTCGGCGTACGCCGCGCAGCTCGTCGGTGCCCTCGTGCGCCGCCAGCTGGCCGGCCACCCCCTCGTCCGCGGCGAAGGCGGTCGCGTCGGCGACGAGTCGTGGGGAGGGGTACCAGACGTCGAGGAAGACATCTCCGGCGTACGTCGCGATGCCGGCTCCGGAGGCCAGCGTCGGGCCGGCGGAAGGGGTCGGCGTGGCGGGGGCGGGGTCGGTGCTCGTCACGTCCGAAACGCTAGCCGAACACGGCAACAGCGGCCCCGTCGCCCGGCTGGTTGGATGTCGGCATGGACCGCCCCGAGCTCGACCTCGCACTCGACCCCGTGACGCTGACCGAGCGCCTGGTAGACATCCCCTCGGTGTCGGGCGACGAGCAGTCGATCGCGGACGCCGTGGAGTCCGCGCTGCGCCGGATCGGCCATCTCGAGGTGGAGCGCATCGGCAACACGGTGGTCGCTCGCACCTCCGGCGGGCACGCCGACCGGGTGGTGATCGCCGGTCACCTCGACACCGTGCCGGTCAATGACAACTTCCCCTCCCGCCGGGACGCAGACACCATCCACGGCCTCGGCAGCTGCGACATGAAGGGCGGGGTCGCCGTCGCCTTGCACCTGGCGGCGACGCTGACGGACACCAACCGCGACGTGACCTACCTCTTCTACGACTGCGAGGAGGTCGAGGCCGAGCGCAACGGACTCAACCGGCTGTCGAAGGAGCGTCCCGACCTCCTCGAGGGCGACTTCGCCGTCCTGATGGAGCCCTCGGACGGCGGCGTCGAGGCCGGCTGCCAGGGCACGCTGCGGGTGAACGTGACCACGCGCGGCGAGCGGGCGCACTCGGCGCGTGCGTGGCGGGGACGCAATGCCATCCACGCAGCGGGCGAGCTGCTTCGCCGACTCGAGGACTACGAACCGCGGCGGCCGGTGATCGACGGTCTGGAGTACCACGAGGGACTCAACGCGGTCTTCATCGACGGCGGCGTCGCCGGCAACGTGATCCCCGACGAGTGCCGGATCGCGGTCAACTACCGGTTCGCTCCCGACCGGTCGGAGGAGGAGGCCCTGGCGTTCGTCACCGAGTTCTTCGCGCCGTACGACGTCGAGCTCACCGACTCCGCGCCGGGAGCGCTGCCCGGGCTGGGCGTCCCGGCCGCCGCGGCGTTCATCGACGCGGTCGGGGGCGAGGTCAAGCCGAAGTTCGGCTGGACCGACGTCGCGCGCTTCTCGGCCCTCGGCGTACCCGCGGTGAACTTCGGGCCCGGCGACCCGTCGTACGCCCACAAGCAGGACGAACACGTGCCGATCACGCAGATCGTCGGCGTCGCCGAGGCGATGCGCGCCTGGCTGGGGGGCGGGTCGTGACCGAGACCCCTCAGGAGCGCTATCGCGGCCGGGTGCGGTTGCGCGGCAGTCAGCTCGAGACCGAGACCACCGACCGCCGCCTGCTGGACACGCGCGGCGACACCGGCTGGTTGCATCAGGACCCCTGGCGGGTCATGCGGATCCAGGCGGAGTTCGTCGACGGGTTCGGTGCTCTCGCCGACATCGGGCCGGCGGTCGCGGTGTTCGGGTCGGCGCGCACGCCGCAGGGCCACGCCTACTACGACCTCGCCGAGGACGTGGGCCGCCGGCTGGCCGAGGCCGGGTTCGGCGTGATCACCGGCAAC
>JBHWSH010000044.1:0-6897 GCA_043427135.1 Marmoricola sp. | reverse complement strand
TCCTTGTCGAGACCCGCCCCACCCCAGAAACGACTCCGCCGCGCCGGCCCGAAGGCCGACGCGGCGGAGGGTGTTTCAGTCCGGGCCTGGGTCAGGCCTTGGCGGTAGCGCCGCCGCGGTGACCGCCGCCGTTCTCGGCGTCGGCGACCTTCTTGGCGTGGCGGAAGCCCAGCAGGGCCAGCACCAGCATCAGAGCTGCGCCGATGAACGCCGCGATCGCGGCGTAGCCGGCGATGGTGCCCATCGTGGCGAAGGCGTAGCCGTAGAGCAGCAGGCCGCGGAGCGTCGAACCCTTGAACGCGGTGTCGCGCTGGCCGTTGGCCGCCATGCACTCCTCGGTGTCGGCGTTCTCGCGGTTCTCACCGCACGCCGCAGTGACCTTGTCGCCCAGAGTCGCGTAGGTCTCGCCACCGGTCGCAGCCTTGGTGTGGGGGAGGATGTAGTTGTCCGCGTAGGCCTTGGCCTCCGCGCCGGTGTTCATCTCGCTACCGGCGTGCTTGCGAAGCTCGGTCTTGTCGGCTTCAGAGAGCGAATCGTCGCCGTCGATGGCGGCCTCTTCGGGCATGATGATCTGCTGGTCGGAGAGCTGCTGGTCGACCTGGTCGCCGATGAACGTGCTGGCCCAGGTGAGCAAGGCCCCAGCGATCAGCAGCAGCAGGGCCAGGAGCAGGCCCAACGCCGAGATCAGCTTGTCGAGTGTTGCGCGCATCTGATGGTTCTCGCCTTCTGTTGGAGGGGGCGTGGTTGGGAGCCCCACGCGTCGGTGCCCTTACCCGCCACCGTAGGGCGAAAACACCTCTCCTTGGGGGTTCAGACGCGGTGGATCAGCGTGTTCTTGGTCTCCTGTGCCTGGTGGATGGCGCGCTCGGGCGCGCGCACCTGGCGGATCTTCTTGTAGCCCACGAATCCCAGAACGCCGGCGACGAGGAGGTAGAGCAGGAAGACGATCAGGAAGCTCCATGCCAGATGCAGACCGGTCATCGAGATGAAGTACGCGATCGCAATCGACAGCATGATGACGCCGAGAAGAAGCAGGAACGCCGCCGCGGCGAACAGGCCCGCGCCGATCCCGCCGGCCTTGACGCTGACCTTCAGCTCGGACTTCGCAAGCGCGATCTCCTTCTGCACAAGGCTGGAGACGTCACGGGAAGCATCGGCCACCAGCTGGCCGATCGTCGGCTCGAGTGGCTGCGGTGGCACGGACGCACCGGTCGGTGCGGAGACATCGTGGGTCATGGGGGACTCCCTTCGGCGGTCCGAGCCTAGGGGATTCCGAGGCCCGCACACAGGACGCGCCCCAGTGAGGCGGGGCCGTGGACTATCTGTCGAGGAGGTACCCCCAGGAGCGCAGGTGTACGCCTGGCCGGCGTCCGACGATCGTCGGCTCAGCCGGACCCGACCCAACCGCCGTACGTGCGCCAACCAGGCGCCGAATCGGCGATCTTCCCCCACTCGAACGTGGCGAAGGTGTTCGCCCGCAGTCGATCGGGGAAGCTCGCTTCGGTCTTGAAGCAGCCGCGACCGAGCTTGAGTCGGAGCGCCCGTTGCTTGTCGCGGACGGCTCCCTTGTGCAGGTCGCAGTCGACGCCCCGATCCTGACGCAGGAGCGTGTATGGGTCCTTCTTCGTGGGCCAGCCGTCGACCTCGTAGACCCGCACCCGCGGCTTGGGGTAGCTGATCTCGTCGAACACCACGGTGAAGACGAGGAACTCGGGCTCGTCCCCGCCGCCGGTGTCGACGAGGTGCCACATCTCGTCGGCGAGGCGGCTGTCGGCGTACGTCTTGGTGTTGATCCGCACCCGCTTGTCGGTGTGGGTGACCTTGACCGACCTGAGATCGGTGTAGTTGCCGTTCGTGCCGTCGCCCTTGGGGTCTGCGGCGGTGCTCGTCCCGGCAACGGCAGGGGCGGCGGGGGCCACCAGCGCAACGGTCGCCGCCACGGCCGCGACGACAGTACGGCGGGCGCCGGCCCTCATGCGTCGTCCTGGGTCGGCCCGGTGAGCCCGCGTTGGATCAGGTTCATCACCGACGAGTCGGCCAGCGTGGTGACGTCGCCGACCTCGCGGTGCTCGGCGACGTCGCGCAGCAGCCGGCGCATGATCTTGCCGGAGCGGGTCTTCGGCAGCTCCGGCACGATCATGATCTGGCGTGGCTTGGCGATCGGACCGATCTCGCGCGCGACGTGGTTGCGCAGCTCCTGGACCAGGTCCTCACCGGCGGTCGACCCTTCTTCGGCGGTCGAGCCTGCCTGCCCTGAGGAGGGAGCGGAGCGACCGTCTCGAAGGGTCGAGACCCCGACAGCCGACTCACGCAGGATGACGAATGCGCACACCGCCTGCCCCGTCGTCTCGTCGGTTGCGCCGACTACAGCCGCCTCGGCCACCTTCGGGTGCGACACCAGCGCCGACTCGATCTCGGTCGTGGACAGCCGGTGACCGGAGACGTTCATGACGTCGTCCACGCGGCCCAGCAGCCAGATCGCGCCGTCGTCGTCCTTTTTCGCCCCGTCGCCCGCGAAGTAGCTGCCCGGGAAGCGCGACCAGTAGGTGTCCTTGAACCGCTGGTCGTCGCCCCAGATGGTGCGCAGCATCGCGGGCCACGGCTCGGTCAGCACGAGGTAGCCGCCGCGACCGTTGCCGACGGGGTTGCCCGCGTTGTCGACGACTTCCGCGGAGATGCCGGGGATGGGTGCCATCGCGGAGCCGGGCTTGGCGTGGCTCACGCCCGGCAGTGGGCTGATCATGATCTGGCCGGTCTCGGTCTGCCACCACGTGTCGACCACGGGACAGCGGCTGCCGCCGATCGTCTCGCGGTACCAGACGTAGGCCTCGGGGTTGATCGGCTCTCCGACCGAGCCGAGCAGCCGCAGGGAGGACAGGTCGAACTTCGCCGGGATCTCGGCGCCCTGCTTCATGAACGTGCGGATCGCGGTCGGGGCGGTGTAGAAGATCGTCACGCCGTACTGCTCGATGATCTCCCACCAGCGGCCCTTGTGCGGACTGTCCGGTGTGCCTTCGTACATCACCTGGGTGGCGCCGTTGGCGAGCGGCCCGTAGACCATGTAGGAGTGGCCGGTCACCCAGCCGACGTCGGCCGTGCACCAGTAGACGTCGGTCTCCGCCTTGAGGTCGAACACCGCCCAATGCGTGTACGCCGTGCCGACCAGGTAGCCGCCGGTGGTGTGCAGGATGCCCTTGGGCTTGCCGGTGCTGCCCGAGGTGTACATGACGTAGAGCGGGTGCTCGGCGTCGAACGCTTCGCACTCGTGGTGGTCGGGCTGACGGTCGACCACGTCGTGCCACCACACGTCGCGCGTGTCGTCCCATCCCTGTCCGCCGAGGTCCTGCCCTGTCCGGCGTACGACGAGGATGCGCTCGACCGGGTTGTCGCCCGCCGCCTCGAGCTTGGCGCAAGCCTCATCGACGGCCGGCTTGAGAGCCGATGCTGATCCGCGTCGGTAGCCGCCGTCTGCGGTGATGACGAGCTTCGTCCCGCAGTCCTTGATGCGCGAGGCCAGCGCGTCGGCGGAGAACCCGCCGAACACGACCGTGTGGGGTGCACCGAGCCGGGCGCAGGCCAGCATCGCGACGACGGTCTCGGGGATCATCGGCAGGTAGATGGCCACCCGGTCGCCGGCGGTGACACCGAGCTCGGTGAGCGCATGCGCGGCCTTGCTGACATCGCGCTGGAGATCGGCGTAGGTGATCGTCCGGGTGTCGCCGGCCGGCTCGCCGACCCAGTGCAGGGCGACCCGGTCACCGAGGCCCGCTTCGACGTGCCGGTCGACGCAGTTGTACGCCGCGTTGAGCTTCCCGCCGACGAACCACTTCGCGAACGGCGGGTTGGACCAGTCCAAGGTCTCGGTGAACGGCTCGGCCCACGAGAGGCGGCCGGCCTGCTCGGCCCAGAACGCCACCGGGTCCTGCGCGGCCTGCTCGAAGGTCGCCTGGGTCACGTTGGCATGCGCCGCCAGCTCCGCCGGCGGCGCGAACGTGCGGTCCTCTCGGGAGAGGTTGGAGAGGGTCGCTTCCTCGGGTGCGGGGCTGTCTGTCATCAAGGGCTCCCTGGCGCGGCGGTGGTGGTGGAGTTGCTCTCGCCACCCTAGTGAGCACCGGCGTCAGCGGAAGTCGATGAGCGTGGCCGCTGCCTCGTCGGCGTCGAACTGCGCGCTCCGGCGTCGCTGCTCCGTGGAGGCCAGCTCCGACAGGGCGGCGGTCAGGTCGGCGCTGTGCTCGGGCTCGACGATGCTGTGCTGCGGGCGGACCACGGCTTTGAAGCAGCGGGTGACATAGGGCAGCAGCAGGCCGTCTGGACCGCGACCGTAGTCGTCGTACAGCGCCTCCACCTGGCGCAGCAGACGATCCTGCGCGGAGCGCTCCATCGTCGCGACGCGGGAGCGCGAGAGCGCCAGATCACGCAGGTCCTGGCGCCGCAGCGGCTGCCAGTGCCGGAAGGTGGCTTGCTCGACGTAGCCGAAGAGCTGCGAGCCGACCAGGACGTCGGTCGGGTCCGTGGCTTGATGGTCGCCGACGCCGAGGATGCGCCCGAGTTTGCGCACCCACGGGATGCGGTCGTCCGGGTCGTTGCGCACGACCGCGACTCGGCCCTCGGGACGCAGCACCCGCGCGATCTCCGGCAGCGCCAGTGCGTGGTCGAACCAGTGGAACGCCTGCGCTGCAACGACCACGTCGACCGAGCGGGTCGCCGCCGGGATCTGCTCCGCCGGCGTGGAGGCCGTACGCAGGTCCGGATGGCGGTCGCGCAACAGAGTCAGCAGCTCGTCCAGCGGATCCGTGGCGAGGACGTCGTGTCCCAGCTCGACCAACCGGTCGGTGAACTTGCCGGTGCCGGCGCCGAGCTCCACCACCGTCGCGGCTGTGGAGCCGGTGAGCCAGACCGCGGCTTCGAGTGGATAGCCGGGACGCGAGCGGTGGTACTCCTCGGCGACGTGAGCGAACGACGTGGCCAGAACCGTCCGATCGGGATCGGCGGGAGCGGAGGCGGACGCGTCGGCCATGGTGAAGCCGAATCTATCGCGGCGGGTAGCCTTTCGGACCGTGCCTGAAGCCGTGTCCGGCCCCGATCCGATCGCCGACCTCGCCGCTCTCGAGGGCGTGGGGTCCGCGATGGCCGCGGCCCGCGACGGCATCGACGCCTTGTTGCGCGACCGCGGCCTGCGGCGTACGACGCCCGAGATCACCGGGGAGTCGCTGTTGCGGGGAGCGCACGCGTCGGCGGTCCTCGACGGGTCGGACCGCAGCCTCTACCAGTTGCGTGACGGGGACGCCGACGCACCGGCCGCGGCGGCGCTGCGGGTCTCGACCGAGCTGCTGGGACTGGTGCCGGTCCTGGCCCGGTCGCCGATGCAGGCACTCGCCCGTCTGCACATCCTTGCTGCGAAGGGCGAGGTCGACGACGCCGATCTCGGTCGTCCCGCCTCTCCGGACGCGGCCGACCGACTGGCCGGCCTGGGCTCGCTCCTGACGGCGAGGAGCAATGCACCCGCCCTGGTGCTCGCCGCTGTCGTGCACGCCGAGCTGCAGACGGTTGGACCGTTCGTCTCCCACAACGGCATCGTCGCCCGCGCGGCCGAGCGGCTCGTCCTCGTCGCCCGCGGCGTCGACCCGACCTCCCTCACCGTCCCGGAGGCGGGGCACCTGGCGTTGCGCACGGCGTACGAGTCGAACCTCATCGCGTACGCCGAGGGCGGGGTCGGCGGGGTGCACGCGTGGCTGCTGTACGCCGCGGAGGCGTTCACCGCCGGCGCCGAGGCCAGCCCCCTCCGCTGACTGTCCGTCGGTCGAGCCTGTCGAGACCACGGTGGTGCTGGCCGTCCGCCACCACCGCCGCGGGCAACCACCCGTTCGCTCGTACCTCGCTCACGGAGGCCAGGCCCATCCACGCCCGCGCCGGCGGCGTCGGCCGACCAGCCCCCAGGGGCTCGACCTCGATCACTTCACCCGGAAATGCGAGCGGCACCTCCGAGGAGGTGCCGCCGCTGACACACGAACCCTGGCTACCAAGCGTGCACCGGTCTGTCGCCTCGATTGCGCGAGGTCGACTTCCCTTCCGAAGGGTAGGTCGCCGCGTGGGTACCTGGGTCCCTGTGTGGGTCTCAGATGGTGTTGCTGATTCCTTTGTACGCCTGTTCCTCCACGGGCACAAGCCCTTCGCGAAGTGATCTGGACGGCCATGCAACCTGGATGGCAGTTGCCGCGTCCTAGTGGTGCAACAGCGCTCCAGATCGCACGGCGATAACTCGGCTGGGCGCGCCGAATCCTCAACGCAGCAAAGGAAACCCATGAACTACCCCGCCGCCCAGCTCCTCGCCGCGCTTGCCGCCGCGACGATCGCACCGGCCGCACCGGCGCTGACCGCTGCCGTGACGAGTGCCCCCGGTGACCCGGTGGTCGTCACCGACCAGAAGGGCGACATCGACAGCGGTGTCGACCTGCTCCGCACCCGGCTGACCTACCGCGACACGATCCGCGTGCGCCTGGTCCACGACGACCTCGTGCCCTACCCCGACCACGGCGTCGGAGTGAGCATCGGCTTCGACACCGACCCGGACGAGAACGGCCCGGAGTTCCAGTTCGTCGGAGGACTTTTCCAAGAAACCGACTATGCGCTCGTCCACTCCGACGGGTGGAAGCAGGGCAAGCGGGTTCCGCCGAAGGGCTGCTTCTACCGGCTTCGCCTGCAGTACAAGGCAGACCGCAGCCTGCTGCGTGTCGACCCCGGGTGCCTCGGCGACCCAGACCAGGTGCGGATCTCGGTACACGCCTCGGCCGACCTGGCCGACGGTACGCAGCACGATTGGCTGACGAAGCGGCGCACGTTCACGCCGTGGGCGGTCCAGGGCGAGTGAACGCGGGGCTCAGGCGCCGGCGAGCCGAT
>JBHWSH010000043.1:0-6578 GCA_043427135.1 Marmoricola sp. | reverse complement strand
AAAGTCCCGAGCGGTGCAGGCAGGCGAGGTGACGGCGCCCGAGTTGGTGGTCTGGCCGGAGAATTCCTCCGACATCGATCCGTACACCAACCCCGACGCCTACCGCAGGATCACGCAGGCGGCGGAGTCGGTCGGAGTCCCCATCCTTGTCGGAGCCGTCGTCGGTGGGGGAGGACCCGCCCCCCGCAATACGGTGCTCCTATGGGACCCCGCGCAGGGACCGGTGGCGGAGTACGCCAAGCGTCGCCTGCAGCCATTCGGCGAGACCATGCCGATGCGGGGCTTCTTCCGGCTGTTCTCTGAGAAAGTCGACCGGGCCGGACGCTTCGTCCCAGGCGAGGACGCCACAGTCCTCACGGTAGGCGCAGCCAACGTCGCGATCGCGATGTGCTACGAGGTCATCTTCGACGATGAGGTCCGCGACTCCGTCCGCAATGGCGCCAACCTGCTGGCGGTCCCGAGCAACAACGCGACCTTCGGCTACAGCAACATGACCTACCAGCAGCTGGCCATCGATCGCTTCCGCGCCGTCGAGCACGGCCGCTCCGTGGTGGTTCCCACGACCAGCGGGGTGAGCGCGATCATCTGGCCTGACGGTCGTGTGGTGGCAAGGACCGGGATGTTCCAGCCGGCGACCCTGGTGAGCTCAGTGCCCCTCAGGAGCTCACTCACGATCGCCGACCGGCTCGGAGCAGCGCCCGAGTGGCTCATGAGCGGAGTTGGGACCATTGCGCTGGCCGTCTCCCTCCTGCGACGCCATCGGTCCCGGACCTCCTCCGGTAGTCGCGCAGCGGTCGCCAAGTGCACTGCCACTTTGACGACCGGCCTTCTCCTCAGCATGGGGATCCTGCCGGCACCGCCGACCGCGAGCGCCGCAGCGGCAACGACGCCTTCGCCGGGCGCTTCACCGACGACCCCATTCGCACAGACCTCACCGACTCCGCTGCCATCGCCCGGGGCCGGCGAGGTCCGCGCTGACCGGGGTGAGCGGATCTTCAGTTTCGTGGTGATGGGCTTGGCGCTCGGGAGTCTGACGGTGATGGTGGCGGTACTGGCCGCCGGTCGTCGACGAGATGTCCCGAGGCGATGACCTTGACCGGTATCGAATCACCCCAATATCATCCTCATATGGCGATGACAGCAGAACCGTGCAATGACTCCGGCGAGGCAGCGATCGGCGAGGCGGCAGCGATGCGTGCGGCGACCTGTCTGTTCCGCGGGTTCGGCGACCCCTCGCGGCTCACGATCGTGCAGCACCTCGCCCTAGGTGATCACCGCGTGGTGGACCTGACCGGTCACCTGGGTCTTGCGCAATCGACCGTGAGCCGTCATCTCGCCTGCCTGCTCGACTGTGGGTTGGTGCAGGTGCGTGCGAAGGGGCGCGCCTCGGTGTACTCCCTGGCTCGACCCGAGGAGACCATGGCACTCCTCTCGGCTGCTGAGCGTCTCCTCGCAGCGACCGGGGATGCGGTCGCTCTCTGCCCCAATCACGTCGAGCTCGGCTCCGAGGGGGACACATGACCCGGGGAAGGCGCGGTAGCGCGACCGGATCGGCGCCTCGGGCCATCATGGGCCGAGGTCACGGTGGTGACGGAGGTCGCGGCGCTCTCGCTCGTCGGTCTACCTGGCGACGGGGTTCCTGCTGCGTGGTTGGCTCCAGCGGCGCCGTACCGGCGATGCGGGGTTTCGAGGGATTTCCGGTCCCGTTGGGTCCAGACGCTGGTGGGCCGGGCTACTGTTCGTTGCGGCGCTCACGGCCGGACTTGCCGGACCCGCGTTCGCCTTGCTCGGCCTCGCGCCGATCTCGGCCCTCACCGCTCCCTGGGTTCAGGCCACAGGCACGGTCCTGACGATTCTCGGGATCGCGCTCACCCTCTACACCCAGCACGACATGGGGTCGTCGTGGCGGGTCGGTGTCGACGACTCCGAGACCACAGAACTTGTGACGACCGGTGCCTTCGCTGTCGTGCGCAACCCGATCTTCACCGCAATGTCGTTGACGGGTGGTGGCCTGATGCTGATGGTGCCCAACTTGGTCGCGGTCACTGGGTTCGTGCTGTTGCTGGTGGCGCTGCAGCTGCAGGTGCGCGTCGTCGAGGAGCCTTACCTCCGAGCGAGACATGGGCGCGTCTACCAGCAGTACGCCGCCGGCACGGGCCGCTTTATGCCAGGAATCGGGCGGGTAGATCCGATGCCGTCTGAGACTGGGTTCTCCGACCGTTTTCGAGGTGATCACTGATGGGCGCAGGACACGGCCACGGACAGGAGACCGGGCATGCCGGGGCTCGACACCGCTGGAGGTTGGCGGCCGCATTCGTCTTGATCGCTGCCTTCTTCGGTGTCGAGCTCGTCTACGGCTTGTTGACGGGTTCGCTGGCGCTTCTCTCGGACGCCGGGCACATGGCAGCCGACGTGGTAGCTCTGGGTGCAGCCGTGGTAGCCACGATGATCGCCACCAAACCGGACGCCAGCGGCCGGCGTACCTATGGCTCCTACCGCGCCGAGGTCTTCGCCTCTGGGCTCGCTGTGCTGCTGATGCTGGGGGCTGCGGCGTACGTCGTCATCGAAGCGTTCACCCGGTTCGGCGAACAGGTGGAAGTCGACACCCGGCCGATGCTCGTCGTCGGTGGTCTGGGGCTGGCGGTGAACCTGGTCGCGCTGCTGCTGCTGCGAGGAGGCGCTTCAGAAAGCCTCAACGTCAAGGGCGCCTACTTCGAGGTGATCGCCGACACCGCGGGTTCCGTGGGCGTGGTCGTGGCAGGCGTGCTGGTCGCGGTCACCGGGGACAGCCTGTGGGACACCCTCGTCGCCCTGGCGATCGGTGCCTACATCGCAGTGCGCGCCGTCGTTCTCGGACGTGAGGTGCTCAGCGTCCTCGCCCAGCATGCACCGGCGGGCATCGACGTCGAGGAGGTCGCCCGCGACCTCGTATCCGTCGACGGCGTCTCCGGCGTCCACGACCTGCATCTGTGGACACTGACCTCCGGGATGCACGTCGCCACTGCTCATCTGGTGGCCGATACGAGCCAGGAGACCGAGCCCATACTGGCCACAGCGCGTCGACTGCTCAGAGAGCGACACGCGATCGCACACGCCACGTTGCAGATCGAAACCGAGCAGTCCGCCGAAATGGACTGCGGTGACCCGGGCTGGTAAGCGTTCGGCCGCCAACCAGGATGCTGCACGCGGAGTGGCAAGCGATGGCCTCGTGGCAGCGGCGCTCCATCCGTCACATCCACAGCAACGAGAAGGAACCTTGTGAGCAAGCAGATCAAGCTGTCGGTGGTGGTCATCGCGGCCTTCGTCCTGGTCCTGGCGGGCCTGTTGACCATCGCCAACCTGACCAGCGACGACGCCCAGACGGCGACCGCGGACGAGTCGCTACTTGTCCGAGAAGACAGCCACATCCTCGGCCAGCCAGGCGATAGCGGGGTCGAGTTCGTCGAATTCCTGGACTTCGAATGCGAAGGATGCCGGGCGGCGTACCCCGCTGTGGAGCAGTTGCGGGAGGAGTACGAAGGCCGGGTCACGTTCGTAGCCCGCTACTTCCCCCTGTCGGGGCACTTCAACGCCGAACGAGCGGCCCGAGCCGTGGAAGCCGCCGCTCAACAGGGGAAATTCGAGCAGATGTACCAGGTGATGTTCGAGACTCAGACCGAGTGGGGTGAGCAGCAAGAGCCCCTCGACGACCTGTTCCGCTCCTATGCCGAGGACCTCGACCTCGACATGGCACAGTACGACGCCGACTACGCCGATCCCGCCACCGCCGAACGCATCCAGAAGGACCAAGCCGATGGAGAGGCCCTCGGTGTGAGCGGTACGCCGACCTTCTTCGTCGACGGAGAGCTTCTCCAACCGCGCTCCTACGAGGACCTGACGGACGCGCTCGATGCCGCACTCGCCGACTGAGCCCGTTAGGACTTCCGAGCCCGCCAAGGCGTTTGGTGAGGAGTCGCCGGGAACAAGCACGCGCGTGCCGATGCCTCGGTTCCTGCCGTGGCTGCTGCTGGTCGGCGGCGTCCTCGGGACCGTGGCCGCATTCGTCCTCACCATCGAAAGAATCGCCCTGCTCACCGACGACACCTACGTTCCGACCTGCAGCCTCAACCCTGTCCTGAACTGCGGCTCGATCATGCGAACCGAACAGGCCAAGGTCTTCGGATTCCCCAACCCACTCATCGGTCTCGCTGGGTTCCCGGTGCTGGCCGCCACCGGGGCCGCGTTGCTCGCAGGGGCGCGCCTCCGCCGCTGGTACTGGCTGGGCCTGCAGGCGGGCGTGTCGTTCGCCGCCGGCTTCGTGGGCTGGCTCATTTTCCAGAGCCTGTACCGGATCAACGCTCTGTGCCCATACTGCTTGGTCGTGTGGGTAGTCGTCATTCCTGTGTTCTGGTACGTCACGCTCACCAATTTGACGAACGGACACCTCGGCAGTCGAGCAAAAGCCAGCCGGGCGACGCGATCGTTGACCGACTACCACGCGGTCATCGTTACGGTGTCGTTCGTCGCCGTCCTGGCGTTGATCACACATCGGTTCTGGGACTACTGGTCCGGACTCGTCAGATGATGCCGACCTCTCGCGCATCCCTGCCCAGGTAATTCGGGACTACCAGCGCAAGACCCGCTGTGACAAGGCGGCCAAGGCACTCGCGGAGTCCTCCAACGAAATCGGCCTGATCGATTGACGATCTCGGTCGTCGTGTCCGATGCCAACATCCTCTACTCCCGGACGCTGCGCGACTACTTCCTCTACGCCGCCGCCGCAGGCGCCATCGAGATCCACTGAAGCCCAGCAGATCCTCGATGAGATGTCACGCAACCTGCGGAAACCTGGGACTCAGGGTCGCCGACACGATCACGATCCGGCTGGAACGACTGATGAACGAGTTCATCGAGGACGCGCTGATCGACGTCGAACCCGAGGACATAGCCGCGGTGGGCGACGTGAACGTGCCCGTCGAAGACCGGCATGTTCTGGCCGCCGTGGTCGCAGCCGATGCCGACATCCATCTCGCGGAGAACGTCCGACCCTTCCCGCGCGCCTGGATGATTGACCACGGTGTCGCTGTGTTGACTGCCGGTGAGCTCATCACACGCCTCGGGCAGCAGTTCCCTGACAAGCTTCGTGCTGCCCATGCTGCGACTGTGCGCTACTCGCCCAAGTCCGAAACCGAGGTACTCGCGACTCTGGAAGCCATCATCGGCAACGGTGCCGCCCACGTCGTCCGACGCCTCGTCGACAACAGAGGTAGCAGCGATGCCGCTCCATGCCCCACTCTGTGACGCGATCGATCAGGCTGCCTGTACCTGTCCACGAATCGCCACGTTGATCCCCTACACAGACATGAAGCGGTCGTCCCCGCGGGCTCCTGACCACAAGGCCCCGAGATTCGGTCGGGAGTGCTGCCCGTCCAGGTGACACCTCGAGTTGCGAGCGGTCTACCAGATCGGCCTGGGTCACTCAGCCGCAAGGGTGATCGTGCCGAGGTGTGGGGCGTGCCAGAATCGGAGGCGTGCAGGCGTAAGGAGGGCGGCCCCATGGTCTCCGCGGTGACCCTGGACCGCGCAGCGATCGCTGCCCTGTGCCGCGAATTCGCGGTGCGCCGGCTGGTGGTGTTCGGATCGATCTTGACCGATCGTTTCGATGACTCCAGCGACGTCGACTTCCTCGTGGATTTCGGTGACGAGGTCGACGATCGGTTCGAGGCGTTCTTCGGGTTGAAGGAGGCACTGGAGTCGCTGCTGGGACGGCCGGTCGACCTGGTGGCACCGGCAGCGATGGACAACCCGTACTTCGCGGCTTCGGTAGAGCAGAACAGCGAGGAGCTGTATGCAGCCTGAGTCCGCTGCGCTGCTCTGGGACGCTCACCGCGCCTGCCAGCGGATCACGGAGTTCCTTGCAGATCGAAGCTGGGCTGACTACCAGACCGGAGGTGCTGCTGCGATCAGCTGTCGAGCGGCAGTTCCAGATCCTCGGAGATGCCTGAATAGGCTGGGCCGAGTGGACACCGACGTCGCGGCGCAGGTGCCGGACCTGCCTCGGATCGTCGCGTTCCGCAACGTGCTCGTGCACGGCTACGCGGTGATCGATGACGAACTGGTCTGGCAGGTCGCGATAGAGCGGGTGCCGCAGTTGGGTGCCCTGCTCCAGGAGCTGCTGGACGCCAACGACGGCTCATAGGGGCCGTCGTGCCGGGAGGCACCGGTCGTCGCGAGGAGCGAGTCGCTACGTGCGGCGGCCGGGTGTCCTCAAGCCGCGGCATCACTCGCCTACAGATGCATGTACGCCGCCCTCCACGCGCGACCCGCAGTGCGCTCGCTCGCGGCCTGCGGGGCGGGGCATGGGATTCGATCCGGGTGCAACTTAGTCGCTGTTTACTCCGCAGATAGGAGCGATGCGGAGCCGAGAGACGCAAACTGACACAAGGTCAACTGGCGGTGTTTGCGCAGGTCAGGACACTGAATCGCCAACTGACGCAAGAAGTCGCAAGGGGAACGGTTCGGGTCAAGGGGTCGCAGGTTCAAATCCTGTCAGCCCGACCAGAGGCTGTTGAGCACGCAATGACGCGGTTTGATGGTCC
>JBHWSH010000042.1:0-6449 GCA_043427135.1 Marmoricola sp. | reverse complement strand
CATCTCGCCGCGACTGCCCCGCCGGTTCGGCACCGAGGCCGGCGCCGTCCTGAGCGAAGCGGCCCGCGTCACCGGCCTGTCGGACGAGGAGCTCCTCGCTCCGGTCGCGCCCGGCGTGCCGACCTGCCTGGCCGAGCTCGTCTGGGGCGTCACCCACGAAGGCGCGCTGGACGCCGACGACCTCCTCGAGCGTCGCACTCGGGTGGGTCTGGTCTCCGCCGACCGCGAGGCCGCCGAGCCCGCGGCACGGATCGCGCTGGACGCGGCGCTGGCGCACGTCGCGGAGCCCAACGGGTGAGGATGCCCTAGGGTCCGTGCTCATGGACCAGGTCAACTCGATCGCATTCGGCCGCATCGGCATCGGCGTCATCACCTGCATCGCGCCCACGCAGGCGTTCAAGGTCGCGGGCTTCACCGCCGCTGCTCAGGCGCCCTACCTCGGCCGCATGTTCGGCGTCCGCGAGATCGCGATGGGTGCGATGACTCTCGCCGCCCGGCCCGACCAGCGCCGCCAGGCCACGATGATCGGCATCGGTGTCGACACGGTCGACGCCCTCGGCGCGGTCCTGGGCATGCGATCGGGCGCGCTCGGCAAGCCGGCGGGCGTCGGGCTGACGGCACTCGCGCTCGCTGCCGTGGGCGGTGGGGTCGCGGGTCTGCAGCAGATCCGCCGCGGCGTACCTCGCCCCTGATCGCGCCGGCTCAGACCCCGAGCCCCGGCACGACCTCGACGCGCGGAAGCGCAGTGAGGGTCTCCCCGGACATCAGCAGCTTGGATCGGCGTACGCCGCTGCCCAGGATCACCACGGGGAGCACGGTGAGCGCCTCGTCGACGAACAGCCGCCACTCCTCGGGCAGGCCGACCGGCGTGATCCCGACGTACTCCATCCCGCTGCGCTCCACCGCATCGTCGGTGGACAGAAACGACGCCTTGCGTACGTCGAGGCGTCGTTTGACCAGGTTGTTGACGTCTGCGCGGGTGCGGGCCGGGACCACGCACGCGCCGACTCGCTCCTGACCGTCGCGCCGCCCTCCGACGACGACGCAGTTGCCGCTCGCCTCGAGCGGCAGGTCGTAGGCCTGGGTCAGTGCCGCGGTGTCCGCGAGGTCCGGGTCGATCTCGACGACACTGACCTCGCCGGCACGGCTCCACTCGGCGAGCAGCCGCGCGGTCGGAGCCGCCACGAGATCCAGATGCTCCACGACCGGACGTCCGCTCAACTCGCCGATCCGATATGCGGCGTGGTCAGCCACTGGGCGCCTCTTTCGTGGTCGATCAGTTGAGGACGACGAAGCCGATCGAGAGCGCGGCCGCCAGAGTCATCCATCCGGCGTACACCAGGAGAAGCGCGCCGTACGCCGCCCGCGCTCGCCACAGCTGCGCAACCAGCACCCAGGTCAACGCGGCGGCGATGACCAGGCTGACCGCCGAAGCCACCAGCTCGCGGGACTGGCTGAAGAGATAGGACCAGCCCAGCGCGAAGACGACTGAGATCGCGAAGGTGACCAGCGCCTTCTTGGTGCGCTCCGGGTGGGTGCGGGCGAGAAGGACACCGACGACCGCGAGCGCGAGGTAGTTCAACGGCCAGATGATGCCGAAGACGATGTCGGGCGGCTGGAACGCCGGCTCCTCGAGGCTGCTGTACCACTGCGAATCCGTGTCGGTCCACACCCGCGACAGCGCGGCGTACACCACCACGATCGCGATCCACCCGGCCGCGACCGCCCAGTTCGTCTTGCGCACGTCTCCCACTCCCCGGCCGTGGGCCCGCCACGACCTAGCCCGTATCGTTCCCTCCCGAGGGGAGTACTTCCGCAGAGACGCTCCGGTCAGTACGGCGCCGCCATCGGCGCCCCGGGCGGCTGCCGACTCGTTTGCGAGCCGGTGAAGGAGACCTCAGGAACTTCTTCTGTGCCTGAGGACTACCCATGCGCCTGTTCACCGACACGTCGACCCTTGTTCGCTTCGCTGCCGAGACACCGCGACCCACCCTCGACTCGATCGGCACCCCCGGGCTGTGGGCGTTCGTCATCGGCCTGGTGGTCGTGCTGATCGCCTTCGACTTCATCGTGACCCGCAAACCGCACGAGGTCTCGATGAAGGAGGCCACGGGCTGGTCGATCTTCTACATCGCCTTGCCCCTGCTGTTCGGCGTCTACGTCTGGTGGGACTTCGGATCCGACCGAGGACTGGAGTACCTCACCGGCTACCTCGTCGAGAAGTCGCTGAGCGTCGACAACCTGTTCGTCTTCATGCTGCTGCTCGGCGCATTCATGGTGCCCAAGGAGCTTCAGCAGCGGGTGCTCCTCTACGGCATCGTCGGCGCGATCGTATTGCGCGGCATCTTCATCGCACTGGGAGCGGCTGCGCTCGCGCGGTTCGACTGGATGTTCCTGGTCTTCGGTCTCATCCTCGTGGCGACCGCGGTCAAGATCCTGCGCGACACCATCACTGAGGTCGACCACGACATCGACGCCGACGAGCTGCGCAGCATCAGGTTCGTACGCCGCTTCGTGCCCGTGACCGAGCGCTACGAAGGCACCAAGATGGTGTCGCGCGTGAACGGCAAGCGCGCCCTGACGCCGTTCGCACTAGTGGTCCTCGCGGTCTTCACCACCGACATCGTCTTCGCCGTCGACTCCGTGCCTGCGGTCTACGGCATCACCGGAGACCCGTTCCTGGTCTTCGCCACCAACGCCTTTGCGCTTCTCGGTCTGCGCGCGCTGTTCTTCGTCGTCGAGGGCGCCTTGAGCAAGCTCGTCCACCTCGGCTTCGGGCTCTCGGTGATCCTCGCCTTCATCGGGATCAAGCTCGCCCTGCACTGGGGTCACCTGAACTCGTCGTCGGTCCCCGAGATCCCCACCCTCTGGTCGCTCGGCTTCATCCTCGGCGTACTGGTGGTGACCACGCTGACCAGCCTCTTCGCCGACAGCCGCGGCGGCCGCGCCCAGGTCGCCGACGACGCCTCCCGTTGACCCGCGAGTCGGCGCCAGTTCGTCGAATTGGCGCCGGCTCGCGTGAGTCAGGAGTCGATGACCGTGCGGTGGAAGCTCTGCGAGGACCGGGACGGGGTGGGGCCGCGCTGTCCCTGGTAGCGCGAGCCGTACTTCGCCGAGCCGTAGGGGTGCTCGGCCGGTGACGTCAGCCGGAAGAAACAGAGCTGGCCGATCTTCATGCCCGGCCAAAGTTTGATCGGCAGGTTGGCGACGTTGGCGAGCTCGAGCGTCACGTGGCCGGAGAACCCAGGGTCGATGAAGCCGGCGGTCGAATGCGTGAGCAGGCCCAGGCGACCCAACGACGACTTGCCCTCCAACCGGGCGGCGATGTCGTCGGGGAGAGTCACCACCTCGTAGGTGGAGCCCAGGACGAACTCTCCGGGGTGCAGGATGAACGCCTCCTGGCCCACGGGCTCCACCTCGCGGGTCAGCTCCGGCTGGTCCTCGGCGGGGTCGATGTGCGGGTAGCGGTGGTTCTCGAACGTCCGGAAGAACCGGTCGAGCCGCACGTCGATGCTGGAGGGCTGCATCATCTGCGGATCGAACGGGTCGAGGCCGATCCGTCCGGCGTCGAGCTCGGCGGTCATGTCGCGGTCAGACAGCAGCACGCCGGGCACACTACCGCCCCGCGCGATCCCGATCCGGGTGCCGAGCGGAGAATGACCGGATGCTCCGCATCTCGTCGTACGTCGCGCTCGGGGACTCCTTCACCGAAGGCGTAGGCGACCCGGACCCGGCGCGACCCAACGGCGTACGCGGCTGGGCCGACCGCTTCGCCGAGGTGCTGGCCGGCGTACAGCCAGGGCTGCACTACGCGAACCTGGCGATCCGCGGACGGAAGATGGCCTCGATCCTGGATGAACAGGTCGGAGCCGCGGTAGAGATGGCGCCCGATCTGGTCAGCATCTACGCCGGCGGCAACGACATCCTGCGAGCCAAGGTCGACGTGGACGCGGTCGTGTCATCGTACGCCGACGGGTTGCGCGAGCTTCGGGCGACCGGAGCCCACCTCGTCGTCTTCACGGGCTTCGACCTCGGTTGGGCACCTGTCTTCGGTCGGCT
This sequence comes from Marmoricola sp., assembly GCA_043427135.1. Classification (GTDB taxonomy): domain Bacteria; phylum Actinomycetota; class Actinomycetes; order Propionibacteriales; family Nocardioidaceae; genus Marmoricola_A. The sequence goes on along the minus strand of JBHWSH010000042.1, from coordinate 2,390 downwards.
GCGGGGCCGCGTCGCGACGTACAACGAACTGGTCCGCGAGGTGGCCGACGAGGTGGACGCGACCGTCGTCGACTTCTGGCGCATGCGTGAGTACCGCGACTCGCGGATGTGGGACATCGACCGCATCCACATGTCCGCGCTGGGACATCGACACATGGTCGTGCGCGTTCTCGACGCCCTCGACGTACCTCACGATGCGGGCCACGACCCGCTGGAGCCCGCCCCTCCGCCGACCCGGGCAGAACGTCGCGAGGCCGACCTCGCCTGGGCTCGCGCCCATGCAGCGCCGTGGCTGCACCGCCGACTGACCGGCCGCTCCTCCGGCGACGGGCTGGCTCCGCGGTGGCCGACCCTCACTCCGGTCGCGGCGGACGGCACCATCGGGTCCGGTAGCATCTGAGCCGCGCAGCCGACCCGGCTGTCGCCCGCGGATGTAGTTCAATGGCAGAACATGAGCTTCCCAAGCTCAGAATGCGGGTTCGATTCCCGTCATCCGCTCCAGCTGAAATCGCCGCAGCTCGACGCGTAGTTCCGCATCGCCCGGAACCGCCGAGCACTTGGAAGATCACTGACGCCAGGTGTCAGTGATCTTCGGTGTGCTCGCGCCCACAGGGCTGTTGACCAGGCGCGTGGGCGCTTCGTCCCGAACCGGTCATGCCCAACGACCCCGATTCATCCCGAGCGCCCGGAATGGTGACTTCCGTCCGTTTGGAACGTTGATCAGATGCCTAGATTCACGCGGGGAGCATTACGTACACGAAAGGCTTGTAGATGAAGACGTTGCGAGGGGCCCGATCGGGCGCGTTCGCCCAACTGCGTGGGGCATCCCACCGCGCCGTCGCCGGCATGGGGGCCGCGATCATCGGCCTCGGCATGGTGGGAGTCGGCGCGGTGTCCACCGCATCTGCCACCACCGGCGGCGGGAATCAAGGCGGGGGCGCGCAGGTGTGTCCGTCCGGCGACGGTTGGTACAAGACCGACCTGCGCGGTGAGCAGTACTCCTTCACCCACGCCGCACCGGCCGGCTACCAGATCACCGAGGTCTGCGCGAAGTCCGCCGCCTTCCTGCCTCTGTTCCAGGCCGTGCTGCCGTCCCCGGTCAGCTCCTACACCTTCACGTCTCAGGCCGCCGGCTTCGGCAAGCACGCCATCAGCCACGTGAGCGTCAAGAAGGTCAAGATCACCACGCCGACCCAGCCGGCGCCGACCCCGACCGAGACGACCCCGACGAAGACGCCGAAGCCCACCCCCACCAAGACCCCGAAGCCGACGCCGACCAAGACGCCTCCGGTGACCACGCCGCCGGCCACCACTCCGCCGGCGAGCGCCAAGAAGGTCGTGGTCTGCAAGTACGTCACGAAGCCTTCAGGCGTCTTCCACCACATCATCATCGTGAGCGAAGCCACCATCACCAAGCTCGGCTTCAACGGCACGTTCCCGTTCAGCTGGACGGATGCCCACGGTCAGACCGGCAGCGGCTCCAAGGCCGTTCGCTACGCGACTCCGGGCGAGAAGGCCAAGGACGTCTCGGTCGCCGAATGCGGCAGTACGCCTCCGGGCCCGACGCCGACCACGACCCCCACCAAGACGCCCAAGCCGACGCCGACCAAGACTCCGAAGCCGACGCCCACCAAGACGCACCCGGGTCCGACGCCGACCAAGACTCCGGAGCCGACGCCCACCAAGACGCACCCGGGCCCGACGCCGACCACGACCCCCACGACGACGCCTCCGGTGACCACCCCGCCGGCGACGACGCCCCCGGTGACCAGCCCGCCTGTCACCAACCCGACCCAGTCGACGCCGCCGGCCACCACGCCGCCTACGGTCCTGCCCTCGGAGAGCACGGCTCCTCCCACGGACGGTCCTGAGGAGACGCCGGACGAGAGCACGCCGCCCGGCAACCCCGACGAGCCGAACCGTCCGGGACCGCAGAACGAGCCCACCGTGCTCGGTTCTGAGGCAGCGGTTCCCACCTCGGTCGACGCCGGCCTGATCGGCAGTGACGGCGGCATGGACAGCGGTCTGCTGATCATGATGCTCGGCACTCTGCTCGCGGTCACGGGAGCAGTGTTCGGATTCGCCCCGGCGCCGCGCCGAGGCAAGTACCACCACTGAGGTGACGAAGCCGGCGCGTGAGCGCGCCGGCTTCCCCTCGATCGAAGGCCCCGTCGGTGATCCGGCGGGGCCTTCGGCGTCTGCGGGTTACGGCCGGGGCGGTTTCGAGACGTCGCTGCGCTCCTCCTCAACCACCAGGGGGCGTCGCTGCGCTCCGCCGTGGGGCGCCGAGAGATCAGGTGACGTCGCGGCGTACTGTCAGCACGATCCCCAGGGCAGCGAAGCCGACGCCGTACGCCGCGAGCACCAGGGCGCCCGCCCACCAGGGCAGC
>JBHWSH010000041.1:0-2725 GCA_043427135.1 Marmoricola sp. | reverse complement strand
CGTCCGGGCGGGGCGCCGCCGAGCGCAGTCAATGTGGCTGCATCGAGTCCACACCATCGATCCGCAGGAGTGCAACTGCTGAAACAGCGGCTCGGTGCAGGACTCGGCCCGGCAGGGCTGACCCCGAACAACTCACCGTCCAGCCGCTGCATCCGCGCGAACGACAGCAAATCTGGCCGCACGGCCCAGCCCTCTTCCGAGAGGTAGTCGTGAGGCACCGCCTGGGCCGTCACGCAAAAACGGACCAGCTGCATCCCGCTCGCGGCGGAGCAGTCGCAGTGCCGACGGCGCTCGGGGAGCGCGATAACTTGTCGTCGAGGACACCCGAAGCGACCGACAGGGCGGCACGTGACCACCGACGCGACAGACGACTTCGTGCGTGTCCGCGGCGCCAGCGAGCACAACCTGCGCAACGTCGACGTGGACATCCCACGCAACGTGATGGTGGCGTTCACCGGGATCTCTGGCTCGGGGAAGTCCTCGCTGGCCTTCGGCACGCTGTACGCCGAGGCGCAGCGCCGCTACTTCGAGTCGGTCGCGCCCTACGCGCGCCGGCTGCTGCAGCAGGTCGGCGCCCCGCACGTCCAGGAGATCACCGGCCTACCGCCTGCGGTCGCGCTGCAGCAGCGCCGGGGCGCGGCCACCTCGCGGTCGTCGGTCGGCACCATCACCACCCTGTCCAACTTGGTGCGAATCCTCTACTCGCGGGCCGGCGACTACCCGGTCGGCGCCGAGCACCTCGCGGCGGAGGCCTTCTCGCCCAACACCGCTGCAGGCGCGTGCCCGCACTGCCACGGCCTGGGCGTGGTCCACGACGTCACCGCGGAACTGCTCGTCCCTGACCCGTCACTGAGCATCCGCGATGGCGCGATCGCCGCCTGGCCGGGCGCGTGGCAGGGCGCCAACCTGCGCAGCATCGTGATGGGGCTCGGCATCGACATCGACAAGCCGTGGCGCAGACTCAGCAAGCGGGACCGCGACTGGCTGCTGTTCACCGACGAGCAGCCGTCGGTGCTCATCGAACCTGAACCTGGTCGCGTCGACCACGGCTACTACGGGAAGTTCTGGAGCGCGCGCAAGCACGTCATGCACGTGCTGGCCGACTCCACGAGCGAGCGAATGCGCGAGCGGGCACTGCGGTTCGTGCAGGAAGCCCCCTGCCCCGATTGCCAGGGCAGTGGCCTACGGCCCGAGGCCCTCGCGGTGACCTTCCTCGGGCGTTCGATCGCCGAGGTCAACGACCTGCCATTCACAGCGCTGGTCGCGCTACTGCGACCCGTCGCCGAGCGGCCCGAGAAGGCCGACGAGGTCGCGGTGCGAATCTGCGCGGACCTGGTGGCGCGCGTCGAGGTGCTCCTCGATCTGGGCCTGGGCTACCTCAGCCTGGGACGGAGCTCGACGACGCTGTCGTCCGGAGAGGCGCAGCGCCTGCGGATCGCCACCCAGCTGCGTTCGGGTCTGTTCGGAGTCGTCTACGTCCTGGACGAGCCTTCCGCCGGCCTGCACCCGGCCGACGCAGAGCCGCTGCTGGATGTCTTGGACCGCCTCAAGGCGTCCGGCAACACACTGTTCGTCGTGGAGCACGACCTCGACGTCGTACGACGAGCAGACTGGGTCGTCGACATCGGCCCGGGTGCCGGCGAGGCAGGAGGCCAGGTGCTCCACAGCGGTCCTGTCGCTGACCTCGAAGAGGTCACGGATTCGGTCACCAGCGCCTACCTGTTCGGTCGCGCCGAGCGGCTCGTGCACGACGCGCGCGCCCCGCAGGGCTGGCTGCGACTGGCCGGCGTACATCGCCACAACCTCCGGGATCTGTCCGTCGACCTCCCGCTCCGCGTGCTGACGGCCGTCACCGGCGTGTCCGGCTCTGGCAAGTCGACCCTGCTCACCCAGGTCCTGGCCGAGGACCCGACTGCCCGTGAGACGTTCGACCGACTGGTATTGGTCGACCAGCGCCCGATCGGCCGGACGCCGCGGTCCAACCTCGCGACATACACGGGGATGTTCGATGCCGTGCGGAAGCTGTACGCCGCGACGGACGAGGCCCGGGCCCGCGGCTACGGCGCCGGCCGCTTCTCCTTCAACGTCCCCGAGGGCCGGTGCGAGACCTGTCAGGGGGAGGGATTCGTCTCCGTCGAGCTGCTGTTCCTGCCTGGCACCTACGCACCGTGCCCGACGTGCCACGGCGATCGCTACGACCCCGAGACGCTCGAGATCACCTATCGCGACAAGAACATCGCGGAGGTCCTCGCACTGCCCGTCGACGAAGCCGCGACGTTCCTCGCCGACGTGCCGACCGCCGTACGCAGCCTTCGGACGCTGCGCGAGGTGGGCTTGGGCTATCTGCGACTGGGCCAGCCTGCGACCGAGCTGAGCGGCGGTGAGGCGCAACGCATCAAGCTCGCTACCGAGCTCCAGCGGGCGCACCGAGGCCACACTCTCTACCTGCTCGACGAACCCACCTCAGGACTGCACCCCGCCGACACCGCGCTCCTGCTGCGCCAGCTGCACCGGCTCGTTGACGCCGGCAACACGGTGGTTCTCGTCGAGCACAACCTCGACGCGATCGCCACCGCCGACTGGGTCATCGACCTCGGCCCGGGGGGAGGAGACGCCGGCGGTCGGGTCGTCGCGACCGGGACGCCGGCCGACATCGCGCAGGCCGACGGGAGCGTGACCGCGCCGTACCTGGCACGGCGGCTCGAGCGGACATGAGCTGGCTGCG
>JBHWSH010000040.1:0-9396 GCA_043427135.1 Marmoricola sp. | reverse complement strand
GGGTCGTCGCATACGGGGTGGTCTCCTCATCGACCCACCGCGCCATCTCCGGATCCAGACCCGCTGCGGCGCAGCGTTGGGCGACCTTGCGGGCCACCCACACCCGCACCTGCCCGGCCTTCAACCGATCCCACAACAACGGATGACGGTGCCGCACCGTGACCGCGTCACGGATCAGGCCCTCCCCCGCCCGGGTGGTCATCCCCGTCAACACCGCAAGCTCGGCGCCGGCGAACTCATCGATCTCCGGACAGCCCTCCGGACCTGCGGGCACCAGCCGCGGCATCCCCGGCAACGTCGACGTCGTCTCGGCAACGAACTCGGCAGCGTGCAGATCCGCCCAGTGCGCGGCCAGCAGGAACTGACCGGCCTCCGCAGCGACCACCAGCTGCGTGGAGCGCGCGAGCTCATCGGCGGCAGCGTTACCGTCCAACTCGTCGATCCATCCCCACTCGAACATGTGTTCTATTGTAGTCGACTTGGGTGACAGTATCGAGGGGTCGCAGGGACTTTGTGAACAACTCGCCGATCGCGGGTGCGACCGATCGGCCGCCAGTCCGTTACTCGCCAACGAACGCGCCGTCGGGGGCAACGATGAACCCGTCAGTTGGGGGGAGGACTGAGCTACCGACGGAGACCATCACGCGAAGGTTGCCGGGCTCCCGAGGGTCGTCCCAAAACGCCTCGATCTCGACCCCGTACTCCTTGCCGCTGACTCCGATGACCTGATCGCAGCCGGGCCGGTCGTGCCACGTGCCCTTCAGGTTCTCGTAGGACTCCTGGCGTAGTTCCGCAACCCGACGAGCCAGAATGTCTCGAGCTTCCCGCCTGCTCATGGGCTTGATTATCGCCCGCACAGCGGTGATAGATCACGATTGCGCGCATTCGGCAGCACCGTGTGCCCCGTCAGGCGCAGATCCACTCACCGCGGCTCGAGGAACTCAAGCCGGTTGCCGAACGGGTCGCTGGCGTAGAACCGGTCATGGCCGGGGAAGGCGTCGTCCCAGGTCACCACGACCCCGGCGTCCTCCAGCGTCGCCGCCAATTGGCGCAAGCCGTCGACCAAGATGCCGGGGTGTGCCTTGCGCGCCGGTGTGAAGTCCTCCTCGACGCCCAGGTGCACCTCGAGGTCACCGTAGCGAAACCAGCAGCCGCCCCGCGCCGCCAGCTCCGGCGGCTTGGCGACCTCGTCCATCCCCAGCACGCCATGCCAGAAGTCACGGCACCGACCCTCACCTCCCGCAGGGATGGCGAGCTGGACGTGGTGCAGCCGCCCGATGGTGAAGCCGGTCATGCGAAAGCCGCCCGCACCTGCTCCTCGGTGAGGCCGTAGTCGCTCAACGAGTACGAATGCTTCGGCGCCCGCGGTCCACGTCGGGACGCTTCGTGCTCCTCACGCACCGCCGCCTCGACCGAGTCCGTCCACGGCAGGTCGAAGGCGCGGTAGATGCCCGCGACCGTGCCGATCGGGTCGGCGACCAGGTCGTCGTACTGTACGTCGACGAACTGCGCCGGGTCGTACGCCGCGCGCCGCTCGGCGAAGTCGCGGACCTCGTAGGACAGCATCTCCAGCACGTCGGTGCCGAGCTGCTCGCCGGTGAAGACCGTCGACCAGCCCTGTGTCGTCGCCTCGGCGAGCGAGCACGCGGACCCGACTGCGACGACCGGGTCGCGGTGCGTCTGCACCACCAGCGCGTCCGGGAAGACGGCCATCAGCGCGTCGAGAGCGTCGAGGTGAGTGGGGTTCTTCAAGACCCAGCGTTTGTCGTTGTCGTTGAGGCCGATCAGCTGCAGGTTCTGCTTGTAGCGCTCGTACGCCGGCGTCCAGTCCGCCTCGCGCAGCCACGCGGCGTAGGACGGCACGTGGCTCAGCGACTGGAACATCACCGTGATCATCGACTGGCGCAGCAGCTGCCAGCACTCCTCGGGCACGTCAGCGTTCATGTAGTGGATGCCGGCGAAGTCCGGGTTCTCCGCGTGGTGCTTGTCGAAGCCGGCCTTGAGCATCGCGTAGACCGGGTCGTCGTCCCAGGTCTCGCGTGGCGGGCGGGGCTGCGGCATCTGCGTCAGCCACATCTCCAGCCCTTGCGCGGCCGGGTCGGCGTACAGCAGCCGCTGCAGGGCAGTGGTGCCGCTGCGCTGGATGCCCGTGACGATGATCGGCCGCTCGATCGCGACGTCGCGATGCTCGGGATGGCGGTTGAAGCCGTCCTGGCTCATCAACCGTGCGACCAGGGCGCCGCGGATCGAGGCGCGCACATGGGTGTTGCCGACGCCGGTCAGCCCGGCCTCGCGCTCGAGCGAGTCCAGCAGGATGCGCAAGGGCTCGTGGTACTCGTCGTCGCCGAAGTCGGCGAGGCCGCCGGTGATCTTCGTCGCCGAGGCGTGCAGGTCCTCGAACGTGCCGACCGAGTCGCGTTCGCGAGTCATCGGTGGAACTCGCCGAGGGAGAGGTCGAGGCAGATGCCGGTCACCGAGCGGGCGTACGGCGAGCAGAGCATGAGCGCCGCGTCGGCGAGCTCCTCGGGGCTGGCCAGCCGGCGGAGGTCGGTCTTGGCGGCGAGCTCGTCGTAGATGTCCTGATGGGTGACGCCGCGCTCGGAGGCGATCCAGTCGAAGTACATCTTGTTCTTGTCCTCGTAGATGTAGTTCGGCGCGATCGAGTTGACGCGGATGCCGCGCGGACCCAGCTCGGTGGCCAGCGCCTGAGCGGCGTGCAGCAGCGCGCCCTTGGTCACCTTGTAGGCGCCGTGGTCGAGCTGCGACTGGTAGAGCGCGGCGCTGTTGACCATGACGATCGCGCCCTGCGTCTCGGCCAGCGCGTCGGCGTACAACCGGCTGAGGTTGATCGGTCCGAAGACGTTGACCTCCATCGCCGAGCGGATCTTGTCGTGCCGCACCTCGGTCAGCGGCTTCATCGGCGGGATCGCGAACGCGTTGACATACAGCGCGTCCGCCCGTCCGTACGCTTCGAGGGTCTGATCCCGCAGGCGCTCGCAGGCCTCTGGGTCGGCGACGTCGGTGGGCACGGACAACACGTCGTGGCCGTCGGCGCGCATCTTGGCCGCGGCCTCCTCGAGACGCTCGGCATTGCGGGCGGCGATGACGACCCGCGCGCCCTCCTCGGCGCTGCGCGTCGCGAGTGCCGCGCCGAGTCCCGGTCCGTGACCGACGACGACGGCGACCTTGTCGGCGTAGAGCCCGCTCATCCGATCATCCTTCCGGCCACGCCCGCCTGCCGAGCGGCGATCCGCTCGGCCCACTGCTCGGCGGTGACCTTGTTCTGCTCGTAGTACGGCAGCAGCGCCGGCACCTGGGACATGGGCACGATCTGCATCGTGGGCCCGTCCTCGGGCGTGAGCTCGCGAGACAGCCGCTGCCAGCGGAACTGCAGGTAGCCGTGCCGGTGGCCCAGTCGCTCGACCCAGTTGGCGACGCCCGGGTCCTGCTCGGCCACGACGATGCGGATCATCCCGTCGGGGTCCACCTGCGCCTGCGCATGGTTGAGCGAGGTCTGGTGGTGGATGTACTCCAGCGAGGTGTACCAGGGCGTGCCGAGCTGGAAGCCGAGGTACGGCGCGTCGCCGCGCGGCACGGTGATCACGATCGCCTCGTCGTCGGCCACGTCGTAGTGCCCGACAGACGACCACTGCGATGCCAGCCCGCCCGGCGTCGGCCGCGGCTCGGTCAGGGTGTTGACCGGCTCCTTGAGGTAGAACCACTCCGGGAACGCGAACCACGTCTTGATCCGGGAGATCAGCATCTTGGCCGCGATCGCGTAGCGCTTGTCGACCGCCTCGGTGTCGGTCTCGATCCGCGAGGGCGTGCCCACCGTGTCCACCCGCTCGATGGTGAAGACGCTCCGCGAAGCCGACCAGTCGCCGTACACCTCGCGCAGCGCGAGCATCGCCGACTTCTCCGGGAGTACGACGTGGTGCGCGCAGGGCGTGATGCCCTGGCGGTCGAGCTCGTCGAGACCAGGGCCGAAGCTCAGCTCGAAGGAGCCGTCGGGACCGATCTCGAGGTCGCGGTCGTCGAACGCGGTGGAGCCGTCCGGGGTGGACGTCGGGGTGTAGTCGCCGCCGATGACCTGGAAGCTCAGGTCGAGCACGGTGCCGCGCCGCCCACGCACGACGTACGTGTGGTGCGGCCGGATGTTGGCGTGGTGGTAGACGGTGTCGGGGTTGTCGAGCCCCATCTTGGTGTGCTGGCTCGTGGAGTTGACGAAGAACGGGTGCTCCGGCGTCCACGCCCAGGCCATCTGCAGCGACGCACGGATCGATCCGGCGAGGTAGTCCAGCCCCTCGGCCAGGTCCTGCTGGGTGCGGATGAACGTCGCGCCGCGGACCAGCTGCTCGGCCTCGGCGATGGCGGCGGCGAAGGCAGCGGTGCTGCTGGGGGAGTCGGTCACGGGTTCACCTTCACGATCACGGACTCGGCGAACCGCTCGAGCGCTGCGACCTTCTTCTCCAGGGGCTCGGTGTCCGGCCCGACGATGTAGGGCACCCGGAAGCCGACGATCACGTCGGTGACGCCCTTGTCCTCCAAGCGCTTGAGGCCGTCGACCGAGTAGGCGTCCATCGAGATGACGTGCCGTTCGAAGGGCTTGTCCTGCAGTCCCTCCTCGGCGCGGATCTCGTCGATGCGGGTCAGCAGCCGGTCGAGCTCGTCCTGCGGGCCGCCGCCGTGCATCCAGCCGTCTCCGCGGGTGACGGCCCGGCGCAGCGCGGCGTCGGCGTGACCGCCGACCAGGATCGGGATCGGCTGCGTCGGTGCGGGCGTCATCGTGACCGGCTGGATGTCGTAGAACTCGCCGTGGAACTCGAACTCCTCACCGGTGGTGAGACCGCGGACGATGTCGATGCACTCGTCGAAGCGCTTGCCGCGCTTCTCCCACGGCACGCCCATCACCTGGTAGTCCTCCTTCCACGGGCTCAACCCAACGCCGAGACCGAGCCGGTTGCCGGTCATGTAGGCGATCGACGAGGCCTGCTTGGCCACGAGCACCGGGGGGCGGATCGGCAGCTTGAGCACGAACGGCGTCATCCGCAGGGTGGAGGTGGCGGCGCCGATCATCGCGGCCAGCGTGAGCGCCTCGATGAACTCCTTGCCCTCGAGGAACTCCCTGTTGCCGTCCTCGGTGTAGGGGTACGTCGAGTCCGACTGCGCCGGATAGACGAGGCTGTCGGCGATCGTGATCGACGAGTACCCCGCCTTCTCGGCGGCCTGGGCGAGGGGCAGGTAGTACTCGGGCCGGGTCATCGCCTCGGCGTAGGTGAAGCGCATTGCGTGATACTAGAACGTGTTTCACTTCACGGCTAGGTTCGTCCCATGGACTCGAACCTGCTGGCCGATCGCTGGGCCATCGACGACCTGCTCACCCGCTACACGTTCGCGATCGACGCCCACGACTGGGACGGCCTCGACGCCGTCTTCACTCCCGACGCGCACATCGACTACACCGCCACCGGCGGCATCGCGGGGCCGTTCCCCGAGGTCAAGAAGTGGCTCTCCGAGACGCTGCCGATGTTCTCCGCCATGCAGCACGTGATCGCCCAGAAGCAGGTCGCGATCGACGGGGACACCGCGCGAGTGCGGGCCTACTTCCTCAACCCCATGCAGATCGACCAGCCGGACGGCAGCACCTGGCAGATGGACATCGGCGGCGCCTACGTGCACGAGCTGGTGCGTACGCCGGAGGGCTGGCGCAGCCGGCACCTGCACGAAGAGATGCTCTGGCAGCGCAAGGACTGACCCGCGCAGGACCCCTCGGCGAGGCAAACCTCGACACCGGACGCCTCCTCCGCCCGACACCACACCCTCGTGCATCACCCCGGCTACGAGACCGCGATCATCGCGAACAACCGGGTCCGGATCACCAGGAAGACCCATCGACGCCAATAGGGGCGGGTGGTTTCGAGACACGCCCTCCGCTAGCGCTCCGGGCGTTCCTCAACCACCAAGATCCCTGTGGTGGTCGAGGAGATCCCCTTTGGTGGTTGAGGAGTCGAGCCCCCCAAGGGCGAGGCGTCTCGAAACCACCACGGTTCGCGGGCGAACTTTCAGCCGGCGTTCTTCGGCAGCAGACCGATGACGCCCTTCACCGTCCCCTCGACGGTGTCGGTGAGATTGCCGAGGAGCCCGGGCGTGGGCGTGGGCTCCGGCTGCGGTGGCGGTGCACTGCTGGTGGGTGCGGCTGCCGTGGGAGTGGGACTTGCCGGGCCATCTGACGATGAAGGCGGTGGCGAGGACGGCGACGGGGCCGGCGAAGAGGTGCCCGGAGGGGCGGTCGAAGAGGCAGCGGCCGGAGTCGGGCGAGCAGTCGGAGACGCTGCGACCGGGCTCTGCGACGCGAGTGCTTGGGCCTCCGGAGCCGTCCCGGCAGCGTGCTGCGACTCGCCGAACAGGTCCGCGCGCGTCGTACTCCGGCTTGACCGGAGGTCTGTCCTGTCCGTCGCCGTCGAGGCTGTCCGGATCGCCCCGGGGCCGAACTCTCCCGCCGTCACGGTCCGAGCGGGTTCCTCGTCGACGAAGAAGCCTCGTGCCGAGTCCGGCTGGGCCAGCACCGTCAGCCCCACGGTCAGCGCCGTGGCGCCGGTCGCACCGGAGACGGCGGCGGTCCGCAGCCAGGGCGCGGAATTGCGGGGCGCCTTGCGGCGACCGCCACGCTTCGGGGTGGGGGTTGCTTTGCGTCGTGGCTGTGGCGGTAGGGCGTGTCGTCCGCTCATCCAGCGGATCCTTTCGGTCCGACCCTCCCCAGAGTCTCCCAACCACATACCGTAAGGTCCGCGCCGGACGCCGGGCCACCTCGTGTCCGAGTGATGGGACGTACGCCGCGGGCGAGTCGCGACTGCCGGGGCCCGTGGGTGACACTGTGCCCCATGGCGAAGCGGGACGGGGTCGACGACGACCCCATGCGGGCACTGCTCCAAGCCCTGCTCGCGATGGCCGGGGTCGCAGTCGCGGTCGGCCTCGTCATCGGTCTGGTCGCTGCGACGGTCCTGGGCCGGAGTGACGACGGGTCGACCGGCCGTGCCCAGGCCAAGGCCTCGCTCTATATGCCGGACTACCAGCCGACCGAGGACGCCGGCGACGACGAGTGGCCGGACCTGCCCGAGATCGAGCAGAGCGACTCTCCCGATCCGGCGGAGGAGCCGGTCGAGGAGGAGTCGCCTCGCGGGGACAAGATCACGCTGTTCGGTGCTCCGCAGGCGGTCTCGCCGGGCGAGCGGATCAACTTCAACGGCGTCTACATCGACGGCGAGGGAGTCTCCCTGCAGATCCAGCGACGGGAGGGCAGCACCTGGACCGATTTCCCCGTCACCGTCGCCGTGCGCGGCGGTGTCTTCTCCACCTGGATCCAGACCTCGCGCCCCGGCGAGCAGGAGTTCCGGGTGCTCGACCCGGAGACCGAACGCACCTCGAACGTCGTCACGATCACGATCGGCTGACGCTCGACGCCGTCAGGGACGAAACACGACCTTGACCATGCCCTCTTCCTTCTTCTGGAAGTGCTCGTAGGCCTGCGGGGCCTCCTCGAGCGGCAGGTGGTGGGTGGCGAAGGCGTCCACGCCGAAGGGGTCGTCCTCGACGAGCATCTCCAGGAGCTCGGAGGTGTGAGCGCGGACGTTCGCCTGGCCCATCCGGAGTTGGATCTGCTTGTCGAACAGCTGGAACATCGGCATCGGGTCGACCGCGCCGCCGTACACCCCGGAGATGGAGATCGTGCCGCCGCGGCGTACGGCCTCGATCGCGGTGTAGAGAGCGGCGAGCCGATCGAGCCCGGCCTTCTTCAGCATCGGCTCGGCGATCGCGTCCGGGAGCAGGCCGACGAACTTCTGCACACCCTGAGCGGCCGGCGAGCCGTGCGCCTCCATGCCGACGGCGTCGATGACGGAGTCGGCGCCCCGCCCGCCGGTGAGCTCGCGGACGACCGAGGCGACCCCGCCGACCTTCTCGGCCTCGTCGAGGTTCAGCGGCTCGGCGCCGAACGCCTCCACTCGGGCGAGCCGCTCCGGCACGCGATCCACGCTGATGACCCGGTGCCCCGCCCGCACGCCCATGCGTGCTGCCATGTCGCCGATCGGGCCGGCTCCCATCACCAGCAGCGTGCCGCCCTCGGGCACGGCGGCGTACTTGAGCCCTTGCCAGGCGGTGGGCAGCACGTCGGAGAGGTAGAGGAACCGGTCGTCCGCGTGCTGGTGGGGCACCTTGACCGGCAGGAAGTTGCCGAACGGGACGCGGAGGTACTCGGCCTGGCCGCCCGGCACGTGACCGTACAGCTTGGAGTAGCCGAAGAAGCTCGCGCCGGTGCCGTGCTCGTGGTTCTGGGTGGTCTCGCACTGGCTGTAGAGGTGCTGGTCGCACATCCAGCAGGAGCCGCAGGAGACGTTGAAGGGGACGACGACCCGGTCGCCGACCGAGAGCGCGGTGACGTCCGCACCGACCTCCTCGACGATGCCCATCGGCTCGTGGCCGACGATGTCGCCGGGCTCCATGAAGGGGCCCAGGGTCTCGTAGAGGTGCAGGTCGGAGCCGCACAGCCCGGTGGAGGTGACCCGGATGATCACATCGGTGGGCTCCTCGATGCGAGGGTCCGGCACCTCGGTCACCTGCATGTCGTGGACGCCCTGCCAGGTCACTGCCCTCACCGCACTCAACCGCCTCGTCGTCGTCGGAAACCGCGGACGGTGCTGCCCGCCCGGGCAAAGCACCTGGAGGGCATCTACCCGATCACGGCACGAGCAACCGGGGAACATTCGGAGGCGGCCCGCCGTTATGTGCCTGACATAGTTGAGTTGAACCGGCTCAACTTGTTTGACAGACTCGTGAGGTCGGCCCCACCGGGCCCCTCAAGACTCGCCCATCCAACGGGCACATCCCATCAGTGCGGAGGTAGCAAACATGGCTCGAGCGGTCGGTATCGACCTTGGAACGACGAACTCCTGCGTCGCGATCCTGGAGGGCGGTGAGCCCACCGTCATCGCCAACGCCGAAGGCGCCCGGACCACCCCCTCGGTCGTCGCGTTCGCCAAGAACGGCGAGGTCCTCGTCGGTGAGGTCGCCAAGCGGCAGGCCGTCACCAACGTCGACCGGACCATCCGGTCGGTCAAGCGTCACATGGGCTCGGACTGGACCCAGCAGATCGACGACAAGACGTTCACCCCGCAGCAGATCAGCGCGTTCGTGCTGCAGAAGCTCAAGCGCGACGCCGAGGCCTACCTCGGGGAGACCGTCACCGACGCGGTGATCACCGTGCCGGCGTACTTCTCCGACGCGCAGCGCCAGGCGACGAAGGAGGCCGGCGAGATCGCGGGCCTCAACGTCCAGCGCATCGTCAACGAGCCGACCGCGGCCGCCCTGGCCTACGGGCTCGAGAAGGAGGGCGACCACTTA
>JBHWSH010000039.1:0-4481 GCA_043427135.1 Marmoricola sp. | reverse complement strand
CTGTCCGGTCGGCCGCCTCGAGCACGACGTTGACCAGCGCGTCCAGCGCCGCGTCCCCGACGCGGCGGCGACGGGGGCGGTCGGGGTCGTGCCAGGTCTCGTCCGGGTCCGGCGGCACCGGGCGGAGGTCGTCGAGGTCGCCGACCACGTGGACACCCGCTCCCTCGATCCAGTCGATCCACTCCTGCGCGATGTCAACGGCCCACTCGTGGGCGTCGGGCGGGAGCGTCACCCTGCGCATGTTGGGCCGGTGCGCCAACGTGTCATGCACGATGAGCTGGCGAACGATTGTGCGGTAGTCGGCGGAGTCGATCCCGGCCTTGCGGAGCCGCTTGTTGAGCGTGCGCACCAGCGCGGTCTCCTCGATGCCGAGCGAGACGTTGCGCCGGTCGCTGTCGACCGGAGCCCAGGCAGGATCGATGCCGAATGCCGTGCAGTAGCGCCGCCACAGCTCGCCCTCGGGAGCTCCGTGCTCTGCGCTCTGTTGGGGGACCGTGACGATGTGGACCCGCTCGGGCGGCAGGCCCTGCGCCCAACGGTTGAGTACGTCGGGCAGCCCCTGGGCGCGCCAGAACCACATCGTCGCCTCGCGGCGAGGCGCGCGGCGTACCTGCTTGACGAACGTCTTGAACGAGCGAGCGCGCTGGTGCTTGATCATCTCCTGCCACTCGGCCGGCACCTGCCGCGCAACGTCGCGAGCGGAGTAGACCAAGTGCAGCTCGGTGCCCGCCAGGTCGGTCATCGCCTTGGCGACCTGGTCGATGGTGGCGCCTGCCAGGATCTCGTGGCTCACGATCGCGGTGCCGGCGGCGCGGCGTACCCGGCCCACCAGCGCTTCCCACTCACCGCGCGCGGCCTCACGCTGCCCGCCCCAGGACATGTCGATCAGGTCGAGGGCCGCCCCGAACATGTCCGCGTGCATCCCCACGGGATAGGCGATGTCGTGCTCGGCCAGGGCTGCCCGGTTGAGGTAGAGCCGGTCCTGCAGATAGGTCGTGCCGGTCTTGGGCGCACCCACGTGCAGGTAGACGACGTCGGCCATGGCGCGATTCTGCCGCACCGCCGAGCCGGCGGGGGCGCGGGTCAGGAGAGGGCTTGTACGACGCGGCTGGGGCTGGGGCGGCCGAGGTGGCCGGCCATCCAGCGACTGGTCTCGACGAGTGCGGGCAGGTCGACACCGGTCTCGATGCCCAGGCCTTGCAGCAACCAGACGAGGTCCTCGGTGGCGAGGTTGCCGGTGGCCGACTCGGCGTAGGGGCATCCGCCCAGACCGCCGGCGCTGGCGTCGAACGTGGTGACCCCGTGCTGCAGCGCGGCGTAGGCGTTGGCCAGCGCCTGGCCGTAGGTGTCGTGGAAGTGCACCGCCAACCGGTCGTCGCCGACACCTGTTGCATTGAACGCGTCGAGCAGCGCGGTCACGTGGCCGGCGGTGCCGACGCCGATGGTGTCTCCGAGGGAGAGCTCGTAGGCCCCGAGGTCGAGCAGGCGCCGGCCGACGTCGACGACCTGCTGGATCGGCACCTGCCCCTCCCAGGGGTCGCCGAAGCACATCGAGACGTAGGCCCGGACCCTCATGCCCGCGTCGAGCGCGCGGCGTACGGTCGGCTCGAACATGGCGAACTGCTCGTCCAGGCTGCGGTTGAGGTTGCGCTGGGCGAAGGTCTCGGTGGCACTGCCGAA
Organism: Marmoricola sp.; assembly: GCA_043427135.1. GTDB lineage: Bacteria > Actinomycetota > Actinomycetes > Propionibacteriales > Nocardioidaceae > Marmoricola_A. Next base: position 2,801 of record JBHWSH010000039.1, on the reverse strand, counting down.
GATCGCGATGTGCCGCAGTCCCGCGTCGAGGGCGCGGTCGAGTCCGCGCTCGTTGGGCACCAGGACCGGCAGGTCCCGGGCCGCGTCGGCGAGCCGTTCCCCCAGCGCGGTGACGAGCTCCGCGGCGTCGGCCAGCTGCGGCACCCACTTCGGGTGCACGAAGCTGGTCGCTTCCACGACGGGCAGGCCGGCATCGAGGAGTCGCTCGACGAAGCGGAGCTTGACCTCGACGGGGACGCTGGTCGACTCGTTCTGCAGCCCGTCGCGCGGCCCGACCTCGTAGATCGTCACCGACTCCGGCAGTCGCCGGTCCGGGACCGTCATCGGCAGACCGTTCACGAGTCCTCCTGTGCCTCGACCACGAACAGCGTCGCGCCCAACGGCACCTGTCCGCCGAGCTCGGCGGCGACCGAAGCCACCGCCCCCGCGAAGGGCGCCTTGAGGGCGAGCTCCATCTTCATGGCCTCGAGTACGCCGAGCACCTGGTCGGCCTCGACGCGGTCGCCGGCATTTACTCGCACGGCGACGACGGTGCCTGGCATGGGGGCGACGACGGTGCCGTCACCCACCTGCAGCGCGTGGTCGCCGAACACGTCGGGGCGGGCGAACACCCATCGCTGCCCACGGTGAGCCACTTCGACGTGCTGGCGTCCGGCCGCGACGTAGGCCGCGTGCCGGCGTCCGCCGACGTGATGCAGCGTGGTCCCGTCGAGGTCGACGACGAGGTGCAGCACGTCGGTGTCGGGAGTGGGGTGGGTCGCGCGGGACAGTTCCCGGACGTCGTACCCGAACACGCGGCCGCGTCTGCGGCCGTCGAGGCGCACCATCGGGTTCCCGTCGAGATCCACGCGGATCGGCGCCGGTGGACCGGCGGACCGCCAGCCGTCCGACCGGAACGGGTGCGGTGCGTGGCGCTCCGGCACGGTCTCGCTCCACGCAGCAAGCAGCTGCGCCGCCTCGTCCTCGGGTCGATGCAGTTCCATGCGGTCCAACCACGCGGTGTCGATGGTGGCGTCCCGGAACTCGTCGGAGGCGACGAGCTCGCGGAGGAACCCGGCGTTGGTGGTCAGGCCGAGTACGGCGGTGTCGTCGAGGGCAGCGACCAGCGCGCGCCGCGCGGTCTCTCGGTCTCGACCGTGGGCGATCACCTTGCCGAGCATCGGGTCGTAGGCGGTGCCGACGATCGAGCCGGACTCCAGCGCGTGGTCGACCCGGACGGCGTCAGGCCAGTGCACGAAGGTCGCTGTGCCTGCCTGCGGCAGGAAGTCCGACCACGGGTCCTCGGCGTACACCCTCGCCTCGATCGCGTGTCCGGTGATCCGCACGTCGTCCTGGCTGAACGGCAACGGCTCGCCGAGCGCGACGCGCAGCTGCAGGTCGACCAGGTCGAGAGGCTGTCCGGCAACGCTGACAGCGAGCTCGGTGACCGGATGCTCGACCTGCAGCCGGGTGTTCATCTCCAGGAAGTACGCCGCCTGGCTGGCGTTATCGAGCAGGAACTCCACGGTGCCGGCGTTGACGTAGCCGACCTGGCGCGCGAGCGCGACGGTCGACTCCGTGACGAGCCGGCGGATGTCGTCGGAGATCGTTGGCGCCGGCGCCTCCTCGAGCACCTTCTGGTGGCGGCGTTGCGTGGAGCAGTCGCGCTCGAAGAGGTGGACGATGTTGCCGTGGGCGTCGCCGAGCACCTGCACCTCGATGTGCCGCCCGGACTCGACGTACTTCTCCACCAGCAGGGTGTCGTCGCCGAACGCGGAGAGCGCCTCGCGTCCTGCGGCAGCCACCGCTTCGGCGTACTCGTCCGCGCTGCGCACGACGCGCATGCCCTTGCCGCCGCCGCCTGCTGCTGCCTTGACCAGCACCGGGTAGTCGAACGACGCCGGGTCGTCCCCGGTGGTCGAGCTTGTCGAGACCTCGTAGGACGGCACCACCGGCACACCGGCCGCGACGGCGATCTCGCGGGCGCGGTCCTTGCGGCCCATCTGGTCCATCACCTCGGCCGACGGACCGACCAGCACCAGGCCGGCCGCCTCGACGGCGCGGGCGAACTCGGCACGCTCGGAGAGGAACCCGTAGCCGGGGTGGATCGCACCCGCGCCTGACGCCTGGGCGGCTGACACGACGGCGTCGATGTCGAGGTAGCTCGGCACCTGTACGCCGTCATCGGCCGCGCGCACGTGCGGCGCGTCGCGGTCGAGGTCGGTGTAGATCGCGACACTGCGCACGCCCGACGCGCGGACCGACCGCATGACGCGCAGCGCGATCTCGCCGCGGTTGGCGATGAGGACGGAGTCGAACATCATGCCGCCCTCACTGCGTCACCTTGGTGGTTGAGGAGCCCTTCGAGACGGTCGCTCCGCTCCCTCCTCAGGAACCACGGCGGAGCCTGCGGAGCCGCGTCTCGAAACCACCTCTGCACACCGACGGGTGGTTTCGAGACGTCGCTATCGCTCCTCCTCAACCACCAAGATTCAGCCGTCATCCCCACGCCCACCCGTTGGGGGTTGAGGAGCGGCGGAGCTTGCGGAGCCGCGTCTCGAAACCACCTCTGCACGCCGGCAGGTGGTTTCGAGACGTCGCTAACGCTCCTCCTCAACCACCAAGATTCAGCCGTCGTCCCCACGCCCACCCGTTGGTGGTTGAGGAGCGGCGGAGCCTGCGGAGCCGCGTCTCGAAACCACCTCTGCACACCGACGGGTGGTTTCGAGACGTCGCTAACGCTCCTCCTCAACCACCAAGATTCAGCCGTCATGCCCACGCCCCCCGTTGGTGGCCGGCAGATGGTTTCGAGACGTCAGTAG
>JBHWSH010000038.1:0-11787 GCA_043427135.1 Marmoricola sp. | reverse complement strand
TACTGTTGCTCGGCCCCCGCCGGTTGAACCTGCCTGTCCTGAGGAGGGAGCGCAGCGACTGTCTCGAAAGGGTCGAGATCCCGGCGACCTACTCCTCGATGACGTGCATGGCGGCCTCTTCAGCACTGGCACCCGCACCGTCGATGCCGACGTCGCTGGCGATCGCGTCCTTCTCCGTGTCCATCATGCGACCCTCGTCGGGCTCGACCAGTCGGCCCGCGCGATCCTCGCCGACCTGCGTCACCTCGTCCTCCGAGCGTCCCTCGATGGCATCCACGGAGAGCTCGGCGGCTTCCTCGTACGGATCGGCCTCAGGGACCTCCTGCGCCAGGCGCTGGTCCATCGACTCGCCCAGCGACTCCTCCAGGGGGGTGTTGCCGTAGCCCTGCCCGGGCGACCACTGCTCCGGCGGGGACATCCCTGCGTCGAGTGGATCAGCCAGGTTCCGATCGCCGTCGACCATGCTGTCGCCGGTCGACTGCGGCTGGTCCTCGTCGTTCACGCTGTAGCCGTGGTAGGACTCGCGACCGACCCCGTCGCCACTCGTCTCCCCGCTCACGTCGGCGGACGGGTCGGTGCCGATCTGCTCGGCCAGGCCTTCGGGCTGCTCGGTCATGGTTCTCCTTGGTCGTTCAGGGGGTTGCCTGACCTCTACCCGTTCAGCCGCCGCCGACACCGTCACGGTGACGTTCTCCCCCGGGACTCATGGCAGTCTCACGCCGCCCAACGGCCCTGAACCTGGGCGTCTCCGGCCGCCTAGGTTCGTTGCCATGGGCGAGGTCCGGATGAGCATGAACAAGGTGATCCATGGCGCCTTCCGGCGTGACCTCGATCGGTTCGTCGCGGCGCTAGGCACGTTTCCTGCCGGTGACCGGGGCCGCGCGGCGGAGCTGTCCCGGGCGTGGAAGCACTTCGACGACCAGCTGACTCATCACCATGAGGGCGAGCACCGGGTCGCGTGGCCGGCGTTGCGGCAGGTCGGCGTGAGTGCCGATCTGCTGACCGAGATGGACGCCGAGCACAGCACGATGGCAGCGGCGCTCGAGGTCGTTCGTAGCGCGATGGCGGACCTTGCGCGCGAGCCGATGGCCACGCAGGCTCGGAAGGCGCTGGCGGCGTTCGAGGACCTGCGCACCACCACGGTGACGCACCTCGACCACGAAGAGTCCGAGATCGAGCAAGTCTTCCTCGACAACGAGGACCATCCGGCTCTCGTGCAGATGAGCCGGTCGTTGGGAAGGATCAGCCCGGTGCGCGCGGGCGGGTTCTTCACCTGGCTTCTCGACGGAGCGTCGCCGGACGAGCGGGCGGCCATCAGCCACACGCTGCCCCGCCCCGTCCTGAAGACCCTCACCGGCCTCTTCGGACGCAGCTACCGGCGCGACGTGGCAGCCGTCTGGTCGCGCTGAGCGCAGCCGGAGAGGCTGGCGCCAGCGATCGCCGACTTGTCGGCTCACCGGTGGGAGACCTCCGGCAGCTTCCGGGAGCCGTACACGCCTACGACGCCCATGGCGGCGAGGAACAGCAGCGCCCAGGTGACGGATCCCGTTGCCAGCAAGGAGCTGATGGCTCCGACGACGAGCAGCACCACACCCATCGCACTGTTGGAGACGGCTACGTAGGTGGTCCGCTGGTCGCCTTCGGCCATGTCGACCACGTAGGTCTTGCGACCGACTCGCACGCCGGTGTGGAGCAACGTCAGCAGGAAGTAGGAGCCGACGAAGAGCAGGTCGGCCCACGGCGACTCGCCGGTGAATCCGGGCAGCGACACAACCAGCACGAGGGTGAGGATGATCGCCGATGCGGCGGCAGCTCCGGCGCTCATGAGGGTGCGGCTGGACCGGTCGGCCCAGCGGCCGAAGACGGCGCCGCCCAGGAGGGCAGCGAGCCCGGAGGCGATGATGAAGCCGCCCAGACCGGCGAGGCCTTCGGTCCCGGCGGTCACGGACAGTACGACGACGAACGGCGGGCTGAGCGCCGAGACGAGCAGGAGCGAGCGGACGGTTACGAAGAGCCGGAAGTGACGGTCGGCTCGCAGCAGTGCCCACGCCTCGGCGTACCAACTCTGCTTCTGACGTTCCTCGTCGGGACTGCCGCTGCTGGGCCCACCGCGGTCGGCGCGACCCACGTCTCCGGCCGGTTCACGGATGGCCGCGTAGATCGCGGCCACGGCCACCCAGCAGCCGGCGCCGATGAGCAGGAGCCAGGCGAGCTGCCCGGGAGCGAGGTCGGCCCCGCCGAAGAGACGGATGCCGAGCCCCAGGGTGAGGGCGACGATCCCCGCGGCGACGGTGGACAGCCCGTTGATCTGCCCGCGCTGACCCTTCGGCACCGTGCGGCCTTGCACATCCTTGGACGAGATGGAGCCCAGGCATCTGCCGAGCGAGAACACCGCCAGCGCCGCCACGATCACCAGTCCGGCGGGGAGGCCTTGGCCGGTGGCGGCGGTCAAGGCCATGACCGCCACCGCAGTGGCTTGCACGATCGCGCCCGTGACGAACACCCACTTGCGGTGGGGCACTCGCAGGATCATCGGGGTGAGAAAGGCTTGAGGAAGCATCGAGCCGGACTCGCGGATCGGCACGAGCAGACCGGCTAGCGCCGGCGGCACACCGAGCGCGTGGAAGAGCCACGGAAGCACCGTCGACGCGTTGACGGTCTGGTCCCCCGAGGACTGCAGGGCGTGGGCGATGACCAGGCGCGCGCCGTTGGTCGGGACGTCCTTGCGCACATCCTCGGGGAGTTGCTGCTCGACCGCGGGATCGCGGTGCACCAGTGCGGAGTACACCTTCTCTCCGATGCCCATGGCAGGAATCTACTGGGGCGAACCGGCCGCGCTGGGCGTCCCCAGATCCGTCACTGTGCCGACCTCCGGCTCGCTCAAGATCCCTGCCCAGGCTTGGCTAGGCTGCTGCCTCGTACGGAATTCTCCTGCGCTGTTCCCAGCCTGATGCAGGACACTCCTTACGCCGGGCCTCTAGCTCAATCGGCAGAGCAGCGGACTTTTAATCCGCGGGTTCAGGGTTCGATCCCCTGGGGGCCCACCGCACCAGGCGTGCGCATGCAGCCGCGGCTGCGCCTGCCGAAGGGGTCACCGACTCGCCCTGTGCGGCCCCGGGTGTCCGGCGCGACGAATGCACTTCTGTCTGGTCCGCTTCATGACAGCGCCGCAGCGTTCGGTCCTTCGACCTTTGAAGATGCGGGTGAAGTCCAAGCCCTCGATGGCACCACGCGCTCGCCTCGCCGCTGCGGCCAGCGCCCGACCCTGGTCGGGACCTGTGCTGCCCCAGCCCTCTTCCATGGCGGCCTGCAACTCGTCGACGGAGAGGTTCTCGGCGACATCCTGGTCGATAAGACCTGCCGCGACCGCGGCCTTGACCATGCCCTCCGGGGCGGGCTCCGGTCGGTAGTCCCAACCGTCCATCCCTACGTCCTCGGCAACAACGTCGAGGAAGGCCAAGGCCTCCCAGATCTCTTGCATCTCGTCGTCGCTGAACCGTCCACTTGCCCGAAGCGACTCGGCTATGTCGTAGGCGGCATCGCCGCGGCGTGGGCCGCACACCAGGACACGGACGTGGCCGACGTGCCTTCCTTCGACGACTTCGACTGTGCTGCTGAAGACGACCCGGTACTCCTTGGCCAGCACATCGACGGTGTTGAACCCAGCCAGTCTCTGGCTGCCGCGGTTGCTGAGGGTGTGGTTACCGCCAGGCGTTCGACACAGGTTGACCACTTCGGCAAGTACGTCGACGCGCTGCGCCTCGGTCAGTCCGGCGAGCGATTCCAGGAATGCGTCGGTGATCTCGATGTAAGCCTGGTCGTCTGGAAACGACTCGCCTGGCCGCACTCAGCGGCCCTGACGCATCTCATCCGCGCGAGCGCGCACCCGATCAACCGAGAGCCCCAGCCTGGAGCATGCCTCTTCGAGGCTGAAGCGAGCGCTGCGGTCGTACAGTCGCTCGGCAGCAACGTCGAGAACGGCCGCAGCGGCCTCCCGCATCTTCCGAGCATCCTCGTCGAGGCGAGCGGCAGAGTCGACCACAGCCACGACACGGCCATGGCTGGTCAAGGCGATGCGGGACTCTTCGGCGTCTGCGGCCAGACGGGACACGCCCCGTTGCGCGGCGAGGCTCATCGGCAGTCGCTTGGTCATGTTGCAACTCTATCCATATCTGGGCATTGTTGCAACGATTGGCTGGGCAACGCCGCAATGACCGGCTTTGGCGCTATCTACTGAGGCAGGGCCACACGGACAGGCAGAAGTCCAGAAAACCACGTCGTACGACGGGAAAACGACGGTTGTGCCTGTCCGAATGGTCCTCGGGGGCGCGGATCAGTGCGGGAGCCAGGCGTCCTCGTCGTGAGTGCGGACCTCGACGGCCTGAGGCAGCGCCTGGGCGACCAGGTCCGCGATCGACACCGACTCGAAGACCTCACGCAGGCTGCTGCGAGCCGCGATCCAGACGAGCTGCAGGATCTTGGCCGAGCCGGTGTACTCGACTGCCTCGGGGCGTACGTCGTACACGCTCACCAGCGGCCCGTCGACGGCACGGATGACGTCGGCGACCGACACGTCGGCGGCGGCACGTGCCATCCGCCAGCCGCCGGACTGGCCGCGCTGCGAGGTGACGATGCCGGCGCGGCGCATGTCGGCCAGGATCGTGAGCAGGAAGCCATGCGGGATGGACTGCTTGTTGCCGAGCGACTCCGCGCTGACCGGGACGCCGTCGGTCTCGGCGGCGAGCTCGATCAGCGCCCGCAGGGCGTAGTCGGACTTGGCAGAGACGCGCACAGCGGAAGTCTGCCAGAGCAGATCGAACGGGTCCGTGCTACTCAGTGCCGCCGGGAGCGGGCTTGTTGGACGGGCAGTCCGGATTGGGGCAGAAGTCGACCGCGACCATCTCGCCGGGGCGCAGCTCCGGGCGGTCGGCGTTCTCCTTGTCGAAGTCGATGGTGGCCGACTTCATCTCGGTGCCGCAGGTCGGACAGTGGGTCGGCCACTCGGGGGTCTGCTCGTCCTGGAGATCGGTCATGCACCGAACGCTATCGTCACGCCGCCAAGACGTGCGCCTGACCAGCGAGCTCGAACACTCGGCGTACGGCGGGCCGGGGACCACGCAGCGTGACCGCGCGGCCGGCGTCGAGGTGGCGACGGCGGAACTCCAGCAGCGCCCGTAGCCCGGCCAGGTCCGAGAAGACCAGGCCGCTGAGGTCGACATCGACCCGGAGGATCGCGTACAGGTCGGAGCGGTCGACGGCTGTCAACCGGTCGGCACAGGCGAAGTCGAGCTCACCTCGCAAGCGGATGAGCAGGTCAGGCGGGACCTGCTCGGCCAGGATCGTGAACTCGTGCGGCTGCTCGACAGGTGCTAGGTCCTGGATCGTCATGCGGGCCACCTGGCCCCATCTCCCGAGGAAAGCCTCGGGACTGTCCGGCGGATGGCACTTGAGAGGAAGGTGCGCGAAAGACCACCGGTTGCTTGCACAGTACGCCGGACGTCAAAGAGCGCCCCGGGCCGACAACCGATCAGTTTCCGCCGGCGAGCCGGTAGGACTCACGCAGGAGCTCGTCCAGCTCGTCGAGCGCCACGCGTTCCAGGCGCACCAGGACCAGCAGGGGCGAACGCTCGTGATGGTCGGTCCAGAAGAACGTCTCGGGGGCCGACCCGTGCAGCACGTCGCGCTCCTGCGACTTCACCGTGAGGACGCCGTCCTCCCACATCCGCGCCATCAGTGTCTTGCCGGCGAACCACGTGGGGCGGCCCCAGCTGAGCCGCTCGGTCACGCCGGGCAGGGCCAGGCACAGCCGGCGTACGTCGTCCTCGTCGAGTGCCGTGGTCATGGCGGGCTACCTCCCGATCTCGGTGCGGACGGCGTACAGCTCGGGGAAGAAGGTCAGCTCGAGCGCCCGCCGCAGGAACGGCGCGCCGGACGACCCGCCGGTGCCGGTCTTCATGCCGATGATGCGCTCGACGGTCTTGAGGTGCCGGAAGCGCCAGGTCTGGAAGTTGTCCTCGAGGTCGACGAGCTCCTCGCACGTCTCGTAGACCGCCCAGTTGCGGTCGGGGTTGGAGTAGACGTCCCCGAACACCGGGACCAGCTCCGGAGTGAACGTCCAGGCTCGGGTGACGTCGCGCTCGAGAACCGACGCCGGCACGGCGTACCCCTGGCGGGCGAGGAAGCGCAGGAACTCGTCGTACAGCGACGGCTCCTCCAATGCCCGCTTCACCGTGTCGTACGCCGCGGGGTCGGCCCGGAAGACCTCGAGCATCTTGGCGTTCTTGTTGCCCAGCACGAACTCGACCGCGCGGTACTGCCAGGACTGGAAGCCGCTGGCGTTGCCGAGGACCCCCCGGAACTCGGCGTACTCACTCGGCGTGAGGGTCGCGAGCACCGACCACTGCTCGGTGAGCGTCTTCTGGATGTGCTTGACCCGTGCGACGTTCTTCAGCGCGGGCGCGAGGTCGTCGGCGCGGATCAGCGCGCACGCGCTTTCGAGCTCGTGCAGGACGAGTTTGAGCCACAGCTCGGTGGTCTGGTGCTGGACGATGAACAGCAGCTCGTCGTGGTGCTCCGGGTCGCTGATCGGACGTTGCGCGGAGAGGAGCGTCGGCAGGTCGAGGTAGCCGCCGTAGCTCATCCGATCGGAGAAGTCCGTGACGACCGACCCTTCGATCTCTCTGGTGTTGTCGCGCACGCCCTCGTCCATGAGGTCACGATAGGACGCCCGCGACCCCGCCGCCCTCGTCACGCCCTAGCCTTGCCCGGTGGACACGTCCTTCTATGGCCCTGCCGAGGGCACTCCCGAGGAGCAGGCCGAAAGCGACCGCGTGTTCGGCGCGCTGACCGAGGCGGTGCGTGAGCTCAACCTGGCGCAGCTGCAGACGCGCGTCGATCTCGACGAGGCCGAGGCCGTCACCGCCGAGATCGCGGCGCTGACCGAGCGGTTGCGCACGAAGTTCAAGCCCGGGTCGTTCGGCACCGAAGTGGGCGTCGAGGAGAAGGTCCGCAACTACGGCAACTCCGTCGTTGGCCTGCGGAACCCGTTCGCGGCGATGCTCGGCGACTCCAAGATCGTCTGGAACGACAACGGCGCCTCGGCTTCGTTCCATCTCAACGCGCTCTACGAAGGGCCGCCCGGTCTGGTGCACGGCGGGGTCAGCGCGCTGATCCTCGACCAGCTGCTCGGGGAGGCGGCAGCAGCGGGCGGCGGCGCCGGCATGACCGGACGGCTGACCCTGCACTACCGCCGGCCCACCCCGCTCGGCGACCTGTCGATGGAGGCCTGGGTCGAGCAGCGCGAAGGCATCAAGACCACGGTCAAGGGCCACATCAAGGACGCCGAGGGCAACGTGACGGTCGAGGCCGAGGGGCTGTTCATCATGCCGCGCTGGGCACGCGAGCTGCTCGCCCAGCAGGAAGCCGAGGGCAAGAAGCGCCCCAACTTCGAGTGAGTCTCACTCCACGCTGAACAGCTCCCCCGGGGTGCAGTCGAGCACGTCGCAGATCGCGGTCAGCGTGGAGAACCGGACCGCCTTGGCACGGTTGTTCTTCAACACCGAGAGGTTCGCGATCGTCACGTCGATCCGACGGGCGAGCTCGGTCAGGGTCATCTCGCGGTCCTCGAGCAGCGCGTCGAGGTGGCAGACGACGCGATGCGGCTCCTCGACAGGCATCAGACGAGCCCCTCCACGTCCTCACGCAGGCGTACGCCGTGAGCCCACACCTCCGCGAGCACGGCGATGAGCACCCCGACGACCACCGCGTTGAGTGGCAGACCTACCTCGATCGCGGTCCACAGGCGCGCCGCGGAGTGGTCGAGCATCCAGGCCTCGAGCATGTCGGCTCCTGCCCCGACGACGATTCCGCCGGCGCCGACGAGGACGGCGACCGCGCGCAGGCGGCGTACGTTGGCCAGGGTGAACGGGTCGGAGACCCGGGCTGCGCGCACGATCCGCAGCAGTACGACGAGCACGACCACTGCGAGGATCGGCGGCGCCGCCTTGGCGACCAGGTACGCCGCGCGCTCGCTGGTCGTCGGGTTGAGCAGGGAGACCGTGCCCCGGTAGGGCCCGGTGATCTCGACCGCTCCGAGACCGGTCTCGGACTCGCGGTCGCCGTCCTCGGTCTGCACCGCGCGCGGGCCATCCGGCAGGGTCACGGGGGTGTCCAGCAGCGCGTCGTCGACGCCGACCATGGCCCGGCCTTCGCCGAACATCGGTGTGCCCGAAGGCAGCGCGCGTCCGAGCCCTTCGGTGCCGAGCAGCACGGACGCGGCGAAGAGTCCCGCGACGATGGCTGCCACCAGCAGCACGACCTCCACGATCCGCAGGGACCGGCCCATCGGCGTACCTGTCATGCTCCACCGCCCTTATCGTTTTTCGATGTTATCGAGAAACAATAAAGCGCAGGAAGCCGTCGGCGTCAAGCCCCGCCGATCGCGGCCCTCTCGGTGGGTACGCCGCGCTCCCCGGCGTCGGTGAGCCGCGCCTCTTCCTCGGCCCTCGCGACGAGCTCGTCCTGGATCTGCGCCCACTCGCCCGGCGGAGTGACGAACGCGGCCGCTCCGCCCTCGACCCGGTCGAGGGCCTGGCGGGCGAAGATCTGCTGCTCGGTCACGACCCGCTCGGCACGGCCGGTGCCGATGAAGGTCACCGCCCAGTGCAGCAGCGCCGTGATGCGGTTCTTGAAGCCGGTCAGGTAGAGCAGGTGGACCACCAGCCACATCAGCCACGCGATGAAGCCGGTCAGCCGGATGCGGCCGATCTTCGCAACCGCGCTGAAGCGGGAGATGGTCGCCATGCTGCCCTTGTCGAAGTACTTGAACGGACCGCCGGGCGGGTTGTCGGCCAGCCGGCGCTCGATCTCGTCGCCGACGTACTTCGCGCCTTGGATGGCGACCTGGGCCACGCCCGGCAGGTTGTCGAGCGCGATCATGTCGCCGACGACGAAGACCTCGGGGTGACCGGGGAGGGTCAGGTCGGGGTTGACCGCGATGCGCCCGGCCCGGTCCAGGGGTGCGCCGGTCTGCTCGGACAGCTGCTGGCCCAGGGGGCTCGCCTGCACGCCGGCAGCCCACACCTTGCAGACCGCCTCGATCCGCTCGCGGTTGCCGTCACGGTCCTGGAGCACCAGGCCGCGCTCGTCGACGTCGACGACCATCCGGCCCAACTCGACCTCGACGCCGAGCTTCTCCAAAGAGCGCTTGGTGGCATCACCGAGCTTCTTGCCGAACGGCGGCAGCACCTGGTTGGCGGCATCGACCAGGATGACGCGCGCGGCGCGGGTGTTGATGCTGCGGAAGTCCTTGGGCAGCGTGCGGTGCGCGAGCTCGGCGATCTGACCGGCCATCTCCACACCTGTCGGGCCGGCGCCAACCACGACGAAGGTCAGGAGCCGGTCCATCTCCTCCTCGGTCTCGGCGAGCTCGGCGAGCTCGAAGGCGCCGAAGATCCGGCCGCGCAGCTCGAGGGCGTCGTCGATCGACTTCATCCCCGGCGCGTGCACGGCGAAGTGGTCGTTGCCGAAGTAGGACTGGCCCGCACCCGCGGCCACGACCAGGGAGTCGTACGGCGTGACGCTCTCGCGGCCCAGCACGTGGGAGACGACCGTCTTGGAGGCGAGGTCGATGGAGGTGACCTCGCCCAGGACGACGCGGGCGTTCTTCTGGCCGGCGAGGATCTCGCGGGTGGGCGGTGCGATCTCGCCCTGCGACATGATCCCGGTGGCCACCTGGTAGAGCAGCGGCTGGAAGAGGTGGTGCGTCGTCTTGGCGATCATCGTGATCTCGACGTCGGCGCGCTTGAGCCGCTTGGCTGCGAAGAGTCCACCGAACCCCGACCCGATGATGACCACCCGGTGCCTTTGCATGCGGACTCCTCGATAGACGGTGTTGTCCTGCACAACGCACGAACGTCCCGCAGGTATCCCCTACCCGGCGTCGGCTGCCTCACACCGAGACGTCCATCGCATCGCTCTAGGTTGGGTCGGTGCAGCACCCTCTGGCCGTTCACCCGCTCCACCCGGCGTTGCTGGGGAGGGTTGCTGCGGGCGGTGCGCTCGGGGCGTTGGCTCGGCATGGCCTCGGGCTGGCCTTTCCTGTCGACGTCGCGTCCTTCCCGTGGCCGACGTTCGCGACCAACCTGCTCGGCACGATCGTGCTCGCCGCGCTGCCGGCAGCCCCCGTCGTACGCCGCAGCGCGGGGTTGAGCGTCTTCCTCGGACCTGGCGTCCTGGGCGGCTTCACGACACTGTCGGCGTACTCGGAGGAGACGCGGACGCTGCTCGCCGCCGGCGAGACGACGACCGCTGCGGTGTACGTCGTCGGGACGCTCATCGCCTGCCTGGTGGCGGTCGCGCTGGCCGACCGCCTCGACCGCCGGGCGGAGCCGCTGTGACGACCGCGCTTCTCGTCGTGCTGGGTGCTGCCGTCGGCGCCGTGCTGCGCTACGTCGCAGCTCACCTCCTCGACCGCGACCTGCCGTGGGGCACGGTGCTGGTGAACGTGAGCGGCTCGTTCCTCATCGGGGTCGTAAGCGGTCTCGGCGCGGCGACGGCTCTGCTGGCGATCGGGTTCGCCGGCGCGCTCACCACCTACTCCGGCTTCGCCGTGCAGGCGTACGACGCGGGGTGGCGTCGCGGCGTACTCACCGTGCTCTTGACCGTGCCGCCGGCCCTGGCTGCGTGCGCGCTCGGCTACGCCTTTGCCCGGTGAGCGCCGATCAGTCGGCTACGACACGCCAGCCCTCCGGGACGGCCGTGCCCTCGGCGATGCACTCGAACTCGCCCTTGCGCTCGTGCTCGATCTCGACCCAGCCGTCCTTGTCGCAGTTGTAGGACATCGGGCGGTTGCCGAGCGGGTCCCAGGTGTAGCCCTTCGGCAGCTTGCGTCCCTCCTCGAAGCAGGCCGAGCCACCGGAGCGATGGTCGGCCGGCGCCTCGCCTTCCACGCACTGCCATTCGTCCCCGAGCGGGTTGGCGCCCACCAGGAGTGCCCAGCCTCCCAAGAGGGCGATGCTGGCGCCTAGTGTGAGGCCGGCTGCTGCCGCGGCGATGAGCGCACCCAGCCCGAAACGGCGATGAGTCCGCTGCCTGGAGTCGGTGGTCGTCGTGGTCGCGGTCGCGGTCTCGGCGGAGTCGGGCTTCGTCATGGATCCAGTTTCGGGCCAGAGTCGTGCCTCCCGCATGAGCAGACCTACTCAGATCGGCAGCGGAAACACTCAGGCGTAGCCGAGCTCGTGCAGCCGCTCGTCGTTGATCCCGAAGTGATGGGCGATCTCGTGCACGACGGTGATCTCGACCTCCTCGATCACGTGCTCCTCGTCCTCGCAGATCGCCAGCGTCGGGTTGCGGTAGATCGTGATCCGGTCCGGCATCACCATCGTGTAGTTGGTGTCGCGCTCGGTGAGGGGTACGCCGTCGTACAGGCCGAGCAGGGTGGGGTCGTGCGGCGGCGCGTCGTCCTCGACGAGGACCACGACGTTGTTGATGAGCTGCGTCAGCTCCTCGGGCACCAGGTCGAGCGCTTCGCTGACCAGCTCCTCGAAGCGCTCCCGGCTCATCTCGACCATCGAGCCATTGTGCCTGGGCCCTGAGTTGTGGGCGTTCCTGGCGGAGCCCTACCATGGCCCGGTCCACTGCCGTGACTCGTCGCGTCGGGGACGGGCCCCCATCGTCTAGCGGCCTAGGACCCCGCCCTTTCACGGCGGTAGCACGGGTTCGAATCCCGTTGGGGGTGCCAAGCGGCGAGGGGTGGAGTGTTTGTCGTGCCTATCACGACGAACAGGT
>JBHWSH010000037.1:0-45353 GCA_043427135.1 Marmoricola sp. | reverse complement strand
TGGTGGTTGAGGAGGCCGAGGAACGAGGCCGTCTCGAAACCACCCGCACCGTCGAGACCCCGGAGGCCGACGCATGATCGACCTCCTCACCACCGACTTCCTGGCCATCGCCATCGCCGGCTTCGTCGTCGGCATCGTCGTAGGCCTGACCGGCATGGGCGGCGGGGCGCTGATGACCCCGGCGCTGATCTTCCTCGGCGCCGGCCACACCGCCGCCGTGGTGACCGCCGACCTGACGGCCGCGGCCGTCTACAAGACCGGCGGGGCGATCGTGCACTCACGCCACGGCGCCCCGAACTACCAACTGGCCAAGTGGCTGATCATCGGCTCGGTGCCGATGGCGTTCATGGGGCCGTTCCTGGTCAAGTACCTCTTCGACGACGTCGACAAGGTGCTGATGATGGCGATCGGCGTCGCGTTGATCTTCGCCGCCTCGACGTACGCCCTGCGGCTCTATCTCGGCCTGCGGCTGATCCGCCGCGGCATGCCGCCGGGCAACGAGAACCCGACGATCCGCCCCATCCCGACCCTGGTGGTCGGGGCGGTCGGCGGCCTGCTGGTCGGCATCACCTCGGTCGGCTCCGGCTCGGTGATCATGGTGGCGCTGCTGATGCTCTATCCCGGCCTGTCCGCGGTGAAGCTCGTCGGCACCGACCTCGTCCAGGCGATCCCCCTGGTGCTGGCCGCGGCGCTGGCCAACATCGCCGCCCACGGACTCGACTTCGGCATCTTGATCCCGCTGCTGATCGGCTCGGTGCCGGGCACGATCCTGGGCTCGCGGATCGCGCCGAGCGTGCCGCAGTCGGTGATCCGCCGCGGCATCGTGATCGTGCTGACGATGTCGGCGGTGGCGCTGCTCGACAAGTCCGGCTGGGCCCTACTGGGCGAAGACACCACCAACCCGATGCTGGTCGTCTGGGTCGGCCTGGCGATGCTGGTCCTGGTGCCGGTGCTGTGGGGGTTCATCCGCCGCACCGAAGGTCTCCCGTTCATGGGCGCCCCGACCGTTCACGAGATCGAGCGAGGCCTATTCAAGCGCCGCCACGCCAAGCAATAGTGGGACGCGTAGCCAGACGGACGTGCAACCCCGCCCGGACATCCCCGGAGTTCGCCTGCAAGTGGCAGGTTGCACGTCCGTTTGGTTGCCCCGTAGGGCGAAGCCGCCGCCGGGCATCCAACTCTGCGAACCAGACGGCCCGCCGGGGCCCCGGTCGCCCGAGTTGTACGCCGCTCGGCGGCTCACCCTCTATCTGGGGAAGTCCCGCGATCTGCATGAGCGAGAGGCCGAGGAGTGTCGGAAGGCAGGCGGCTGAGGATCCCCGGTGGCTCCGCTGGCGGCTCTGATCTCGCGCTCGCGGTCAGAGTCGCGAAACCGCTGGTGGGAGTACACGCATGTCCTGGAGCCCCGATGTCCCCTTCGACAACCTGCCGCCTTTGCCGCCAGCTGACCTCGACCCCGTGCTGACGCGTCCGGAGTAAACCGGCGTGTTGAGCGGCGAGGCGCCAGCTCAGAGTCGGCTCATCGCAAGACTCCGGTGCGTCGGTGGTCGCGGAAGCCGAAGTCAGTAACATGCGCAAGCCCGACGTGGACGTGGCGCAACGCGTCGACCGTCGCGGCGGAGCAACAACGCCCGCCGGCCGAGATGCATCGAGCAGTCGGATGCCAAACTCAGACCATGCGCGGAATCATCCTGGCCGGCGGCTCCGGCACCCGGCTGCACCCGATCACCCAGGGGATCAGCAAGCAGCTCGTGCCGGTCTACGACAAGCCGATGATCTACTACCCGCTGTCGACGCTGATGCTGGCCGGGATCCGCGAGGTCCTGATAATCACGACCCCACACGACGCGCCGCAGTTTCATGCGCTGCTCGGTGACGGGTCGCAGTTCGGCATCACGATCGAGTACGCCGTGCAGCCCGAGCCCAACGGGCTGGCGCAGGCCTATGTCATCGGCGCGGACTTCGTCGGCGCCGAGAGCTCGTGCCTGGTGCTGGGCGACAACATCTTCTACGGCGCCGGGTTCGGCCGGCAGCTGCAGCGGTTCGCCGACCTCGATGGGGCCGCAGTGTTCGCCTATCGGGTGGCCAACGCGGAGGCGTACGGCGTGGTCGAGTTCGACCAGCAGGGCAGCGCAATCTCGCTGGAGGAGAAGCCACTCGTCCCTCGCAGCAACTACGCGGTTCCCGGCATCTACTTCTACGACTCCGACGTCGTGGAGATCGCCCGCGACCTGAAGCCCTCTGCGCGCGGGGAGTACGAGATCACCGACGTCAACCAGCACTACCTCGATCGGCGTCGGCTGCGCGTCGAGGTGCTCGACCGCGGCACCGCATGGCTGGACACGGGGACATTCGAGAGTCTGCACGACGCCGCGAGCTTCGTCCGCACCGTCGAGCAGCGACAGGGCTTGAGCATCGGCGTGCCAGAGGAGGTGGCGTGGCGCCAGGGGTACATCTCCGACGAGCAACTCGAACAGCGCGGCACCGCGCTCCTCAAGTCCGGCTACGGCCAGTACCTACTCCGCCTCCTCCAGGATTGACGTCACCCACCCCAAGCGAGTAGGCGATTGCTGTTTCATGCCAATTCGCGACCTCGATCGCGAGTCGCGCGAAGTTGCCGACGGCGGCGCATGCGCGGGCAGTGCGGGAAAACTCCTCGGCGAAGAGCGGTGTTCGTCCTCGCTGAGGAACTCCAGCCAGCCGAATGGACCTCACCGTGTCGCGACGAGAACCGATACACTAGAAACAGTTCACATAGACTGTGTCTTTGTTTCCATCGAGGTGCACATGACCACCATCAACATCGAGCTGCCCGCTGGTGTCCCCGAGGTGGCGGCAGAGGACCTGCGCCAAGCAATCTCCGGACTGCTCGACGCCGCGACTCAATCGGAGGAGAAGTCGCTGGGCGACGCCCACACATCGGCGACCGCGGCCGCTGGCCGAGGCGCGGGGAAGACCACCCATCTTGTCCACCTGCTCGACCACCTCGCGCGCTCGCCTGGCGGCCTGGCCGACGTCGTCGTGCTCTTGGAGAATCTCTCCGTCCGGGAGCAGGTGCTGCGTCATGTCACAGATGCGGTGGCCAACCAGCCGCAGGCTGTCGGACCCGCCACCGCGGCTCAGGTCGCCATGGTCGATCAGGCCTGGCGTGACATCCAAGAGCGCTACGGCACCTTAGACGCCGGGCAGTATGCAGACCTCGTGGGCGCATCCCCGACATCCAGGTCAGTGGCCAGCAAAGCTCGGGCAAAGGGCTTGGTGGGTTACCGGCGTGGCCGGAAGGTCCTCTACCCGCGCTTCCAGTTCGATCAGCGAGGACTTCGTTCCGGATGGATCGACCTCGTCGCCCCTCTCCGAGCCGCTGGCTGGGAGGACGAAGACATCATCCTCTGGCTCGCCGCTCCCCATGGAGCTCTCGGCCGGCGCAGCCCGATCGAGGCACTCGAGGAAGGTGACCGCAGCCTCGTCTTGGACGTCGTCACGGACGAGGTAGCGGGGATTTGGTGACCGGCAGAACTGTTCCAGATCCCCCGCAGCCTTTCGACCCGTTATGGGAGACACTCCCCGCGGGCGCTCGCCTCTACCGCGTGCACGAGCCGCGGTTTCCGGACGGCACCGTCAACGACGGCTCGGCGTTCAACCCCGGCCACGGCACGCCGATGCGTTGGTCGTTCTTCGGCGACCCCATCGTCCCTGTGCACTACTCCGCGGCGACACCAGTGGCGGCGGTGCACGAGTCGGTACTGCATGACGCCGTACCCGGAGCTCACCTCTCGCGCGCCTCGTGGTCCGGCAAGGTGCTGACCCCGCTGCGAGTAACGCGTGACCTCGGGCTCGTGCAGTTGCACTCCGATGGCCTGCGGCGGTTCGGCATCCACGCGCGGCAGCTGACCGACACGGATGCTGACCAGTACCCGTTCACGGTGTCGTGGGCGTTGGCAGCCCATACCGCGGGGGCTGACGGCGTCTGCTGGATGTCGCGCCAACTCAACAGTGTCCGGGCGTTCTGCCTCTTCGGGGACCGGGTAGGGGGTCATGAGCTCTACCCGATACCCGGCGACCCGGAGGTGCGCGTGTTCGCAACTCCCGCAGACAGCGAGTGGCTCTACGGCATTGCTGCGCGGATGCGGGTCACCGTCCGCCCAATGTCCTGAGCCGCCGACCCGCCGATCTACGCCTCGCCGTCGTCGGTGACTGCGCGCAGCACGTCACCGGAGGCAACCTCCCACCGCCCCCGCCAGTCCCCAATCGGCTCGACACCCACCGCACGCAGCGAGGAGTGCCCCAACACCGAGTACGCCGGCCGCGGCGCAGGCCGAGCAAACGCGGCGCTCGTAGTCGGGCTCACAACCGAGGCGCCCAAACCGGCCGACGCGCACACCACTTGAGCGAACTCGAACCACGACGCCTGCCCCGTCGCCGTCGCATGATGCACACCGAGGACCCCCGCAGAGACGAGCCGCTCAGCCAGATCGGCGACATCCCAGGTCCAGGTGGGCTGCCCGACCTGATCCGCAACAACCGACACAGTGCCTCGCTCGCGCGCCACCCGGGCGATCGTCTTCGGGAAGCACGCGCCACCGGCTCCGTAGAGCCACGCGGTCCGCAGCACCAGATGCCCGTCGGGGTGCTCGGCACGCACCGCCCACTCGCCGGCCAGCTTCGTCCGCCCGTACGCCGATCGCGGCCCGGGCGCCGCACCCACCTCATAGGGCGCTGACGCAGTCCCGGAGAAGACGTAGTCGGTGCTGATCTGCACGATCCGAGCGCCAGCCTCCCGAGCGGCACGCGCGAGCAGCGCCGGCCCGACCGCGTTGACCGCGAACGCGGATGCCTCCTCGGTCTCGGCGTCGTCGACGGCGGTCCACGCTGCCGCGTTCAGCACCACGTCGAACCCATCGACCGCCTCGGCGACGGCGTCCGCGTCGGTGATGTCGAGCTGGGCCCGCCCCACAGGGACGACGGCATGCCCCCGCCCCGACAGCAGCGCAAACGCGTCGGCAGCGAACATCCCACCCGCCCCGGTGAGCAGCCAGCGCACCCATCCACCCCTTCAACCTCGACGACGGCGCCAGCCTACGGGCCGGTACGCGACCGACTCTCGAGCGCGGGGACCGGCGACGGGAGCGGTCCTGAACCTCGACAATCGACCAACCAAGACCGGAGTGTGCGAAAATCCCACATATGGACAAGGCAGCGTTGGGGCAGCGACTCGCGGAGGCGCGCGACCTCGCGGGGATGACGCAGGATGGCGTTGCTCGCGCGGTAGGGCTGGACCGGACGGCCATCGTCTTGCTCGAAAAGGGCGAGCGCAACCTGAAGGTGCCCGAGCTTGTGCGGATCGCTCGGGCGCTCGGCCGACCCCTGTCCTACTTCGTAGAGCCGCCAGTGCCGGCGGCGGTGAGTCGACGATCGGCGCCAGGATCTGCTCATGACTCGACAAGAGCGCTAGATGTCGAGATCGATCAGTTCGCCTCCGACGTGCGCATGCTCATGACCGTTGGCCTGTTGAGGCCAGCCGAGCAGCACTTGCCGATCGACCGAGTCCCGCAGGACCACCAGCAGGCTGAGTTGATCGCGACGAGACTGCGCGAGTCCCTGGACTTGGGCGGCACTGCTCCCATCGACGATCTAGGTCGCACGAGCGAGCGGCTCGGGCTTCACACGTTCGCCGCAGCGCTCGGCGCAACCGGTCCTGATGGCGCCTGTATCGAGGTTTCTGCCGACGTAGGCTCGCTAGGCGCTGCCGTCATCAACGGCGACTCCGGATCTGGCAGGCGGCGGATGACCCTGGCTCACGAGCTCGGGCATTGGGTCTTCGGCGACGCCTACGACAGAGAAGCCACACGCGAAAGCGAACGGATGATCAACTCGTTCGCCATTTACTTCTTGGCACCTCGCGCAGGCGTGCTCTCGGTGTGGCGGCGCCACGAGGACTGGCCCCTACGTGACCGCGCGCTGGCTGTCGGGGTTGTCTTCCGATTGAGTTGGACCGCCACCATCTCCCACCTGCGGAACCTACAACTCATCTCGGGGGAGCAACGCCAACAGCTAAGCAAGCACGAACCGCGGTCTGGCGACTATCTGCGACTCGAACTCTCCTGGACTGATGAACTGGAAGCACCCTACCTCTCCCCGACATTCGTTGCGGCCTGCCTGAGGGGTTTCACCTCCTCCAAGTTGACCGAGGCCAGAGTGCTTGAACTGTTGCGCGGGTTACTGACGCCGGACGATCTCCCGGACATCGAACCTCTCGCACTCGAAGATCTGCGTTCTGCCTTCGCCGACCACCCCCGTGGGTCTGCGGATGCCTGAAGCGCGCCGGTGGGTGACTGACACCAGCGTCTACACCCATCTGTGTCGTGCCGGACACTCCGCCATCTTGCGCGACCTCGCGCCAGGCGGAGTCATCCTGGTGCCCACCGACGTGGACTTCGAGCTGCAGGCGGGCCGAGTGCGCTATGCAGGGATACCCCGTCTTCGTGACTCCCCTTGGGCCGAGTTGATCGTGCTCACCGAAGACGAAGAGTTCACCCAACTCCTCGTCAAAGCTGCGATGGGCGGGGACGAGCGTGAGCACTTGGGCGAATGTGCAGTCATAGCCTGCGCATTCCACCGCAACCTGACCGCTCTCTTGGACGACAGGCATGCGATCGCACAAGCCGATCTCAGGAACGTCCCGCATCACGACACGTTGTGGCTGGTTATCGAGGCCTACCTCACGTTGTTCGAAGAGGACCGCGTCCGAGCTGCCCGAGTGGTGGACGACCTCCTCGCAACGGGCATGTTCCTGCCCGTCGACTCCGGCGACAGCCTCTTCGCGTACGCCTACGAAGAAGGGCTCCTCCCGAGATGAAAGAGGTTGGGGCCAACGCATCCCACCTGCGACGCGCGCACGTCCAACGACTGGTCTAGCGTTGGCGCCCATGCGCGTCGAACCGCTCAGCATCGAGGGTGCCCACCTGTTCACCCCGACGATCCATGGCGACGAGCGGGGCGCATTCTTGGAATGGTTCCGGGCCGACCGGTTCATCGAGGCGACCGGCCACGCGTTCACACTTGCCCAAGCCAACATGTCGGTTTCCGCCGCCGGCACACTGCGCGGCATCCACTTCGCCGACGTGCCGCCCGGGCAGGCCAAGTTCGTCACCTGTATCACCGGTTCGATCCTCGACGTCGTCGTGGACGTCCGCGTCGGGTCGCCCACCTACGGTCAGTGGCAGGGGGTGCGGCTGGACGCGCAAAACCGTCGGGCCGTCTACCTCGCCGAGGGCCTGGGGCACGGGTTCCTCGCGCTGGAGGACGGTACGACGGTCGCCTACCTCTGCTCGACGCCCTACTTCCCCGATCGCGAGCGCGAAGTGCATCCGCTGGACCCCGCCATCGGCATCGACTGGCCCCGGCTCGACGGGCCGCACCTGCTCTCCCCCAAGGACCAGGCCGCCCCCACACTGGCCGAAGCCCGCGGCCAGGGCCTCCTCCCCGAGTACGCCGCGTGCCGAGGCTGGGTGGCGTCGCTCAGAGACTGAGCTGAGGGGCTTGAAAGGCTGCCGAGTTCGGCAACGCCGGGAGAGCGGCTCGGCAGGTCCGGTCGCGACGTTGGTGTGGTGATAGATGGCCCGATCCTGGCGGAGGGCTGCACCACACCGGCCCCGGCTGTCCCCAAGACCGCCGCGCCCGCGCCCTTGCGAGATCTTAAATAAAAAAGAATAAAAACCGATAAGAAAAACGAGAAGGGCACCGCGCAAGCGAACCCGTTCAAGCCCACAGCTGGTTCGCCGCCCCTGCTCCTCGTGGGACGGCAGTCGGACATCGCTGACATGACCCATGCGCTGCAAGAAGGTCCCGGCGCGCCGGGTCGTCTGACCATCTTCACCGGGGCACGAGGCGTAGGCAAGACCGTCATGCTCAACGAGGTCGAGGAGATCGCCCTTCGTGCGGGTTGGCTCTACATCTCCGAAACTGCTCTCTCGGGGCTCACCGGTCGGCTCGGTGAGCATGTCCAGCACATGATCGAGCAGCGCAACCCTCGACCGAAGCGCCGCCTGACCGGCTTCACGTCGCCTGTCGGAGGTGTGACCACGCAACCGACTCCCGAACTCGAGGTCGGTTTGCGCCGACGGATCAACGCGCTGTTGGACGAGCTGGAAACCCGGGGCTCCGGACTGCTCCTCACGATCGACGAGGTGCATGCCTCCGCTCGTGACGACCTCAAGACGGTTGCTGCCCTCACCCAGCACCTCATCCGCGAGCAACGGGAGTTCGCCTTGGTCATGGCGGGCCTGCCCTCGGCTGTATCGGGGCTCTTGTCAGACGACGTACTCACGTTTCTGCGGCGAGCTGACAAGAGAGTCCTCAAGGACGTCGCGATCGACGAGGTGCACGACGCCATCGTTGAGACGATCACGACGAATGGCCGCACCATCGATCCCGCAGCCAACCGACTGGCGGCGGAAGGTACGAAGGGCTACCCGTTCCTCATCCAGCTTGTCGGCTATAACCTGTGGCGCGCCAGCGACGACCGGCACATCACGACGCCCGACGCAGAGAAGGCCGTGGTCGCGGCTCGCCGCAGGCTCGGGAGCCTGGTGCATGAGACCGCTCTGAACGACCTGTCCGACGTGGACAAGACCTTCCTCATGGCGATGAGCCGCGACGAGGGTCCAAGCAGGATGTCCGACATCATCAAGCGCATGGGAGTGATCCCGCAGTACGCCAACGTCTATCGACTCCGCCTGCTGGACGCCGGCATGATCGACATGACTGCTCGCGGACGGGTGGACTATGCCCTGCCCTATCTGCGCGACTTCCTCCGCGAGCATGGCGCGTCGCTGGGCCTCATCGACACCGAGGACTCATAGCGGCGCGCGGGCGGTCAAGCCACCCTCCGCGGTCGAGGGCTTTCGAGACTCCGCCCGGGCGCCGCGCCGCTCTCCTAGCACCGAATCGCGGCGGTCCGATACCAATCGATCCGTCTCTCTCCGTAAGGCGTCTACCTCGCCGAGGGCCTCAGCCACGGCTTCCTCGCGCTGGAGGACCGTACGACGGTCGCCTACCTCTGCTCCACGCCCTCCCCGATCGCGAGCGCGAAGTGCATCCGCTGGATCTTGCCATCGGCATCGACTGGCCGCGCGATGTGCCGGCACCTGCTCCCCCACGGATCAGGCCGCCCGCTGACTACGCGAAGTCGTAAAAGATGTCGTCGTTGAGGACCTCGCGACCGAGCAACATGTCCCGCTCAGTCCGCGTCAGGCCAGCCTGATCGCACACGTCGTCCCACTCGGCTCGAATGGTGCTCACCACATGGTCGATGACGTCGTCGGCGTCGGACGCCGAAAGATGGAACTGTGCCGCAGCCCGCCGGCACACACGCAGTTGGCTGGCGCGTTCACCATCGCTGGTCAGGGCGATCGCATGACTTGCCGGCGAGGTTGTCCGTGGCTGGGGGACGAGGTCGTACGCCGGAGCGAGCGTGAGCAGCTCCCCGTCCCAGAATGCAGCGTGGTTGCGCAGGTGGTCGTCGGTGTTGCCGATGCACACGTTGAGCACCAGCCGCACGTAGAGCTCGCGCAGCGTTGACCCGACCTCCCTCCAACCGGGGTAGCGCACCGACTGGGCAAGGTCGGCGTAGCTCGCGTGCCGCGCCTCGAGCTCGTTCAGACCGAGCACCGTCAGGGCAGAGACGACCGCGCGGCGTGTGCCCTGGCCCGGCCGGTCGAAGCGCTCGACCAGCAGCACATCCTTGCCTGCTGCGCGCACCACCTCCACCGGCGCGACCTCGACGCCGACACGGCCCGCCAGGAGCATTCCGACCGCCTCCGCCTTGACCACCGGACGCACATCAGTGCTGGAGGAGAACTTGGCGATCAGGTGTCTGCCCTGGTCCTCCAGCAGCGCTTTGGGCCGCGCTCCCCCTATGGACGTCCCGTGCCCTGCCGCCGCAGCCAGGTCGGCGGGCAGCTCTTCGCCGCGCTCGATCAGGTCAGCCGCAGCAACAAGCTGCTCGAGAGTCGCCGCCCCGCCGCGCGGCTTGTACTCATCGGGCCCGGCCTGGAAGTCCAGGTTGCCGATTCGATCGCTTCCGGAGGCGAGTAGATAGGTGAGCTCATCGAGCGGCACGTCTGGGTCCCGCGAGAACCGCATGTTCACCACCCGCCGCCCCCAGGCATCTGGGGCGGCATCGCGGAGGCATCCGGCGAGCGGCAGCGGACTGCGGATCGCGCCTGATGGCAGCCGGGTTGGCTCGGTGGGGTCGAAGACACCGGGCCGCAGCGGCAGTTCGGGACCGAACAAGGGCACCGCCTCGAAGCGATCGCGGTACCTGCGCGCGTAGCTGAAGGCGAATACCGGTTGGTCGTGGTACCGATTTGCGGTCCGCACGAGCACTCCAGCAACGACAGGTGAGTCGCGTCCGGGGAGCCACACCCACACGTAGGCGCGGTCGGGTGCTCCATGTGCTTCAGAAGTCATCGGCGATGCTCACTGCCCGCTTGCGAACTCGGGTGGGCAGCAAGGCGAGTCGGGTCCGGGCCCGTTCGGCGACTTGCGGTAGTTCGGCTGCCTCGACGCCATAAAGCGGCACCCCGCACACGATAGCGGCCTCGAGCACTGTCCCGACCGCGGTGCCGGGGAACCCCTTCTCGATCCGAGTCACGATCGGCGGGGAGACGCCGATCCGCTCGGCGAGCTGCGCTGCGGTCCACCCCAGTTCCCGCCGCGCGGCACCGATCTGCGCTCCGAGGGCGGCGACCGCGGCTTGAGTGGCAGGCAGGTAAGCGCGTGAACCTTTCACGACAGTACTCTACATAACTTTAGAGCTAGTAAGAGCTGTTACTGCATTTTTACTGTTGCTCGGCCCCCGCCGGTTGAACCTGCCTGTCCTGAGGAGGGAGCGCAGCGACCGTCTCGAAGCGACCCGGCGGTCGAGCCTGCCTGTCCGAAGGAGCGAGCGAAGCGACCCGGCGGTCGAGCGTGCCTGTCCTGAGGAGGGAGCGCAGCGACCGTCTCGAAGGGTCGAGACCCGGCTACCCGAGCCCCGCCCGCTCCTTCAACGGCTCCCACCAGTCCCGACGCGTCCGATACCACTCGACCGTCTCCGCCAGCCCCTGCTCGAACGCCACCTGCGGCTCGTAGCCGAGCTCGCGGCTGATCTTCGAGTGATCGACCGAGTAGCGCAGGTCGTGCCCGAGACGATCCGGCACCTGCTCGACCATGTCCCAATCACGCCCGCATGCCTCGAGGAGCAGCCCCGTCAGCTCGCGGTTGCTCAGCTCCGTCCCCCCACCGATGTTGTAGACCTCGCCGACTGTCCCCCGGGTCAGGACCAGGTGGATTGCCCGGCAGTGGTCATCGACGTGCAGCCAGTCGCGCCGGTTGAGCCCCTCCCCATAGAGCGGCACCGGTTGACCATCCATCAGGTTGGTGACGAACAGCGGGATGACCTTCTCCGGGAACTGATACGGCCCGTAGTTGTTGGAGCACCGCGTGATGCACACCGGTACGCCGTGCGTGCGGTGGTAGGCGCGCGCCATCAGGTCGCTGCCGGCCTTGGACGCGGAGTACGGCGAGTTCGGCAGCAGTGGCTCGTCTTCGGTCCACGAGCCGTTCTCGATGGACCCGTAGACCTCGTCGGTGGAGACGTGCACGAACTTGTCGATGCCGTACTGGCGGGCCGCGTCGAGCAACGTCTGGGTGCCGACGACGTTGGTCATCACGAAGTCGGCCGCGCCGAGGATGGACCTGTCGACGTGTGACTCCGCAGCGAAATGCACGACAGCATCGACGCATGACAGCAACTCGCCGACCAGGACCGGGTCGAGGATGTCGCCCTCCACGACCTCCAGCCGTGGGTTGCGGAGGACCGACTCGAGGTTCGCGATGTTGCCGGCATAGGTGAACTTGTCCAGCACGACGACGCCGTCGGGGCGGTCCATGTCCCACGCGTGGGTGAGCAGCGTGCGGACGTAGTGACTGCCGATGAACCCGGCCCCACCGGTCACGAGCAGTCGCAAGAGATCTCCCGAATATCAGTAGGTCGCCCTCATCGTAGAACCGACTGATCGGCTGGCGAGGAGCTCAGTCGGTGAACGATGCCGTCTGCTCTCGCCCGAACGCGGCCGCGATACCTGCCGTCGCCCGGTCGATGAGATCCGCGGCCTCGCGGTGCACCTCGGGCGGCCCGCCCATCGGGTCGACGATGTCCACGTCCTTCCCGGCTGCGCGTGACCGGTTGGCCCCGGCCCACGCGACAACGTCCTGGGCGGTGGCTAAGTCGGCAGGCGCTTGATCGATGAGGTGGGCGAACTCCAGCAATGTGAACGTACGCCGCAGCGCGCCCGGCGCTTCTCCAAGCACTCGCGCCTTCACCGCAGCGGTCGCGGTGAGGACGAGGTCTGCACCGGCGACGATCCGCTCCGTCAGCTGGCGCGCCACGAAGTCGTCGGCCGCCCCGCCGAACCGGACGAGCTCCGCGAGGGCATTGGGCTCCATCGGGTGCCCCGCCATCGCCATGACCCCTGCGCTCTCCACGGTCATGTCCGCCGGCAGCCGGTCGCGTAGCAGCCGCTCCATGAGCGGAGGGCGACACACGTTGCCGATGCAGACGGTCAGGACGCGCATCCCCCGACCCTAACGAGCAGCACCGATGCCGTCGCGTGGTCGGTCGACGTCGTCCGAGTAGTTGCAGCAGGCGATGCTTTACTCCCCGCAGCGCGGCACTAATGCGGCATTTAGCCAGCACCATTCCGTCGCATTCCACGCTCAATCTCCGCCTCCCGCGGCCGAGCTCAACCCGCGAAAGGCAGGTGGCAATCTGCTCACCACGCCCGGGCAAGGTGGACGGGCATCGGGAGGTGCTCTAGCTTCCACCGGCATGGGGCAACTAATGCAGCTACCCGCCGTGTGCCAGAGCTGCCGCACGATCTTCCGCAGCGGCATGGCCCTTGGAGACCAGGCGCAGGCGTTCATGACGGGTTGCACTGCTGGACCGTGCCCGAATTGCGGCGGCACGGGGCAAGTCCCGGATGGCAGCTACACAATCATCGACGAGATACTCCAACACTCACCTCGGTACGCGTCACGCGAAGACCTGTTGGCCGCCGCCCGCCTTCTGCAGGAGGCCGTTAGGGCGTCCCCGGTCCCCGACCTTGACGTGCTCGCTGAGGATCTCCGGCGTGAGGCGCCCAGCGCGGCGCCCCTCGTGCTGCGCATGTTCAGGGACCCGGCTGCTGGTCCCGTCATCGGACTCATCGGCATCCTCGTCGCCGTCTTGCTGCATCTGGCGTCCAGCCGGCCCACGGCGCCGCCCGTTATGGAACCCCCGTCACACCGTCTCGAACCACAGCACCACCAGAAGCACGGCAGCCGAGACGCAAATAAGGTTGGTGACGATACTGACCGGGAGGGACTCGACAACACGGATGCGGCCGATCGCCAGGACCGCGAGGACGAGTGACTGACTCAACTGGGACCGGCCATCACGCCGTTCGCCGAGTCGCGGAGGGTCGGCAGCGCCGACCCTGCTCGCCGCAGAGTCGCCCAGCACTGTCTCCGTCTTCCACGCTCGATCTCGGACTCGCGTGGCCGGGCTAACCAGCGCATTGCCTGCTGCAGGACGCCGCCCCAGGACGCCAGAGCCGCGGGAACGCCTGCCGGGGGTAGCATGACCGCTGGTTCGCTGACGAGAGGGTCCGCCCACATATGACCACGCATGTTGACTACCGGCTGAGCCAGCTCGACGAGCTGGAGGCGGAGTCGATCCACATCTTCCGCGAGGTCGCGGCGGAGTTCGAGAAGCCGGTGCTGATGTTCTCCGGCGGCAAGGACTCCATTGTGATGATGCGTCTGGCGGAGAAGGCTTTCTACCCGGCGAAGATCCCCTTCCCGGTGCTGCAGGTCGACACCGGCTACGACTTCCCCGAGGTGCTGGAGACCCGCGACCGGTGGGTGAGCCGGCTGGGCGTGAAGCTGATCGTGGCCAGCGTGGAGCAGGCGATCTCCGACGGCGTGGTCGTCGACGACGGCAAGACCTCCCGCAACCGACTCCAGATCGGCACCCTGCTGAACGCGATCGAGGAGAACGGCTTCACCGCCGCCTTCGGTGGCGGCCGCCGCGACGAGGAGAAGGCCCGCGCCAAGGAGCGCGTCTACTCCCACCGCGACGAGTTCGGCCAGTGGGACCCGAAGAACCAGCGTCCCGAGCTGTGGAGCCTCTACAACGGCCGCCTCCACGAGGGCGAGCACATGCGGATCTTCCCGATCTCGAACTGGACCGAGCTCGACGTGTGGGACTACATCGGCCGCGAGGGCATCGAGATCCCGAGCATCTACTTCTCCCACCAGCGCCGCGTGTTCCAGCGCGACGGGATGTTGCTGACCGAGTCGGAGTTCAACCCCTGCAAGCCCGGCGAAACCGTCGAGGAGCGCACGGTCCGCTTCCGCACCGTCGGCGACCTGACCCTGACCGGCTGCGTTGAAAGCACAGCGTCCACGATCGAGGAGATCATCGAGGAGGTCGCGATCGCGCGGGTCACCGAGCGCGGCGCGACCCGCGGTGACGACCGGTTCTCCGAGGCGGCCATGGAAGACCGCAAGAAGGAAGGCTACTTCTGATGGACCTGCTTCGTTTCGCCACCGCCGGCTCGGTCGACGACGGCAAGTCCACTCTGATCGGGCGTCTGCTGCTCGACTCCAAGGCGATCTTCGAGGACCAGCTCGAGGCCGTGGAGGCCACCAGCCAGTCCCGCGGCTACGACTACACCGACCTCGCGCTCCTGACCGACGGCCTGCGTTCGGAGCGGGAGCAGGGCATCACCATCGATGTCGCCTACCGCTACTTCGCGACCCCGCAGCGCAAGTTCATCATCGCCGACACCCCCGGCCACGTGCAGTACACCCGAAACATGGTCACCGGCGCCTCCACCGCCGACCTGGGGCTGGTGCTGGTCGACGCCCGCCAGGGCCTGACCGAGCAGTCCCGCCGGCACGCGGTGATCCTGTCGCTGCTGCGGGTCCCCCACCTGGTGCTCGCGGTCAACAAGATGGATCTCGTCGACTACTCCCAGGAGGTCTACGACGGCATCCACCGCGAGTTCACCGCCTTCGCGACCAAGCTCAACGTCCCCGACTTGGAGGTCATCCCGATCTCGGCGCTGCAGGGCGACAACGTCGTCGAGCGGTCGAAGAACATGGACTGGTACTCCGGCCCCACGCTCATGTACCACTTGGAGAACGTCCACGTCGCCTCCGACCGCGACCTGGTCGACGCCCGCTTCCCGGTGCAGTACGTCGTGCGCCCGAAGTCGGACGAGTTCCACGACTACCGCGGGTACGCCGGCCAGGTGGCCGGCGGCGTCTTCAAGCCGGGCGACGAGGTCGTCGCGCTCCCCTCAGGCATGACCAGCAAGATCGCCGGGATCGACCTCTTCGACAAGGAGATCGACGAGGCGTTCCCGCCGATGAGCGTGACGATCCGCCTCGAGGACGACGTCGACGTCTCCCGCGGCGACATGCTCGCCCGCCCGCAGAACGCGCCGAAGCCCTCCCAGGACATCGACGCGATGATCTGCTGGATGACCACCGCACCGCTCAAGCCCCGGCAGAAGCTGGCCATCAAGCACACCACGCGGACGGGCCGTGCGCTGGTGAAGGACATCCAGTACCGTCTCGACGTGAACACCCTGCACCGCGACCAGGAGACCAAGGAGCTCGGCGTCAACGAGATCGGCCGCGTCCAGCTGCGCACCACCGTGCCGCTGCTCTGCGACCCCTACTCGAAGAACCGAACCACCGGCTCGTTCATCCTGATCGACGAAGCGACCGGTGTCACCGTCGGCGCCGGCATGATCAACACCGGCAGCTGAGCCGCATGTCCGACCGGCGGCCACTGAGTTTATTGGCCCGGGCGCCCGTCGCTTAGCCTGGTCGCTGCTGACTCGCGGGCACAACGGTTACGCTCAGTGGGATCTTTCGACCGGGGGCACGAGGCTTTGACGGTTCATATTTCGGACTCGGCTGACGTAGACGTGTCGGCCGAGTTAGGCGAAGGCACTCGCGTGTGGCATCTCGCGCAGGTCCGTAACGACGCCCGCATCGGGAAGTCGTGCGTGATCGGCCGGGGAGCCTACGTCGGCAGCGGCGTCCGGATGGGGGACAACTGCAAGGTGCAGAATTACGCGCTCGTCTACGAGCCGGCTGAAGTCGGCCCGGGGGTCTTCATCGGTCCGGCTGCGGTCCTCACGAACGACACCTTCCCGAGGGCAGTTACTCCCGAAGGTGAACTGAAGTCGACGTCGGACTGGGAGCCGGTGGGTGTGACCATCAAGACCGGCGCTTCGATCGGAGCCCGAGCAGTCTGCGTCGCGCCCGTGACGATCGGCGCCTGGGCCCTCGTGGCTGCTGGCGCCACGGTTGTACGGGATGTGCCGGATCACGCGCTGGTCGTAGGCACGCCGGCGAAGCAGATCGGCTGGGTTGGGCGAGCTGGCCATCCGCTCGAACAAGCGGGGGAAGGGTCATGGCGGTGCCCGCAGACGGGCGAGACCTACCGCGAGCACGACAACACACTGATCCGAGACGGGGGAAACGGATGAGCGACTTCATCCCACCAGCGAAGCCACTCATCGGCGACGAAGAGCGCGCCGCGGTCGACCGTGTCATGCGCAGCGGCATGCTGGCCCAAGGTCCAGAGGTGGCGACCTTCGAGCAGGAGTTCAGCGAGCATTTCGGTCTGGGCAGGGCCTGCGTCGCGGTCAACTCCGGCACCTCAGGCCTTCACCTCGGTCTCCTGTCGTCCGGCGTGAAGGCAGGGGACGAAGTCATCGTCCCCTCCTTCACCTTCGCGGCCACGGCCAACTCGGTCGCTCTCACCGGAGCGACCCCCGTGTTCGCGGATATCGACCCCGCTACCTTCTGCCTCGATCCGGAATCGGTCCGCGCCGCGGTCACCGAGCGGACGGTCGGGATCATGCCGGTGCATCTCTACGGTCACCCCGCCAACATGCCAGCACTGCAGGAGATCGCAGACGAGCACGGCCTCCATCTCGTCGAGGACGCCGCGCAGGCACACGGTGCCTCGCTCGATGGCCAGCCCGTCGGGAGCTTCGGGTCGTTCGCGATGTTCTCGCTCTACCCGACCAAGAACATGACATCGGGCGAGGGTGGCATGGTCTCAGTCGCTACGCCCGAACTCGAGCGACTCATGCGTATGTACCGCAATCAGGGCATGGAACGGCAATACGAAAACGAGATCGTCGGATTCAACAACCGCATGACCGACATCCACGCTGCCATCGGCCGCGTCCAGCTCACCAAGGTCAACGCGTGGACTAAGCAGCGCCAGGAGAACGCTGCGTTTCTGGACGCGCATTTGGAAAACGTCGCTACCCCTCCGGTGGCTGATGGGGCCACACACGTCTATCACCAGTACACGATCCGAGTTCCTGAAGACCGCGACGGGCTTTCCAAGGCGTTACGCGAGGAGTTCAGCATCGGCTCCGGCATGTTCTACCCGGTTCCGAATCATAGACTCGCCCCCTTCCGCGCCCCGGTGGAGTTGCCAGCGACGGAGGCAGCCGCTCGGGAATGCCTTTCGCTTCCGATTCATCCGTCCGTTGGTCCCGATGAGCTTGAGCGGATCGTCGCGGCCGTGAACACCCTCGCGGAGGCAGGAGCTTGAGCATGGTGGATCTTCGAGCTGGCCTTATCGGCCTTGGGATGATGGGCCGTAATCACGCGCGCGTGCTCGGAAGCCTGGAGGGCGTCGAACTCGTCGCGGTCGCGGACCCGAAGGGCGACCCCCATGGAGCGTCCGGCCACCGCGCAGTCCTCACGAGCGTCGAGGACCTCATCGCAGCCGGCATCGACTACTGCGCGGTCGCAGCTCCTACCGCATTCCACGAGGAAGTCGCTCTGCGCCTGGCGGAAGCCGGGGTACATGTCCTGATCGAGAAGCCTGTTGCTCACGATGTCGATTCGGCCACGCGCATCGTGGAGGCCTTCGAGACGGCTGGGTTGGTTGGCGCGGTTGGGCACATCGAGCGCTACAACCCGGCTCTGCAGTCCGCACGCAAGCGCCTCGAAGTGGGTGAACTGGGCGAGATTTTTCAGATCGTCACCCGGCGACAAGGACCCTTCCCGGGACGGATCTCGG
The DNA here is from genome assembly GCA_043427135.1 of Marmoricola sp. Taxonomy (GTDB): domain Bacteria; phylum Actinomycetota; class Actinomycetes; order Propionibacteriales; family Nocardioidaceae; genus Marmoricola_A. Next base: position 27,205 of record JBHWSH010000037.1, on the reverse strand, counting down.
ATGTCGGGGTAATTATGGACCTTGCCACCCACGACATCGATCTGACTGCGTGGGTCACCCAACAGCGGTTCACCTCGATCTCGGCTCGCACGGCCCATCGCAGCGGCCGCGAGCACGAAGACTTGGTGGCCGCCGTTGGGTCACTCAGCAGCGGGACCATCACTAATCACCTAGTGAATTGGCTATCTCCGCTCAAGGAGCGAATGACCGTCATGACCGGGGAGCGCGGAGCCTTCGTAGCTGACACACTCACAGCGGACCTCACCTACTTCGCGAACGGATCTGTCCCCACGGAGTGGTCTGGTCTCCAGCAGTTCCGCGGTGTATCGGAAGGCGACATGATTCGCTACGCCATCCCCAAACCAGAGCCTCTCCGGACTGAGCATGAGATGTTCAGGGACGCGGTCTTGGGCAAGGACTCCGACATCGTCACCCTTGAGCAGGGGCTTCAGACTGTTCGAGTGGCCCGAGCCATGATTGAAGCCGCAGAGAAGACCTGCACGATCGACCTCAAGGATGTGCAGTGAAGATCGCGGTTATCGGCTTGGGCAAGATCGGCCTTCCTCTCGCCGCGCAGTTCGCCAGCCGGGGCCACCACGTGGTCGGTGTCGACATCAACGCAGCGACCGTCGACACCATCAACGCCGCCCTAGCGCCGTTCCCCGGAGAGGCGCATCTGGACTCATACCTCGAGCGGTTGGTCCCTTCGGGACACCTCCGAGCCACGACGAACTACGCCGAGGCGGTTCCCAGCGCCGACGTGGTGGTCGTCGTGGTGCCGCTCTTCGTTGATGTTGACGGGCGTCCCGACTTCGGGTGGATGGACAGCGCCACCCAAGACATCGCCGACAACCTGACCTCGGACACGCTCGTCATCTACGAGACCACTTTGCCGGTCGGTACGACACGCACGCGTTGGGCTCCCTTCCTTGCTGAGCGATCCGGGCTGACCGAGGGCCGGGACTTCCACGTCGTGTTCTCGCCTGAGCGGGTCCTGACCGGACGCGTATTCGAGGACCTGCGCCGCTACCCCAAGCTGGTCGGTGGGCTCTCGGGGGAGGGAGCCAAGGCGGCCTCAATGTTCTACAGCGAGGTCCTTGAGTTCGATGGCCGGCCCGATCTCACGAAGCCAAACGGGGTCTGGGACCTTGGCAGCGCCGAGGCGGCCGAGATGGCCAAGCTTGCGGAGACGACCTACCGAGACGTGAACATCGGCCTTGCGAACCAGTTCGCGCTCTTCGCGGAGAAGGCCGGGATCGACGTCCATCAGGTGATCGAGGCCTGCAACTCACAGCCTTTCAGCCACATCCACCGCCCCGGGATCTCCGTCGGCGGTCACTGCATCCCGGTGTATCCGCGTCTCTACCTATCCAACGACCCGGACGCCACCGTCGTCCGCGCCGCCCGCGACGCGAACGCCGGCATGCCCGAGCACGCGGTGGCGCTGCTGGAGCAGGCGCACGGCGACCTGTCGGGTGCGACGGTCGTCGTGCTGGGCGCCGCCTATCGGGGCGGCGTCAAGGAGACCGCGTTCTCGGGTGTGTTCGACGTGGTCCGGGCGCTCGAGGCACGAGGGGCGCACGTCACCGTCCACGACCCGCTGTACTCGGACGCCGAGCTCCGCGCCCTCGGCCTCTCACCCCACGCCCTCGGGTCCGGCGCCGACGCCGCGATCCTGCACACCGACCATGCTGAGTACGAGACCCTGAGCCAGTCGGACCTTCCGGGGGCCCAGGTCCTCGTTGACGGGCGCGGGACGCTGCCGCCGATACCCGGTGTCCGGCACCTGGTCCTGGGGCGTCCGACGACTCCTTCTGGTGGTTGATGGCTGCCAGACGGGTCCTGGGAGACCATTGCCACACCTGTTGATTCGACTACCTGTGGGAGACGTATGTGCGGCATCTTCGGCTACATCGGTTCTGAGGAGCTGACGAGGAAGGATCTCTCCTTCCTCGTCAGGCACTCCCAGATCCGCGGTCGCGACTCCAGCGGTCTGATCGTGCACACCGGGACCGGTTACACCGCCGCCAAGGCCGACTTCGCGATCACCAAGCTGCTCAGGAAGGCCCCGCTGACTGGACGGACCGTGTTCTTCGGGCACAGCCGCCTGATCACCAACGGACTCTCGGACAATCAGCCGGTCGTGCGTGACGGCATCGCCGTCATCCACAACGGGATCGTGGTGAACCACGAGTCCCTCTGGCAGTCGGGGGATCGGGAGCGACAGTTCGAGATTGACACCGAGATCATCACGGTGCTGGTGCGCGAGGCGCTCGACCGAGGGACGACCGCGGAGGGGGCGGCCCAGCAGGCTCTCGACCAGTGCCGGGGTGTCGTCGCCTGCGCGATGGCTGTCCCTGAGCTGGGCAAGCTCGTGCTCTTCAGCAACAACGGCAGTCTCTACCTCGGCAACACCCATGCGGGTCAGGTCTTCGCCTCGGAGCGCTTCCCGCTCGAACAGCTCGGGTGCCACGACATCCAGCAGGTCCGCGAACCACTCACGATCGATATCCCGGTCGAGTCCGGCCCGATCGAGACCAAGGAGTGGACCGGTCGGGCGACCAACCTGATCCCTCCGCTCGTGCTCTCGAGCGCCGAGGAGTCACTTCTCGAGTACCCCGAGCCGGATCTCCGCCGGTGCACGAGGTGCATCCTTCCGGAGACCATGCCGTTCATCCGGTTCGACGAGTACGGGGTGTGCAACTACTGCACCCATTACAAGCCGCGCAACCAGCCCCGCCCCAAGGAGGAACTCTTCGACCTCGTCGCCCCCTACCGCCGAGCCCAGGGAACGGAATGCATCGTGCCGTTCTCCGGAGGGAGGGACAGCTGCTACGCGCTCCACCTCATCGTCAACGAGCTCGACCTGCGTCCGGTCACCTACACGTACGACTGGGGGATGGTGACCGACCTCGGGCGACGGAACATCTCCCGGATGTGCTCCGAGCTCGGCGTCGAGAACATCATCGTGGCCGACGACATCACCAAGAAGCGCAAGAACATCGAGAACAATTTGCGCGCCTGGCTGAAGTCGCCCCATCTCGGGATGATCAGCATTCTCACCGCCGGGGACAAGCACTTCTTCCGCCACATCGAGACGATGAAGCGGCAGACGGGGGTCGATCTCAACCTGTGGGGGATCAACCCACTCGAGGTGACCCATTTCAAGTCCGGCTTCCTGGGAGTCCCGCCCGACTTCGAGGAGGAGCGGGTCTACACCCATGGCGCAATGAAGCAGCTGCGCTACCAGTCCATACGCCTGCGCGCGATGGCCCAGAGCCCTGGCTACTTCAACTCGTCGCTGTGGGACACGTTCTCCGGTGAGTACTACCGCAGCTTCAAGCTGAAGTCGGACTACTACCACGTCTTCGACTACTGGCATTGGGACGAGCAGCTGATCGACAGTACGCTCGACACGTACGACTGGGAACGGGCACCCGACACCACCACGACCTGGCGCATCGGGGACGGCACGGCCGCGTTCTACAACTACGTGTACTACACGGTCGCCGGCTTCACCGAGCACGACACATTCCGCAGCAATCAGGTCCGCGAGGGCGAGATCACGCGAGAAGAGGCTCTTCGCTTGGTGAAGATCGAGAACCAGCCCCGGTACCCCAACATCAAGTGGTACCTCGACGCGGTGAACATCGACTTTTCCGAGGCGATCTTGACGGTCAACCGAATTCCACGGCTTCGGCCATGAGCCTGACCACGACGTGCGAGACCTCTTCGCACCTGGTCGGACGGCGCACCGTCGATCGAGCGAGGATCCGAAGGATTCGCGAACCCGATCGACCCGCAGGCCGGCGGCGATTCGAGGCCGAGCTCATCACGTCGGCAAAGGACGCAGTCGTGTCGAGGCATGACAGCACCAGCGGCATCGTTCGGCATGCCAGGTGCACTAGGATGCGCCGCAGCGCGAGGAGTTTCCTCTTCAGAACACCTCAGCCAATATGTCCCGGCCGATTCACTAACTGCCGCGGACGACGTTGTCAGCCGCGCGACACACCCTGGACTGCGACCAGCGTTTCAGCCCAGCACGATCGCCCCAATAGCCGCCCAGATCCGACGATTAGGCCTGTGATCATCAATTACGTGAGTTGCGATCGTACTCGTATGCATTGGATCTCTCTCCCCATCGTGGTGGAATCCCTGGAACGAAGGTCATGACGATGACACGAGAAGGATGCACTGAGAAAGATCGGCTTCCCGAGGGGATCTATGTCCAGATCTACGCATCCCCTCTCGTGCAGGCAAGTCGCATGTTCAAGATCGCCAAGAGCGTGCACGCCTCGGGCTATTTTGGAGCGACTCATCTTGTGGGGGTGCAGGGGCAAGGTCTGCCCGAGCGGGAGGAATTGAGGCCAGGGGTTTCGATAATCCGAGTCCATGGCACCAGTCGGCGCGGCAATCTTGGTCGGATTCTGCGGGTCCTTATGTGGCAGCCTCGGGTCTTCCTTCGGTACCGACGTCAGCCGATCACACTCATCGCTGCCCACAATGTCTGGTTGTTACCGCTGTGTTGGCTACTCAGCAGGGCGAGCGGTGCTCCGGTGGTCTACAACGCACACGAGTTGGAGACCGAGACGTACCGCATGACGGGGCTGAAACAGCTGCTCGCCAAGTTCATTGAGGCCAAGTGCATCGGCAGTTGCTCTTTGATCTCGGTGGTGAATGAATCCATCGCGGATTGGTACGAGAGGGTATACGCGGTGGAGAGGCCCCTTGTGGTCCCGAATATGCCCGTCGTCCGCGAAGCTCACGTTCGTCTACGAGACAAGCTAAGTGTAGCGGCGCACGAAATGCTCTACATTCACACTGGCAACTTGGTGGAAGCGCGCAACATCCCGCTCATTCTGGAGTCTTTTGCCGCCAGTCCTCATCACGTCGTTTTCCTAGGCGATGGCCACCTGCGTGACAAAGTTGTTGAGGCGTCCCGGAGTCACTCAAATATCCATTGGCTGCCACCGGTCGATCCGGATTTCATCGTTGCCCATGTCAAGGAGGCGGATGTGGGGCTTTGCCTCATCGAGCCTCACGGCCTTTCGGATCGACTGTCTTCGCCGAACAAGTTGATGGAATCCCTGGCCGCGGGGATCCCGCCCCTATGTTCCAATTTGGTAGAGGCCCGACGACTACTCGGGCATTTCGCAGACCGGTGGATCCTTACTGATCCTGCCATGGAGCTGCCCAGCACTCTGGAGAGGCTGGGCAAGAAGGACATAGCCGAGTTCAAGTCCGCGTGCCCTGAATTGGACTCATGGGAGTCCCGAGTTGCACCTTTGATACGTGGATACGGTCGCGTCTTGAGCTCCCACCAGTCGGCAACCACAATGCAGCATGATTGAGTCTCAGCTAATTTCGCCCACATCAGACGGCCAACGTCGTCTCGAGATATGGATCGTGCAGAACGGTGAGGAGATCCCGACCGACCCCGGGCCACCAAGGCTGCTGCGCCAGGGCATCCTCGCTGAGCAGTTGGTCGCACGGGGTCACCACGTAACCTACTGGGCACCGTCTTTCAATCACCAACGCAGACGCCAGCGCACCCCATCCGATCTAGACGGAGCGGACCCGTCATTTCAAATTCGCCTTCTGGCATCGCGCAGTTTCGCGCGCAACGTGTCGGTCAAGCGCATCCAAAGTCACCGCGATGCCGCTCGAGCGTTCTCCCGTCAGGCCGAGGCTTTGACTCGCCCCAACGTCATTGTTTCTGGGTACCCGACGATTGAACTGGCGCACGCGAGTGTTGACTTTGCCTTCAGGCACGGCATTCCCTCAGTGGTGGACTTCAGAGATCAGTGGCCGGACATCGTGTCACAACAATTGGGACGAGCCCGGATTTTGGGGGCTCCTCTGATCAGACACTGGAGAAGGTTGCAGTCTGAGGTCGTGCGGGAGGCTACCTCAGTGTGTGGCATAACCGACGAGTTCGTCGACTGGGCGCTCGAGCGAGGCCCGCGATCCCGGGGACCACTGGACCTCGCGTTTCCTTTGGCTCCGCCCATACGCCGGCCATCAGACAGGGAACTCGCAGAGTCTTTCCGACACCTGACCCTGGAGCTAGGTCCGAAGCCGCCCGGATCAGTTTGGGCAGTCTTTGCAGGATCATTGGGGAGGCGCAGCGATATCCTAACCGTGGTCGAGGCCGCACGCCGTATTTCCGAGGTTCATGGGTTCCGACTCATAGTCGCCGGCGCAGGAGACTTGGCCAGCGATGTCGACGCGATGGCCAGAGTGGCTCCTAACGTCAGCTTCATCGGCTGGCGAAGCGCGGCCGAAGTCACGTGCCTCCTCGGCATGGCCGATGTTGGCGTCCTTCCCTACCCCAACACTTCCGATTTTCTCATGTCGTACCCCAACAAGGTTGGCGAGTACCTTTCCCACGGTCTTCCGGTGCTCAGCAGCCTGGACGGGGTCACCGGCCGGCTGCTCCGATCACACGACTTGCTCGATCACTACCGTGAGGGCGACGTCGACGACTGCGAACGCGCCCTACGTGAAGGAGTTGCGCGGGGGCCTAGTCCTCCGCGAGTCGAGACCGCCAAGCAGCTGTTCAAGCATCGCTTCAACCCTGAAGTCATCTACCCTGCCTACGCTCAGCACGTCGAGGAGGTAGCCAAGCACCGCCGATGGCGGGCGTGAGCGCACGGGACCCAGTTCATCTGGGTCCACCGCTCGCACCAGAGACTGCCGCCCGCCCGAGGACGGTGGCCCGCTGTCCGGCGGTCAACTAGGTGAACTGTGGTGCACGATCCGCCACATCAGTAGCAGGTAGCCGATATAGAGGGTCGCTTGGGCCCCAGACATCCAGAACAGCGCATCCAGCGCCCCGGCTCCTGCATACGCGGCGAGCAACAACGTGGACGACGCCCCGATCAGCAGCGCCAGGTCGGCCACGAGCCCTAGTCGCACCCTGCCCAGCACGAGCATGGTGAACGTCAACGGGGCGACGACGAACTGGAGAGCAAAACCCGGCAAGAGGCGCCGCGCCAACTCCCCTGCCTCTTGCCACTCAGAGCCGAAGGCGAAGGCGAACAGGCTGGGAAGAACGAGGAACAGCACGCCACTACTCATAGCCGTGACTAACGCCAGAACGCGAAGCGTCTTACGGAAGACCGGCCCCAACGGAAGGGCCTGCTGGACTTCCTTGCTGGCCCGCTGGAAGAAGATATGGCCCACCGAACCCGCAATTAAAGTCATCGGGACGGCGAAGATCCTGATAGCCAGCGAAAACTGCCCCAACACGTCAGCGGAGTAGTTCCGGGTGACCAGGATGCTAATAACCAACAGGGAGAGGGATTGAGCAAGACCAGACGCGACAGAATACTTAGGAAAGTCGGAATAGCGTATAGCGAGGCGCCGCATCTGGGGGGGGCTCGCCACTCGCAGCGCTCCTCGCACCCGCGCCCTCCGCCACAACGACCCGATCGCAGCGCCACTTGAGATTGCATTACCGACAAGGAGACCAGATGCCCCGGGCAGGAGTGGACCGAGCGCAACCTGGGACCCGTTTCCAGCCACCGCTCGCAGCACTCTGGCGCGCCCCAAGAGACCGAATTGTTGGTCTCGCGTCGTGACATACGTAAGAGCACTGAACAGCGCGCTGAGGAAGACAACCGGAGGGATAAGAAGCAGCCAATCCTCAATGGCCGGATTGCCAAGAAGTATCGCAACCCTCCGCGACGCGATCGCGAAACTGGCGAGCAGGACCAACGACACAGCCGCAGCGCTCGCGATACAGAGCGTAAAGATTGCTGACGCGTCGTCGTCATGCTCGGGTAACACGATCGCCAACTCGTACCTGGCGCAGGCTACGACCCCTATGACAGCAACCAAAGAGGTGAACATCAGCAACAGACCGAAGTCCTCAGGGGTGTAGATGCGCGTGAGCGCTGGCGCGGCAAGGACGGGGACAGCTTGTGCGACAGCAGTTCCTGTCATGAGGGCAGCCACTCCCGCTAAGAAGCCACCCTCTGGCATCCTCTGGCGCACTCCCAGCGAAAGCGAGCGCCACCAGCCATGCCAGGCCATCAACTCTCTGCGCTTCTCGCGTTGTGCATCATGTCCTTCGGATGATCTTCCTTCGAATTCCATCCACTGCGCGGCAGGAACAGGCAGATCAGCATCATCGCCCACAATCCATGTGTCACTAGAGCCGTGAAGAGGTTGGCACTAGAGACGACCAAGGCCAACGGCGCGAAGATCACACCGACAACGGCGGTGGGGAGGCCCTCAGAACTCGCATCCAGAACACGAAGAACGAGAGCATACATGGCGGCCATGAGGAACATCCCCGCATATCCAAGACTCATATAGCCATGACCCCAGATATTGACATTGGCGTGGGTGGACGAGTCGCCGAAGAACAGCTGTCCCACTGCGAATGCAGGCTCGCTAGTGATGTACGACGGGTTTGCGCTACCCAGCCGAAGCTCGGCGAAATGGCTCTTTTCGCGAGTCTGAAAGACAGCAACATAGGCGACGGTCATGGCACCGGGAATTACCGTAAGTCGGCGCAGAAACAGGTCAGTCAATCCGGGCACATACTGCAGTCGAACGAGCGCCAAGGAAAGCAATGAGAGAGCACTCGAGCCGAGCAGAAAAACATACCCGCATATCTGGTCACGATTTCGAAAGGCGAAGTACAGTCCGATCGTCAGGGGAATCGATAGGAAGACGCTTTTCTGCCCCTCCCAAAGATAGATCAACAGCTGTCCTCCGGCGCCCGCCAAGAACAGCTTGGGGCGTTTGGCAAACAGGCCGCGCGCCATGAGTATGGGATTGACCACGTTATAAAACGAGGGCAGGAGTCGCGGCACAAGAGTTCCACCAACGGTCGCGACAAACGAGGACCGGACTTCATACTCCTGCCCTATTGAGATCCAGCGAAGGGGGATGCCGGCAATTCCCGCGGTGTACGCATAGAATGCGAGCGCCACAAGAGCCAAGATCGTCCATATCCTCCGAACGGGCGTATTCTGAAACTTGTAGGCATTGATTTGACCGAAAGTAAGAGCGCGGCACAATAACAGACTGCCGGCCACCGACACTGCTAGATATGACGCATCGGCCCGGTCGAGGGCCTGCATGTACTGCGGAAGCAGTATGCTCGGAGCGCCAGCGATAACAAACGGGAACCATTGCATGTAGTCAGAGGCTCTGCGGCATTGCCGGGGCAGGCACCAAGCGACCACAGCGACCAAGAATATTGCCAGGGTATAGCGCGGCCAATCCGGCGTCCGGTAGGTGAGCCCTCGCGTGAAGTAGGCCGGAGAAACTTGGTACTGGTACAGCAGATGCAGTACGGCGCAGTACACAAGAACGCTTAATGTCACCAATGGGATGTGGAGGGTGCCGCGCACCGTCTGCTGATCGCCCACCTTCACCATTTTCTCGCTTGCACGCAGCCAGACTTTGTGGTCAGCTCTCAGCGTCCGGTCATGCCTGGTTTTCATCCGAGCCCAGCCGTCCCCCATTGTCGCGGCACTCCGGCCACCTCTATTCGAGCCCTAACAGGCAAGCATGACCTGCTTGATGCCATGCACGAGCGGGGCGACCTCGTCTGCCCACGATTTTATCCCTGGCCAGCCGCGTTTGAAATCCTCGACGTTCGACTTGCCAAGACGTGCAAGCGCTTTAGCAAGCTCCTGTTTCGGATCGTGTAAGATCCATTTATCCGCCTGCGTCCCGAGCAGGCGCCTGGCCTCGATTAGGTCCGTGCACAGCGGAGGTATGCCGGCAGCCAATGTCTCAAGCAGTTTGTTGGGTGATGACAGTTGATCGGATAGATCCTGTTCAATCTCGATCAGGCACAAACCGATGTCTGCTTCTCGAACATGAGATACGACTCGTTCATGCTCCACGGGGGGCAGCCAGTGAATGTTGGGGCTCAATTCGCGCGCGGCTAGAACATCCGCGCGGTATGGCCCATCCCCGAGGAATACCACATGATGGGGCGAGTTCTGGAAAGCAGTCAGAATGAGCGGTATATTCCGCCCAATGACCAGATTGCCCGTGTGGATGTAGAGCATCGCTTCATGGGCGACTCCCAGTCTTTCCCGGAGGTCCTCAGAAACCGCCACGACGGCGGGCGTGTTGCCCACAACGGTCGGCCGCGGCTGCCCATAGCGGTGCTCGTACCAGTCGGCGATCGATTCGTTGACGACCGATACCAGGGCGCAATATCTGATAAACCTTACCTCAATCGCTTTTGCCGCCAGTCGTTTAGCTCCCCCCAATGTGATTGTCTCCGTCTCGAGTTCGTGAGCATTATATATGAGTTTGCTTCTCGACGCTCGGCTCAAGGCCCAGCACAGGGGCAGTACCCAGACGCTGTGAGCCGCAACCAAGGACACAGGCTCCTTACGGTAATGAGTCAGCACTCGCCAGTACCAAAGAGACGCTCGCATAAGGGTGCCGAGATGGCCGCCCAAGAACCTCCGCGCTTGGATTCGCACGATGCGGAGTTCATCATCTACGTCCTCATGCGTTGGTTCTGAACCGTCAGTGATTCCGACCAAATGCGTCTCTCGGAAGAGCCCGCTGAGTTGGGCGGCCGCACCGATCTTCATCATCCGGCTGGCACCTGTGAGAGACGAGTGCGAAACCTGCAGATACAGGCCTCGACTTGGTGCGGTGCCGGTCGTTCTGTTCACCAAGAGTGTCCTTTCTCGGGTCGGGCGGTTCTCCCGAAACGTCAATCCTGATCGATCAACCCTTACTAACGTCTTCGCGAGATGATGACCCTCCGCTGAACCTCCCCATCCCGCTTGGCGGCGCACGACCTCGCGAGTCGGATCGTGTACGACCAGACGTGTCGATCTTGGCATCGCGATCATGGTACGGGTTCAGCTCCCACGAGGCTGAGGCGGTCCGTGGCTTCGTGGGGCGGGTCCGATACTGCAAAGGCCTCGACCACACAGCGGTGGAGAAGGGCCAAGACTGCAGTGGCGGCGAGCTCGTTGCTGGGTAGCTGTCCACTTGGACAAGCCTCGTTCCAGTCGACGGTGTCAGAACTCGGTGGGCTTCACGTAGACGACGCCCCCGCTCCCATCGTCTTGGAGAGCTGGGCTGGTATCGCCCCGAGTGGCAAGGAATTCGTCGGTGGCGCGCTTGGCGCCGAAGCAGCTGTGGTAGTCATCGATGATGAGCAGACCGCCAGGGCTGAGGTTGTCGTAGAGACCCTCGAGGCACACCTTCGTGGATTCGTACCAGTCACCGTCGAGACGGAGCACCGCGATCGGACCGACCTTCTCGGCCGCGGCCGCGACCGTGTCCTGGAACCACCCCTGCACCATCTCGAACTGGTCGCTGCCGAGCCCGAGGTAACCCGACATCAGGTCGTGAACTTCTTCGTAGGTGCCAAGACAACTGCCCTTGGGGAGTGGGCGGATATGCGCGCCGGTCGCCCCAGACTCGGCGTCATAGTCGTCGGAGGTGGGGTCGGGGAGACCCTCGAAGCTGTCGAAGAGCCACAGTCGGCGCTGCTCGCCGCAGTCGCGCAGAGCCAGTGCCATGACCGCGCTGCTTCCGCCCTGGGCCACTCCACACTCGACCAGGTCACCGGGAACACCTCGGTGCACGACGTCGACGACCGCGTCGTAGGTCTTCTCCAGACCGGGTGGTCCCACCAGGGAGTACGGCAGCGCCTTGCGTACCGCCTCACCGCGACGCACAGCCGACCAGTCGTGCCTGGTGCGGCTACGGTGCAGCGCCAGGGAGTGCTGTACCTCTACTCCTGTGCGGTAGACCCGGAACGCGCTGCGGTACAGGGCGGCGTACCCCTGCCGGGGAAGCAGTTGCTCGGCCTTTATGAGCGTTGCGCGGGCTGCCCGAAAGGCCGGCGAGCGGTACATCACCGCGGAATTCTGATCAGCACTCATCACTGGCCCCGTTCCTGCTCGGTATCGAATCCTGATTCTAGGAGATGGTCACCGTCGCTCCACACCGCCAGCGCCCCGACGAGGTCCGCGGCCTCAGGGGCGGATGCTAGTTGAGCCGCGCGCAGCGCCGAAACAACATGATTGGGAGAGCGGGCACCGAAGAGCGCCACGTCCACCCCCTGCCGGATCGCCCACGCGAGCGCCACCTCGCTGCATTGGGCTCCAAGCCGTTCAGCGACCTCTCGCAGCTGAGCGAGCAGCACGCCGCGGCTCTTCATGAAACCAGTAGTGAAGTGCGGCAGGCGGTGGCGTCGGTCATCGGCCGGGAATGAGGTGGTGTGGTCATACTTGCCGGTGAGTAGTCCCTGGGCCAGCACACCGTAGGCGACGGTGGCGATGCCGCGGGTTGCGCACGACACGACGTCTGGACGACGGTCCTGATCCACCAGGCTCAGCGGGAACTGGGTCACGGACGCTCCAGCGTTCGCAGAGGCCATTATCGTGCCAGTGTCGAAGTTGGAAAGCCCGAAAGCACCGATCTTGCCGCGCTGGACCTGTGCAGACAGGGCTGCCAGGACATCCTCGACCGGAGTCTTGCCGTCTGGCCAATGCACGAGGTAAACCGGGATGCGCTCGATGCGCAGCCTCCGAAGGCTTCGTTCCAGGGCGGTCGTCAGGTAGCCGGGGCTGTTGTCGCGCCACGTCCTGGAACGGCCGTGAGATTCCTCCCACCGCACTCCAAACTTGCTAACGATGGTGGCGTCGTGCCGCGCGTCGCCCAGCGCGTGTGACAGCCGGGACTCAGACAGTCCCAATCCATAGGCGTCCGCGGTGTCAAAGACCTCCACCCCGCTCTCCCAAGCGCAACGGACCGCTGCGACCGCTTGTTCGACGTCGACATGACCCCAGTCAGTGCCGCCGAGCAGTTCGCAGCCCAGGCCGAGGGGGATGAGCGGTGCGAGTGCGCTCATGTGACGTCCCGGGCGATCAGCCTCGCCAGAGTGCGACGGAGGATCTCCAAGTCTGCGCGCCAGCTGATCTCGTCGACATACTTCAGGCGCAGCTCGTTCTTGCGACGGAAAGCTACCTCCAGGTAGCGAGTATCCGCGTCCACGGCTCCCACGTGCCTGTCCAGCTCGATGAACTCAATCGACGCGTAGTCGGTTATCCCTGGTCGGACGGTCAGAATCCTCATCTCATCGGGGGTGTACAGGTCGACCCACTGCTGGAACTCCGGCCGCGGACCGACCAAACTCATGTCGCCTCTGATCACATTGACGAGCTGCGGGAGCTCGTCGAGTTTATGCCGTCGCAGGAACCGGCCGACGGGCGTGATCCGGGGGTCACCGAGCGCAGTAGTCAACTGGCTAGAGGGGTCGACGTACATGCTCCGGAACTTCAGGATCTCGAAGGGCCGCCCGTGCAGGCCCACCCGTACGCCGCGGTAGATCGCCGGTCCCCGCGAGGTCAGCCGGACCGCACACCACGCGATGGCGATGAGCGGCGAGAGCACCGCCAGCCCGCAGCTGGCCACCACCACGTCAAAGGCTCGTTTGCCTTTCACACTTCGCACGCCTCTCCGTTCATCCACCGGCGTCAGCCAAGGCTTTGACCACCTCGGTGGCGATTGCCCGAGCATCAAGCCCGAAGTGCGCCCGGAGGTGGTTCTGGCTGCCGACAACGGTTGGGAGAACATCGGGGAGGCCTATCGAAAGCAGGGGACGGGAGGACTCGAAGAGACCCGGCTTCGTCATATGCTCTGCGACGAGCGCACCCAGCCCACCGATCACCGAATGTTCTTCGACCGTCACTACCAGTCGGAACCGGCGTCCTAGTTGCTCTGACAGCATGTCGCGGTCGAATGGCTTGATGGTCGGGACCGAGACGAGCGTCGCGCCGAGGCTCTCCCCGTCCAACTCGTCGACAGCCTCGGCACCAGTCTTGAGCATTGCCCCAGTCGTAAGCACGAGAACGTCTGTGCCACGGTCGAGGTGTGGAACCGCCCGTCCGAGAGTGAACTTCGGAGGGTCGGGAAGGGACCCCGGCAGGGGCGCCGAACGGTCGAGTCGCAAGTAGGAAGGTCCGTCCAGTTCGACGAGGGCCGAGGTTGCTTCGGCCGCCTCGCGGTCGTGCCCGGGCGCAACAACAGTCATGTTGGGCAACGCGCGCATGATTGCAAGATCCTCGGTGGCCTGGTGGCTGAACCCGAGTGGCCCGTAGCTGAGCCCGCCGCCTATGGCAACTATTGTGACGTTCGCATCGTGATAGCAAATGTCGTTTCTGATCTGCTCCAGACAACGTAGAGTTGGGAAGTTGGCGATGGAGTATGTGAGTACCCGCTTACCGCTTAACGCAAGACCAGCGGCTATCCCGGCTAGGTTTTGCTCCGCAACCCCCACATTGATGTACTGCTGCGGGAATCGTTCGGCGAATTGCGTGAGCACGCCAAAACCGAGATCGCCGGTTAACAGAATCACGTCAGAATTCTGCTCAGCCAGTTCGTAGAGGGATGACACGAAAGCGTCTCTCACGTTAATTCACCTGCTCGTTCAGTTCGGCCTGCGCGGCGGCGTATTCGTCGCCCTGCGGACTGCGGTAATGCCAGAGCACAGAGTTTTCCATAAACGACACCCCCTTGCCCTTCGTCGTGTGCGCGATCACCACCCGTGGACGTTGCTCGTCGTCCCACCGAAGCGCTTCGCCGAGGCTGTCGTGATCGTGCCCGTCGACTTCGACGACAGCCCAGCCGAAGGCTCGCCACTTTGCGGCGAAGGGCTCTAGCGCCAAAGTCTCCTCAACCGATCCGAGGCTCTGAATCTTGTTGTAGTCGATGACGGCGGTCAGGCGTCGGAGTCGATGGTGCGCCGCGAACATCGCGGCTTCCCAAGTCGCGCCTTCATCACATTCACCATCGCTCAACACGCAGAACGTGCGGTGCCTTCGGCCATCGAGTTTTCCGGCAAGGGCCATTCCAGCGGCAATCGGCAAGCCGTGCCCCAAAGACCCAGTGGAAACCTCGACACCCGGGATTCCCTTGTGCGAAATGTGCCCACTCATCCTCGACCCATCCTGGTAATGCTGTTCCAGCCATTCCACGGGGAAGAAGCCGCGTAAGGCCAAGGCGGCGTATACAGCCGCTCCAGCGTGTCCCTTGCTTAGAATGAAGCGGTCACGGTTCGGGTCCTGTGGGTCCGCAGGATCTACGTTGAGGACCTGGTTGTACAGGACCGCGATGATGTCAGCGCAGGACAACGCTGACCCGACGTGCGAACTATTCCCCCTCATCGTCATATCGATGACGTGGCGGCGTATTTCGAGTGCGAGGGATTCGGAGTTTTCCGTGAAGCCTCTGTCCAGTTTATCACTCATACTTCTTCACCCTCTGCGCAGCTATCATGATCCGGTCCACAGTGTCAGACCTTCACGAGGTCCGGTCTGCCAACACCCTTCGCCCTGCAGACCCGCGCTCATCTTGGCGCCAAGAATCCCAGTCTCTGAGGCAGGCAAAGCATGGCGGCGCCGCAACATGGGCATCATCATGGATCGCTCCTACCTCGCCCTGGAGCGATCACGCGGTGGCCAGCCTCCGCTGCTCCGGCACCCCGGAGACCGACATTTCGTTGACGTGTCCGACGAACGCCTTGACCACGTGGTGCTTCGCGGCCCACGGGTCGAGCTCACGGGCATCGAGCGGGGCGAAGGCCGGCACTGGCGTGTGCGAGACGCGCGGGTGCACGGGTCGGAGATCGGGCTCGCCGTCGCCCCACAGCTCCTCGTGCATCTTCTCGCCTTCGCGCAGGCCGGTGTAGACGACGTCGATGTCCAGGCCGGATAGCTCGATCAGCTGGCGGGCAACTGCATCGATCGAGACCGGCTCACCCATGTCGAGCACTAGTGCTTCACCGTCGCGGCCGATGGCGGCGGCCTGGATGACCAGCTGCACGGCCTCCTGCACGGTCATGAAGTAGCGAGTCACGTCGGGGTCGGTGACCGTGACGGGGCCGCCGGCCTCGATCTGCGCCTTGAAAGCGGTCAGCACCGAGCCGCGGCTGCCGAGCACATTGCCGAAGCGAACGCTCAAGAACGTGCCCGGCGTCTCGGCTGCGATGGCCGCCGTCAGGCCCTCGGCGAGGCGCTTTGAGTAGCCGAGCACGCTCGTCGGGTTCGCCGCCTTGTCCGTCGAGATGTTGACGAACCGCTCCACGTCGTGCGCCTTCGCCGCCTCCAGGACGGTGAGGGTCCCCCAGACGTTGGTCTTGACGGCCTCACCCGGGTACTGCTCCAGCATCGGCAGGTGCTTCAGCGCCGCAGCGTGGAACACCACCTCCGGCTTGCGCTCCTCGAACAGGCTGTCGATGTAGAGGGAGTCGCGGATGTCGGCCAGCACCACGTCGTTGGAGTCCAGCATCGCCTTGCCGTAGATCGACAGCTGCACCGCATGCAGGGCCGACTCGTCCCGGTCGAGCATGATCAGCTCTTTGGGGTCGAAGCGGGCGATCTGGCGGCAGAGCTCAGATCCGATCGAGCCGCCGGCGCCGGTGACCAGCACCCGCTTGCCGGTGAGGTAACCGGCTATGGACTCGATGTCGGTGTCGATCTGGTGACGCCCGAGCAGGTCGGTGACGTCGAGGTCGCGGATGTCGTCCATGCCGGCGCGGCCAGGGACCAGCAGGTCCTGGGTGCGCGGCAGCACCTTGACCTGCAGCCCCGCTTCGAGGGCACGCTCGCTGATCTCGCGGATCGTCACTGAGGAGGCCGACGGGATCGCGATGACCAACGTGTCCGCCGACGTGCGCTCCGCGACCTCTGCGATCTGGTCCCGCCCACCCATCACAGGGATGCCGCGCACCCGACGGAAACGTCGCGCACGGTCGTCGTCGAGGAGAGCGACGGGCGTGAACGGAGTGTCGTCGTCGCGAAGCATCGCCCCTACCAACTGACGACCCGCGTCGCCGACGCCGAAGACAATCGTGCGTCCGGATCCACCGGGGTCAGTGGTCCCGTGTCGTCGCTGGAAGTGCCTCTCCAACCAGGCCCGGTAGATCGCGCGATACCACCCCATCGTCACAAGCGCGCCGAAAGTCGCCGCTAGCGGCACGGAAGCTGGGATCACGCGCCCCGCGGCCAGGTTGAGGACACAGGTGACCAGACCGGCAGCTGCCACGACCGCACCGAGGGCCAACATCTCCTCGAGGCTGCCGATCGCCGAGCGACCGTGGTGCAGGCGGACGGCGTATCCGAAGACTACGTGGAGCGCCGCCGCCAGAGCGCCGATGAGGAGGGCGCCGGCCCATGGCGTGACTTCGAGGGGTCGTGCGGCGATGTCGTCGGCGTAGACGTAGCGCGCAAAGGCGAACGTCACCATCGCGCCGACCCACAACGCTGCGTCGGCCAGCGAGAGGAAGAGGAAGCGGTGGCTCCGCAACGCGCGAAGCAGCACCTGCACCCTCCGATTAACTTGTGCTGGCACTTTCGTCAACCCCCGAACGGACTGACCAGGCGTCAGCCCGTCGTTCATCATAGGCAGGCACACCACCCCTGCCTATCCGGCCGGGCTTTCTCGGGACGTTCGACCCACTCCGGCTACACTGCGGTGTCTCCGTGGCTCGCGGGCGCGTCGAGACTCCTGCCGCCGACCGACGAGACTTGGCCCCTGGCCGAGGGAGGACCATCGACGTGGAGATCCGCGACTACCTGCGCATCGCGCGTCGACGCTGGCTGCTGATCGTGAGCTGCCTGGTCGTGGCAGTCGGGCTGGCGGCGCTCGTCACCTTCCGCGCGACACCGCTCTACGCCTCCACCACCGAGCTGTTCATCTCCACGCCGGGCTCCGACACCGGCCAGGCCTACCAAGGCTCCCTCTTCTCCCAACAACGCGTCACCTCCTACGCCGACCTCGTCACCAGCCGCCAGGTCGCCGGAGCGGTGCTCGAGGACACCGACTCGAACCTCGCCCCCACCGAGCTGGCCGCAAAGGTGACCGCTCGGGCCAAGCCCGAGACCGTCATCCTCGAGATCGAGGTCTCCGACCCCGACCCCGAGCAGGCGCGGACCTACGCCGACGCCTACGCCAAGGCCATGCGCGACTTCATCACCGAGCTCGAAGAGCCGGCAGGCGGCGGCGATGCCCCGATCAAGGCGACGATCGCCGAGGAAGCATCACTGCCCGCCTCGCCGTACTCCCCGCAGCCGCTGCGCAACCTCGGGCTCGCGGCCGTTCTCGGGCTGCTGATCGGTCTCGGCGCCGCCGTGCTGCGCGAGGTCCTCGACACCACCATCAAGTCGCCCAGCGACATCACCGACACCGTCGACATCCCCGTGATGAGCAGCATCGCCAACGACCCCGACGTCGAGGAGCACCCGCTGCTCACCCAGCTGGGGACGCACGCGTCTCGGTCCGAGGCATTCCGGGTGCTGCGCACCAACCTCCAGTTTGTCGACGTCGACAGCGCCAGCAAGGTCATCGCCGTGACCAGCTCGGTCCCCGGTGAGGGCAAGACCAGCACCGCCACCAACCTTGCGATCGCGCTCGCCCAGGCCGGCGAGCGGACCCTGCTGATCGACGGCGACCTGCGCCGCCCCAAGGTCGCCGAGAAGCTCGGCCTGGAGGGCACCGTCGGCCTCACGACCGTCCTGGTGGGCAAGATGGAGCCGTCGGATGCGATCCAGTCGCACACCGCCAGCGGCCTTTCGGTCCTCACCTCCGGCGTCGTCCCGCCCAACCCGGCGGAGCTCCTGCAGTCGCAGTCGATGGGCGACCTGATCGACAAGCTGCGACCGCAGTACGACGTCGTCGTCATCGACTCCCCGCCGCTGCTGCCCGTCACCGACGCGGCGCTCCTGGCGGCGCGCTCCGACGGAGCGCTCATCGTCGTACGCCACGGCAAGACCACCACCGACCAGCTCCGGCACGCTCTCGAACGGCTGCACGCCGTTGACTCCCGCGCCGTCGGCGTCGTGATCAACATGGTGCCGACGCGCGGCAACGGCTCCTACGGCTACGGGTATGGCTATGGGTACGGCTACGCCCCCGAGGAGGGCCGCCGTAAAGCCCGCGCACCCGAGAAGCGCGACGACCAGGAGTGACCGGCCCCGCGACCGTCCCTTCCGCCCCGGCACGGATCACCGTCGTCGGCCTCGGCTATGTGGGACTCTCGCTCGCGGTGCTGCTCGCCATGTCCAACGACGTCGTCGGACTCGACACCGACCCGGCCAGGCTGCGCGCGATCCGTGAAGGGCGCAGCCCGGTCCAGGACCCGGACATCGAGGAGTACCTCGCCGGCCGCGACCTGCGGCTGAGCGTCACCGACGATGCCCGCGCGGCGTATCTCGATGCGGAGTTCGTGGTGATCGCGACCCCGACGGACTACGACCCGGTCACCAACCACTTCGACACGACCTCCGTCGACGCGGTCGTCGCCGAGGTGACGACCGTCAATCCCGCAGCCGTCATGGTGATCAAGTCGACCATCCCGGTCGGCTTCGTGGACGATGCTCGCCAGCGCCACGGCACCGACAAGATCCTCTTCTCCCCTGAGTTCCTGCGGGAGGGGCACGCGCTGCACGACAATCTGCACCCGTCCCGGATCGTCGTCGGCGAGGACTCCGCTCGCGGCCGGCGGTTCGCCGACCTGCTGCTGGCCAACAGCCTCGAACCCGACGTGCCGGTGCTGCTGACCGGGGCGGCGGAGGCGGAGGCGATCAAGCTGTTCGCCAACACCTACCTGGCGATGCGGGTGGCGTTCTTCAACGAGCTGGACTCCTTTGCGCTCAGTCACCAGCTCGACAGCCGGCAGATCATCGACGGGGTGAGTCTCGACCCGCGGATCGGCGGCGGCTACAACAACCCGTCCTTCGGCTACGGCGGCTACTGCCTGCCCAAGGACACGAAGCAGCTGCTCGCCAACTACCAGGACGTGCCGCAGACGCTCATCACCGCCATCGTGGAAGCCAACCAGACGCGCAAGGAGCTCGTCGCCGCCGACATCATGCGCCGCGCTCCCCAGGTGGTGGGGATCTTCCGGCTGATCATGAAGTCGGGCTCGGACAACTTCCGGTCGTCCTCGGTGCAGGACGTCATGGAGCTGCTCGCCTCGCACGGTGTAGAGGTCGTGGTCTACGAGCCGACGCTCGACGCCGAAGAGTTTCTCGGGTGTCGCGTCGAGCGCGACTTGGCGACGTTCAAGCGTGACGTCGAGCTGATCGTGGCGAACCGGCTCTCGGAGGATCTTGTCGACGTCGCCGAGAAGGTCTACACCCGCGATCTCTACGGCACCGGCTGAGCCTGCTCAGTCTGTCCGGACGAGGGCTCGGGCTATCCGGGCGGTGGCGTCGTCGATCAAGTCAGCGGCACGTCGATGCGTCTTGGTGGAGCGACCGATCGGATCGACAATGTCGAGGTCGGTGCCCCTGGCCCGGGACCGGTGCGTGCTGGCCCAGGCCACCACGTCCTCCGGTTTGGTCAGAGCGGCCGGCGCCTGCTCGGCCAGGACCGCGAACTCCCGCAGCGTGAACGCCTTGCGCAGCGCAGCCGGTGACTCTTCGAGCACCCGCGAGCGCACGTCGCTGGTCGCGGTGAGGACCAGGTCCACGTCCTTGACGATCTTTGAGGTGATCTGACGGGCTACGAAGTCGTCGGCACTGCCGCCCAACCGCTGCAGCTCGGCGAGAGCGTTGGCTTCCATCGGATGACCCGCCAGGGCCCGGACGCCTGCGCTGGTCACCGTCGTGCCCTCCGGCATACGTGTGCGAAGCAGCCGCTCCATCAGTGGGGAGCGGCAGACGTTGCCGATGCAGACGGTCAGGATGCGCACCTGTGCAGGTTAAAGGTCGGCAACAAGGGGTCCTTCCGGGGTCTCGACCCTTCGAGACGGTCGCTTCGCTCCCTCCTCAGGGCAGGCAAGCTCGACCGCCGAGGTCAGCTCGACCGGCGGGGATGGTCAGACGGCGTGGCGGCCGTAGTCGTCCTCGAAGCGGACGATGTCGTCCTCACCGGTGTAGGGCCCGCGCTGCACCTCGATGATCACCAGCTCCTCGTCGCCGAGATTGGCCAGCCGGTGCTTGGCGTTGAGCGGCACGTCGATCGTGTGGCCCGCTTCGGCGACCGTCTCCTGACCGTCCACAATGCAGGTCGCTTGCCCGGTGAGCACCACCCAGTGCTCGGAGCGATGGTGGTGCATCTGATAGGACAGCCGGCAGCCCGGGTTCACGTGGATCCGCTTGACCTTGTAGCCGGCTCCCTCATCGAGGACGTGCCACGACCCCCACGGGCGAACCTCTGACTCCACCGCGCTGCCCCTTCGACCTGCCCGATGCCTCGCCGTCGGACGTTCGCGACACACTATCCCGGTCGCTTCGGACAGATCACGGAAAGCCGACGCCGGTCACCTCGGCGCAGCCACGATCTCCCAGGACGGGGTCTCGTCCAACGCATCGACCGAGTACTTCAGCTCTCCGTCGCCGGTCCGCGACCATCCCTCCGGGAGGGACGTCGCGGCGTACCCCTCGGGGAGACGCACGCTCACCCGCACGGTTTGCGGATTGACGAGCGGGTGCGGCTCGAGGGTGAGCCGGTAGCTCAGCGTCCCGTCATCGGCGACCGTGACGGCATCCGGCAGTCTGAAGTCGGCCGTCACCTCGCCGGTCGCACCAGGCCGCAGCATCATGTGTCGATAGAAGAACGACCTGCCGCGGAACTTTCCGACATGGGGCACGAGCTCTCGTCCCTGCACGGTGGCGCGCGGAACCTCGGCGCCCTTCGGCATGAAGAAAGCGACGGTCATGTTGGCCCAGCGGGTGCGGTACCCCTCGCGGGGGTCCTGGCCCTCGTCGGCGTACGGCGGGGTGTCGTTGTGGACGCGCAGGGTCATGTGGCCTGTCGCCGTGCCGTCCTCGGACAGCTTGATGTCGTAGGTGAGGGTGTGCCGGTGCCAGAAGTCCACCTTGCTGGCGACGGTGTTCTGAGTGAAGACGCCCAACGGGCCCTCCTCCGAGGGGGCGAGTTGGCCGCCGAGTCCGATGTCCTTGATGGCGTCCTGGAAGTCACGATCGCGGAAGTACAGCGCGAAGTGCCGCCCGTCCGCGGACGCCTTCAGGGACTGGAGCTTCTCGACCAGCTCGTCGTTGGAGAACAACCGGTCGTGGAAAGCGGGGATGAGCGTCGCGTTCATCGCGTCGTGCTCCTCCGGGGTATACCGGTCGTAGCTGCCGATCAGCCTCTCCACCAAGTTGTCGCCTGTGAACCGCCCGTAGCCGGGGATCTCCAGCGGACCGGTGATCTTGATCAGCCGGGCCAGCGCCTCGACGTCGACGGCGACCACGCCGTGAGCGCGCTGTCCGGTGGCGGCCTTCCACGCTCGCAGCAGCTCCTCCCCGGACACTGACCACGACGGTGCGAAGGTCGCGTTGCCCAGCCGCTGCGGGCCGTCGCGGTGGAAGCGGTTGTTGCCTCGCACCGCCTTCCACTGGTACTGACCGCCCAAGGAGATGTCGGCGCGTTGGACGAGGTCGATCGCACCGTCGCGCGCGGTCATGATCGACAACGCGAGTGGGGTCCCCCCCGAGTAACGCATCTCGGCCTGGTTCAGCATCGCGACGACATAGCGTCGTTCCCCGGATGCGCCCAAGGCGTCGGGAAGCACCGGGACCAGCGACTCGAGCACATCGAGGGTGTCAGCGACCGGCGCTACTCGTTCGAGGGCATCGGCGCGGGCGTCGCTCACCGCCTCGCCGACGAAGGGCGTGGTGCCGTCGACTGCCTCCAGTGCTGCCTCTGCGTCCCGGAGCCGGGGTGCGGCCGCCTCCACCGCGTCCAGGACCGTGGCGAGCGTGGGCAGATCGATCCGCTCGTCTTGGAACAAGGTGGCGTCTTCCCCGCTCACCGAGGCGTAGACCTCGACGCCGATCTCCGCCACCGCGGTCGCGTCGTCAAGGGCCGACACCAGGTTGCGCATGTCCGCTACGGCGCCGCCGGCGACGGGGACCAGACGCCATACGTCCGCGCCGAACCCGTTGGCGCGCTCATCTGCGTCGTCGGCAGACGACCGTGCTTTGGTGATGCGTTCCGCGGCCGTCTCCACGTCTCCGTCGCGGAGCGCGTCTGCTGCCGCCACCAGCTCGGTGCGCGCGGTCTCCGCGTCGGCTCGTACGCCAAGCAGCGGGATCGCAAGGAGGGCCAGGACGACGAGGGTCAGCAGTAACGCACCGCCGATCGCCAAGCCGATCCGTCGCCTTCGCACCGCCGTAGACATGCTCGGCATCGTGTCACGGCGTGTGATCGCTGGCGCGGCTTACCGCTTGACTTAGCCAGACTTAGCCCGCATCCTGGTGGGATGACTAGGACGGTCAATGTGCACGAGGCAAAGTCAACGCTCTCGAAGCTTCTCGAGCGCGTGGAGTCGGGCGAGCGCGTAGTGATCGCCCGGGCTGGTCGCCCGATCGCCGACCTCGTGCCTCACCGGCAGATCGATTTGGTCTTCGGCACTGCGGCGGGCGAGATCGTGATCGACGAGGACTTCGATCTGGTCGACGATCGTGTCATCGCAATGTTCGACGGTGCCGTGGACTGATGCTTCTGGACACGCACGTCGCGTTGTGGCTCATCGCGGATAGCAGGCGCCTCGGAACTGGTGCGCGCCAACTGCTGGCGACTGCTTCTTCCCCCGCCTTCGTCTCGGTGGCGAGTGCTTGGGAGATGTCCATCAAGGTCGAGCTCGGCAAGCTCGATGCGCCTGACGATCTCGTCTCGCGCGTCGAGTCCGCTGGATTGACCTGGCTGGCGTTGGGACCTGACGACGCTTGGCAGGCTCGCGAGGTGAGTGGTCTTCCGCACCGCGATCCGTTCGACCGACTACTGATCGCGCAAGCCGCAGCCCGCGGCGTACCGCTCATGACCGCGGACGCTGTGCTGTTGGCAGCAGAAGTACAGCCAATCGTGACCATGATCGACGCGCGGGTCTGAGGCCCTTTCGCGTTCAAGGCATGCGCGCAGCGGCCCGATCGAGGAGGTCGCGGACGACATCCTTCACCGTGGTCTCGGCGCCCTCCAGCACGGGGACGGGCAGGAACATCAGCGCGAGGACCAGCCCGACAACGGTGATCAGCGCGGTCGCGAGGAAGAGCCCCAGCACGGCTTGGGCCCGACCGGGGAAGATCCGCAGCAGCACGGCAGCCACCAGCGCGCCGGTGAAACCGCCGGCGGTGTTGGCGATCAGGTCGCTCACGGTCGGTGACCTAGTCGGAAGCAGCAGCCACTGGCTCGACTCGAGGAACACCGTCAGCAGTCCGGAGAGTGCCGTCCACGCCAGCACGCCTGGGCGCGGCCACAGCAGGACCGCCAGGAACGTCAACGGCACGAACAGCGCCACGTTGAGCAGGAACTCCCACACCACTGGGCTCGCCACACCCGAGGGCAGACCGAACCGCACCGCGACCGCCTCCATCAGCCGGGAGGCCAGGGAGACTCCGCGGCCGGGGGCGGACGGATTCGGGTTGAGCACCAGCCACGCGATGCCGGCCAGTTCCACGGCGAGCAGGAGCTGGGCGATCCGGCGAGGTACGCCGCGCAGCGCGCGGTCCTTCGCGTGTCCCGGATGGTTCGCTTCGCCGACATGCACGTCAGAGTTGCGACGGCCGCTGTGCTGGGGCCCTGTGGCGTCGACGAGGACCTCCTGACGGGTGCGGTTGACTCTCTGATCGTAACCAGGGGTGTGTTCGAAAGTCTTTCCGGAAAGTGTCTCAGGATGTGAACAGCGCGGCGCGTTTCGTCGGTGGCGAGCGATGGACTGCCTCCATGACCGCAAGCACGGACTCCAGCCCCTCTGTCGCGAGGGATCTCCTCGCGGCGCTGGACGCTGCTCATGGTGTCCTGGATGCGGTCGCGGTCTGTGATGAGGACGGTCGCCAGATCGGCTGGCTCGACGGCCCGGAGGTGGACACCGACACCCTGGCAGAGCTGATGAGCGCGGTGGCCCGACTGGAAGGTCGCGTGGACGGCCTGAAGCTGCACGTCGGGACTCTGGCCGAGCGAGCCCGAGCGGCCGACACCACCGGTGCGACGAGCACGGGGGCGTGGGCGGCTCAGGCAGCGGGCAAGAACAGGCACCGCTCGTGGACGCCGATCTGGCTGGCTGACCGGCTGCAGTCGACCTACCACCACACCCGTGCCGCGCTCGCGGTCGGTGTGATCACCGAGGAGCACGCGGCGATCATCGTCAACGCCGCAGACGCCGTGCCCGACGGCATCGACCCCGTCGAGCTCGCCGAGTGCGAGGCGAAGCTCGTCGCAAAGGCGACCGAGCTGCCCCCGGCGAAGCTGCGCCGGGCTGCGAAGCGGCTTCTGGAGCCGATCAGCAAGCGGCTCGCCGACACCCACGAGAACGAGCTCCTCGGGGCGGAAGAGGAGCGCGCTCAGCGCGAAGCGTTCATCACCATGGGCGACCGCGGAGACGGCACCTGGACGGGCAAGTTCTGCCTGCCCGAGATGCATGCGCAGATGCTGCTCGCAGCGCTGGACAAGCTGTCCGGTCCGCACCGGTGGCACACCCGGTCCGACGGCAAGCTCGTCGAGGACGACAGCGCCGGCGGCGACATCCACGAGCGCCGCGGACGAGCCTTCTGCGAGATCATCGAGCACCTGCCCACCGACAAGCTCGGGCCCGGCGCGGTCAGCCTGGTGGTGCACATCGACTACGACCACCTCTTCTCCGACTCCGGAGCAGGGCACATGGACACCGGAGTGCGGATGTCCGCCGGCGAGGCCCGGCGCCTGGCCTGCAACGCCGGCCACCTGCCCCTCGTCCTCGGTGGCGGATCGGTCCCCCTCGACCTCGGCCACAAGCGCCGTCTGTTCTCCCCCGGCCAGATCCTCGCCCTGTCCGCGCAGTACGACTCCTGCGCCGCAGAAGGGTGTGATCGGCCCTTCGCTTGGTCAGAGATCCATCACCTCAAACCGTGGGGTCACGGGGGACCCACGGACCTGGCCAACGCAGTCCCTCTGTGCGGGCATCACCACCGTCGGATCCACGACCAGTACTACGACTGGCAGCGGCTCCCCGACGGACAGATTCGATTCGAGCACCGCTGGCGATCACGCCGCCGCAGGTCGGACGCCGCCTGACCCACGCCGCTTCCGGCTGCTCAGCTGAGCTTGGGACGGACGTGCAGACCGACCTCCGGGTCGACCACGACCTCCTGGGCGGCGGGCATGCCGTCGACAACCAGGGGTACGTCGACGGGGACGTTGCGCTTCACCACCGCCAGCGCGATCGGACCGAGCTCGAAGTGGCGGGCGGAGCTGCCGACGTACCCGACGGCCTTGTCGCCGACCGTGACCTCGCCGCCGGCGGCGGGCAGTCGGCTCTCGGTGCCGTCGAGGTGCAGCAGCACCAGCCTGCGCGGCGGTCGGCCGAGCGTGTGCACCCGGGCGACCGTCTCCTGGCCGCGGTAGCAGCCCTTGTCGAGATGTACGGCGGGGCCGACCCAGCCGACCTCGTTGGGGATCGTGCGGTGGTCGGTGTCGAGGCCGAGCCGCGGCTCACCTCGGGCGATCCGCAGCGCCTCGTAGGCCCACATGCCGCAGGGCGGTCCGGCGGCCTCGGCGTACTCGCGCAGACGCGCGCGGTCGATGACGTCGTAGCGGCCGGGGGTCTCGACGAGCTCGACCAACGGGGACCGCTCGACCGGCGAAGAGGGCTCGACCGCCGGGGGGCGCCAGCAGATGGCCTTGTCTGCGGTCACGTCGGCGATCTCGACCCGCATCATGAACTTCATCCGGTCGAGGAACTCCACCAGCCCCTGGACGCGGCCGGGCTCGGTGTGACCGGTGAACGTCTCTGCGTCGTCAACGCCGAAGAAGTGATGCTCGACATGCCCCTGAGGGCTCAGGACCAGCGCCTGGGTGAGGACGCCTGGTTGCAGCCGTTCGAGGTGCTGGCTGGTGATCGAGTGCAGGTAGGTCAGCCGGTCCGGCCCCGAGACGGTGAACACGCCGCGATGGGACAGGTCCACGAACCCCTCGCCCTGCGACAAGGTGCGCTGCTCGGCGTTGAAGGAGCCGTAGTGCGCCGCCACTGGCGCGTCGACGCCGTCGCCCGCGACAGCATCCGGGAGGTCGAGCAGCGGACTGGCCGACTCGACAAGGACCGGGTCAACGCTCAGATGTTCAGACACGCGATCCATTGTCCCGCACCGAGGAAGCGGCGGAGATGACTAGCCCTTGCGGGGCAGGCACAGGGGCTCTTGGTCACTGGCCGAGCGCCGCTCGGATCGGTCACCGTGAGTGCATGCGCAGGATGATCAGGAAGTGGGGGGGGCGCCCG
>JBHWSH010000036.1:0-21177 GCA_043427135.1 Marmoricola sp. | reverse complement strand
TCCTCCCGCCCCGCTGACGCAGCCGTCGGCCTGGCCGACCACCCAGGCGCCGGGAGGAGGCGCTGAGGAGGCAGCCCCGGCCCCCTCACCGGCTCCGCCGCCGACCCAGCCGGCCGGAGAGCCTGCGGTGTCCGCAGGCCTGACGCTGGCCGACGTACGCCGCCTCTGGCCGGAGCTGGTCGAGGCGGTCAAGGGCCAGCGCCGACTCACCTGGATCCAGCTCAGCCAGCACGCCCAGGCGGTGAACCTCGACGGCAACGTGCTCACCTTGGGGTTCAACAACCCAGGAGCTCGGGAGTCGTTCGCCAACAGCGGAGGCAACGAGATCGTCCGTCAGGCCGCGATCGACCTGATCGGCCAGGACTGGCGCATCGAGTCGATCGTGGACCCATCGGCGCAGCCCGGGACGGAGCCGCCGCTGCAGGTCACGCGTTCGGCCGTGCGAGAGACCCAGCCCGAGCCCGCACCTCCCGCGGCTCAGGCGCCGCCTGCCCCGGCCGACCAACACGCGGTGCGGTCGGCCCGGGAGGCCATCCAACCCACCCGCACCGGACGGTCGGCCCCCGCGGCGACGCCCACCGGTCCGGTCGACGAGGACGCCGACCGTGACGACCCCGACGACGACGACGATCTCGCGGGGGCCGAGCTGCTGACCGAGCGGCTCGGGGCCAAGGTGATCGAGGAGATCCCGCACAACTAGCCGGACTAGCCTGTGCGCAGCGGCGCCACGGCCGTGACCTCTGAACTGCGCGAGCCGCAGGCGAAAGCGAGAGCAGGATGACCGAGCAGAACCCCTTCGGCGGGCTGGACGTGAACGCCTTGCTCCAGCAGGCCCAGCAGATGCAGGAGCAGATGGTCGCGGCGCAGCAGGAGCTCGCGCAGTCCGAGGTCGACGGCACCGTCGGCGACGGGCTCGTGGTCGTCACCGTCAACGGCGCCGGCGAGCTGGTGCGGGTGCAGATCCGTCGCGGGTCCTTCGACCCCGACGACACCGAGGATCTCGAGGACATGATCGTGGCGGCCTATCGTGACGCTCGCGCGCGCGCCGACGCGCTGGCGGCCGAGACGTTCAGCCCGCTCGCCGGCGGGCTGGGTGCGCTCGGCGGCGGGGACGAGGGCGGGTTCGAGGGCGGCCGCCCGGCCGGGTTCTGATGTACGAAGGCATCGTCCAGGACCTCATCGACGAGCTCGGGCGGTTGCCGGGCATCGGCCCCAAGAGCGCGCAACGCATCGCCTTCCACATCCTGCAGGCCGACTCGCAAGACATCCGGCGGCTGGCCGAGGTGCTGGTGCTCGTCAAGGACAAGGTCCGGTTCTGTGTGGTGTGCGGCAACGTCGCCGAGGAGGAGACCTGTCGCGTCTGCCGCGACCCGCGGCGCGACCCGTCACTGATCTGCGTGGTGGAGGAGTCCAAGGACGTCGTCGCCATCGAGCGCACCCGCGAGTTCCGCGGCCGCTACCACGTGCTGGGCGGGGCGATCTCGCCCATCGAGGGCATCGGGCCCGACCAGCTGCGGATCAAGGAGCTCATGGCCCGGCTGGCCGACGGCACCGTCACCGAGGTCATCCTCGCCACCGACCCCAACCTGGAGGGCGAGGCCACCGCGACCTACCTCACCCGTTTCCTGGCGGGCATGGGGTTGCGCGTGACGCGCCTAGCGAGTGGACTACCTGTGGGCGGGGACCTGGAGTACGCCGACGAGGTGACCCTCGGCAGGGCGTTCGAGGGAAGGCGGTCGGTCCATGGATGAGGCGACGCGGACAGCGGCGTTGGCGCGCTACGACGCGAACACGATCGAGTTCGGTCAGATGATCGCCGACCAGGTGAAGTCCTACCTGATCGTGCTGCGCGGGATCGCGCGCGGCGACGTCTCAGGCGGCGAGGCCGTCTCGCTGCTGCTGCTCGAGGTCAGCCAGGTGCTGCTGGCCGGAGGCCGGCTCGGCGTCCACGAGGACTTCCAGCCGGTCGAGGAGTACGAACCCGACGCCGGACCCGACCCCGACCTCGACGCGATGCGGCTGCGGTTGGGCGTCCTGCTGGAGAGCATCGACGCCTACACCGAAGTCTTCGACCCCTACGGCAACCCTCCCGAGCTGGTCTCCGCACTGCTGTCCGACGACCTGACCTCGATCGCCCAGGCGCTCGCGCACGGTCTGCGGCACTTCCAGTCCGGGCGGGTGCCCGAGGCGCTGTGGTGGTGGCAGTTCTCCTACGTGAACTCGTGGGGTGGCGAGGCGAGCGCGGCGTTGCGCGCGCTGCAGTCGGTGGTCAGCCACGACCGGCTCGACACCGATCACGTCGACGAGGCCGAGGTCGTCGAGGCCGCCACCCAGATCCTCGACGGCGGCGTCGCCCTTCCCTGAGACGTCTCGAGCCGTCTCGAGCCGTCGAGCCGTCTCGCCGGGGAGGGGCAACCCCCATCCCGCAGGTAGAATCGGGTGGTCCCCCACCACGATCACGAGGAGAACTGTGGGCATTGTCGTGCAGAAGTACGGCGGCTCCTCCGTCGCCGACGCCGAGGGGGTCAAGCGGGTCGCCCAGCGGATCGTGGACGCCAAGAAGGCCGGGAACGACGTCGTCGTGGTCGTCTCCGCGATGGGCGACACCACCGATGAGCTGATCGATCTCGCCGAGCAGGTCTCGCCGCTGCCGCCTCCGCGTGAGCTCGACATGCTGCTGACCGCGGGCGAGCGCATCTCGATGGCGCTGCTTGCGATGGCGGTCGGCAACCTCGGCTTCGAGGCTCGCTCGTTCACCGGCAGCCAGGCCGGTGTCATCACCGACAGCGTCCACGGCAAAGCCAAGATCATCGACGTCACGCCAGGCCGCATCGAGGCGGCTCTGGGGGAAGGCGCGATCG
This sequence comes from Marmoricola sp., assembly GCA_043427135.1. Lineage (GTDB taxonomy): Bacteria > Actinomycetota > Actinomycetes > Propionibacteriales > Nocardioidaceae > Marmoricola_A. The sequence continues at coordinate 18,316 of JBHWSH010000036.1, read as the reverse complement.
CGATCGTGGCCGGCTTCCAAGGCGTCAGCCAGCACAGCAAGGACATCACCACCCTCGGTCGTGGTGGCTCGGACACGACGGCAGTGGCCCTGGCAGCCGCGCTGCGCGCCGACGTCTGTGAGATCTACACCGACGTCGACGGCGTCTTCACCGCAGACCCGCGCATCGTGCCGACGGCACAGAAGCGGTCCCAGCTCTCCTACGAGGAGATGCTGGAGATGGCTGCCTCCGGCGCCAAGATCCTGCACCTGCGCTGCGTCGAGTACGCCCGCCGCTACCAGATCCCCATTCACGTCAGGTCCTCGTTCAGCAAGTTCGACGGCACCTGGATCTCCCACATCGAAGAAAGTGACTCCATGGAACAGGCGATCATCGCCGGCGTCGCGCACGACCGCAGCGAAGCCAAGATCACCGTCGTCGGTGTCCCCGACAAGATCGGCGAGGCCGCCCGCATCTTCGAGGCGCTCGCCGACGCCGGCGTGAACCTCGACATGATCGTGCAGAACGTCTCGGCCGCGGCCACCAACCGCACCGACATCTCCTTCAGCCTGCCTCGCGCCGACGGCCAGACCGCGATGTCCGCGCTAGCGCGGATCAAGGACGAGGTCGGTTACGACTCTCTGCTCTACGACGACCAGATCGGCAAGGTGTCGCTCATCGGCGCGGGCATGCGCTCTCACCCGGGCGTCACTGCGAAGTTCTTCTCGGCCCTCGCCGCCGCCGGCGTCAACATCGAGATGATCTCCACCTCCGAGATCCGCATCTCTGTGGTCGTCGACGAGCTGCAGGTCGACCTCGCGGTCGCGGCGGCACACACCGCCTTCGATCTCAACGCCGACCAGGTCGAGGCCGTGGTCTACGGAGGGACCGGCCGATGAGCGCACTCAACATCGGCATCGTCGGGGCCACCGGCCAGGTCGGCGCCGTCATGCGCGACATCCTGCTCGAACGCGATCTGCCGGTCGGCGAGCTTCGGCTCTTCGCCTCGGCCCGGTCCGCGGGCAAGACCCTGACCTGGGGAGACCGCGAGATCGTCATCGAGGACGCGGCCACCGCGGACCCGACCGGCCTCGACGTAGCGCTCTTCTCGGCCGGTGCCACCACCTCGCGGGCACAGGCACCGAGGTTCGCCGCCGCCGGCCTCGTCGTGGTCGACAACTCGTCGGCCTTCCGGCTCGACCCCGATGTGCCGCTGGTGGTCAGCGAGGTCAACCCGGAGGCGATCCGCGAGGCGCGCAAGGGCATCATCGCCAACCCCAACTGCACGACGATGGCCGCGATGCCGGTGCTCAAGCCGCTGCACGACGAGGCCGGCCTCGTGCGGCTGATCGCCAGCACCTACCAGGCGGTCTCCGGCAGCGGCGTCGCCGGCGTTGCCGAGCTCGCCACACAGGTCGAGGCCGTCGACGACCCACGTCCGCTCGCCTTCGCCGGGTCCGCCGTGCAGTTGCCGGCGCCGGAGAAGTACGTCCGCCCGATCGCCTTCAACGTCGTACCGATGGCCGGATCGATCGTCGACGACGGCAGCGAGGAGACCGACGAAGAGCAGAAGCTGCGCAACGAGTCGCGCAAGATCCTCGGACTGCCCGACCTCCGGGTCTCGGGCACCTGTGTGCGGGTCCCGGTCTTCACCGGGCACTCGCTGTCGATCAACGCCGAGTTCTCCTCCGCGATCTCCGCCAAGCGTGCGCGCGAGATCCTGGCTGAGGCACCCGGCGTCGTGCTCACCGATGTGCCGACGCCGCTGGAGGCCGCCGGCAGCGACCCGTCGTACGTCGGCCGCATCCGTCAGGATGCCTCTCTGGAAGGCGACCGCGGTCTCGTGCTGTTCCTGAGCAACGACAACCTGCGCAAGGGGGCCGCGCTCAACACGGTGCAGATCGCCGAGCTCGTCGCTGCCGACAAGGGGATCGTCGGAGCCTGAGCTCAGCGGCGTACGCCGGGGGCGGGCTCGTCCTCCGAGCGCGCGGTCAGCCAATGCGCGGCGCCGAAGCCGATCGCACTGACGACCGGGACGCTGACCAGGCCGACGGTCGTGTCGAGGATGTCGACGAAGAACAGCAGCTCGACCACCACGAGGAAGCCCACGCCGATCACGCTCAGCCCGAGCGTGCCGGGGATGCCCACCGCAGCCAGCATGCCCGAGCCGACGAGCACCAGTGCGACGGCGACCAGCGCGAGCACGAGCAGCGAGCCCGATCCACACGAGCTGCGACCGGTGAGCGACTCGCAGCCGAACAGGCCGAGTGCGGTCAGTCCGACGGCCAGCAGGCCGACGACCGCGCCCACGACGATCGCGGCGATGCCTCTGCCGACCTCGGGGATCTGACGCGCGGGCCGCGGGGGCTCCCTTCGAGACGGTCGCTCCGCTCCCTCCTCAGGACGAGCTACCGCCGGGGTCTCGTCGGGCTCGACCACCGTTACGGGCTCGACCGCCGGGGTCTCGTCGGGCTCGACTTCCGGGGTCTCGTCGGGCTCGGCCGCCGGTTCGGGCCGACGCTTCTTGCGGCCGAACAGCTTGGGCAGCTCCAGTGACGGGATGTCCTGGGGTTGCTTGTCGTCAGCCATGGGCGACAGTCTGCCACCGCGCACCCTCGGTGCTGCGTCACCGCATCGCCACCCATCGCGTGACAACGAAGCGTCGCCCTGCTACGAAAGGGGCTCGATCGCGCCGAGCCAGGAGAGTCATGCGACGCCCCACCTTCACCACGCTCGCCCTCGCGGGCATGTTGATCTTCGCAACGCCGACGACGGTCACCGCCACCGCACCGGCTGCCAGCCCCGAGACGATGCGCGCTGCCGCCCCCGTGAGCCCGTCACGTGCGTCGGACGCGAAACCCGGGCAGGTGCTCTTCGGGCAGCGGGCCTCGCTGACGGCCACCAACCGCGCGCCCGGGATGCCGACCAGTGCGGAGCCGGGACGCCAGCTGGTGAGCGCGACGGTGCGCATCGACGTACACCCGACTCTGGAGCACATCGACGCGCAGCTGGAGCTGGCCGGCGAACCCGTGGGCGCTCTCCAAGACATGGTCACCATCGGCCTCGGCCGCTTCGACGGCAGCACCTGCGTGGTCAGCCACTCACACTCCGACTACGTGTTCACCGGGCGTGGCACCTCCCAGAGCGTGGTGGGCAACACGGGGTCGCGAAGCGCCGACTTCGGCGAGCGACCTGCTCAACCCTGGAACTGCGTGGTCGCGTTGATCGATGCCGCCGGCGATCCGAGCCTGGTGTACGACGCGTTCGTCGGCGGCCTGCAGAACACCTACGAGAAGCCCAAGCCGAAGATCGCCAACGTGCAGCTGCTCGGCAAGAAGATGAAGAAGCTCGAGCTCGCCCGCGGCACGTGGACCGGCCTCGACGTCGAGGTCGTCAACAAGGGCAAGGTGCAGGCCAACGGCCTGAAAGTGGGCGGGAGCGGCAAGGCTCTCAAGGTCCGAGGCGGCCGCATCGCGACCCTCTTGCCCGGCGAGCGGGCAACCGCGCGGATCCAGGTCAAGCCCACCGGCCAGTCGAAGTCGCTGGCCCTGGTGGCGAAGGCGCCCGGCGTGCGCGCAAGCGACAAGATCGCGACTCGCGCCGTGGCACCGCCCCCGCGTCCGCGGGCCGGCAAGTGGCGAAGCAAGGGCGGCGTCGTCAAGTTCACCGTCCGAGGCGGCAAGATCAGCGGGTTCCGGGTGCAGACCCGCACTAGGTGTGGAGCGCCCGGGGAGATCCCGAGCTACACCAACAACACCTACGACTTCCCGCGGACCAAGGTGCCGCGCAACGGCATCCTCGAGGGAGCACAGCGCGGCAAGAACGACGTGTGGGAGTGGAGCGCTCGACTCCAGATGCGACTCAGCGGCGGCAAGGCGACGCAAGGCCGCTTCACGTTCTACAACACCGCCGGCAACTGCTCGGCGTCGGAGACCTTCACGGCGCGTCGAAGCGGCAAGTAACCCGGGTCACTCCCCAACGTGCCCGGTCGGGGTGCACTATGGCGGAGGGGGACCGGCCAACCGGGTGGGCAGTCTTCCCGTCATGAGGAGGACACTGTCGTGAGGACCAGGGCCACCACTCTGCTCGCCGCTGCCGCACTGGCTGCCGGGACGACCGCCGTCGGCTATCCGGCGGCCGCTGCCCCGCCGCTGTGCTTCGGGGAGCGCGCCACCGTCGTAGGCACTCAGGGCAGTGACGACCTGCACGGCACTCCTGGCCGTGACGTGATCGTCGGTTTGGGTGGGGACGACGAAATCGAGAGCGGCGCCGGCAACGACCTGATCTGCGCCGGCCCCGGTGACGACGAGGTGCGCGGTGAGACCGGCCGCGACAGGATCTCGGGGGGATCCGGCAACGACGACCTCCGAGGCGGCAACGGCAAGGACGTCATCGACGGCGGCGGAGGCCGCGACTGGATCCGAGGCAACGATGGGAACGACGACCTCGACGGGGGAGCGGGCCGCGACCGCGTCGACGGCATGGACGGCAACGACACCGTCCGTGGCGGGGCCGACAGTGACACCCTCACCGGAGGGCGCGGCAAGGACGTGCTGCGCGGCGGCGACGACAGCGACCAGCTTGCCGGCGACCAGGGCAAGGACCGCCTCTTCGGGGATGACGGGGACGACACCCTCTACGGCAACACCGGGCCCGACCGTCTCAGCGGCGGCCTTGGAGACGACCACCTCCGCGGGGACGAGGGGGCAGACGACCTGCGCGGCGACGACGGCAACGACGTTCTCTGGGGAGATCAGCCGTCGGGCAAGGCCGGCGCCAAGACGTACAACGACCGCATCGACGGCGGGGAAGGGTCCGACACCGTCGGCTTGTACAAGCACCAGGACGCCGACGGCAACATCCGCGTGGATCTCGGTGCCGGCACGGCCAGGGGCCAGGGTCGGGACACACTGACTTCGGTGGAGTCCGCGCAGGTGCTGAGCCCGCACGACGACGTACTCGTCGGGTCCGAGGCGGACAACACCTTCTTCTCCGCGCAAGGCAACGACGTCGAGCGCGGACTCGGCGGAGACGATGTCTTCCTCGCTGCTGCCGGCGACGATGTCATCGAAGGCGGCCTGGGATCCGACACCGTGGACCACCGCAGCGTCTACTCGCCGGTCGTGATCAACCTCCTCAGCGGGCTCGCGCGCAGCCAGGCGGGCGGCGCGGACAGCCTCAGTGGCGTCGAGAACGCCGTCGGGTCTCACTACGACGACGTCATCACCGGGGACGACCAGGACAACGAGCTGCGTGGTCTGAGCGGCCAGGACACGCTTCGCGGTGGGGCCGGCGACGACGTGCTGCGCGGCGGCATCAACGCGGTCGGCGAGGCCAGCGTCGACCAGCTCGCCGGTGGCCCGGGCGACGACCTCATCGACGGGCACGACCTCGCACCCGAGGTCCGACCCGAGTCCGACCTGCCCCAGTCCGACCCGCGCGACGAAGTCAGCTTCTCCGGATCGGCGAGCGGCGTGCAGGTCGACCTGGCAGCCGGCACGGCGACCGGCGAGGGCAACGACACTCTGCTCAACATCGAGGAAGTCGTCGGGTCGGCGTACGACGACGTCATCCGCGGCGACGGCCAGCCCAATGAGCTGACCGGCGGGGCCGGGGACGACCTCGTCGCCGGAGGCGAAGGTGACGACGAGCTCAAGGGCGGCGTCGGCAACGACCGCTTCGACGGCGGACCGGGCACCGACCTGCTGCAGTTCAAGCAGTCGCCCAGCGCCGTGACGGTCGACCTCACGACCGGCGTCGCCTCCGGTGAGGGCACCGACGCCGTGACCGGGATCGAGAACGTCGAGGGCTCGCTGTTCGCCGACACGATCACCGGGGACGAGGGACCGAACCTGCTGCGCGGTCATTTCGGCGACGACGTCATCGACGGTGCAGGAGGCAACGACTATCTCGGCGGGCACCGCGGCGACGACCGGCTCGTCGGAGGCGACGGTGATGACCGGATCTCGTCCGGCGACGGTGACGACGAGGTCTCCGGCGGTGCCGGGGACGACTTCATCTGGAGCTCACCGGGCACCGACACCCAGGACGGCGGAGACGGCAGCGACACGGTCGATTACTCGACCAGCACGACCCGGCTGGTCGCGGACCTGGCAGCGGGCACCGCGACGAACGAGGAGCACACCGACACCGTCACGACGATCGAGAACCTCGTCGGCACCGAGTTCCAGGACGAGCTCGCCGGCAACGAGGACGCCAATCGCCTCGACGGTCGCGGCGGGGTCGACGTGCTCAACGGCCGCAGTGGCGACGACGTGCTCATCGGCGGCGCCGACCGCAAGCGCGACTACATCACCGGCGGGGACGGCGTGGACACCGTCGACTACTCAGCCGCCCAGCGACGGGTGGTGGTGGACCTGCGTGCCGGCGTCGCGACCGGCACCGGCAACGACATCCTGATCGGTCTGGAGAACATCATCGGGTCGAGGCACAGCGACGACCTCCGCGGCAACGACCTGGCCAACACGATCCTGGGCGGCGACGGCGACGACGTGATCGAGCTCGGGCCCGGCGACGACACCGTCGACGGCGAGGGCGGCACCGACATCGGCGACGGCGGGCCGGGAGTCGACAACTGCAAGGTCGAGTTCCCGATCGCCTGCGAGGGCTGAGGTTGTCCTGTCGGGTCGATCCCAGTCACCAGATGACTGAGATCGACCCGACAGGCACTCGCCTCACACGGTCGGGCTGACAGGATTTGAACCTGCGGCCTCTTCGTCCCGAACGAAGCGCGCTACCAAACTGCGCCACAGCCCGTGGAGCGTGACGGAGTCTAGCCGAGCAAGCGCCGGCCTCCGAATTGAGCCCTCACGAGGCCGTCGTGAGGCGCAACAGCGTCGCTTCCGGACGGCAGCAGAACCGCATCGGGACGTACGGCGAGGTGCCGGCCCCCGCGGACACGTGCAGCCACGCCGAGTCGGCGTCCTTGGGCCGCGAGCCGGCAGGATGCCGGTGGAGTCCCCGGGCGCGGGCCGGCTCGAGGTCGCAGTTGGTGACCAGAGCGCCGTACCGCGGCACACGCACCTGCCCGCCGTGGGTGTGGCCGGCAAGGACCATGTCGTAGCCGTCGGAGGCGAACTGGTCCAGCACGCGCAGGTACGGCGCGTGGGTCACCGCCAGCCGCAGGTCGGCCGTGAGGTCGGCACGACCGCCGACCGCCGCGAGCTCGTCGTACTCCAGGTGAGGATCGTCGACCCCGGCGAAGGCCACTCGCAGGCCGCGGACGGTGAGCTCGGCGCGGCGGTTGTTCACGTTGACCCACCCGGCCTCCTCGAACCGTTGGACCAGGGTGCGCCAGGGCAGATGCGGGGTGTGGGTGTAGCGCTTGCCGTCGTCGGGCAGCAGGTACTCGAACGGGTTGCGGGCCACCGGCTCGAAGTAGTCGTTGGAGCCGAGCACGAACACCCCCGGCACGGTCGTGAGCTCGCCCAGCGCGTCCAGCAGCACCGGCACGGCGTCGCGGTGCGCCAGGTTGTCCCCGGTGTTGACCACGAGGTCGGGCTCCAGCGCCGCCAGGCACCGCAACCAGGCGATCTTGCGGCTCTGCCGCGGCACGAGGTGGACGTCGCTGAGGTGCAGCACCCGCAGGTCCGGTGCCCCGGGCGGCAGCACCGGCACGGTCACGTGGCGCAGCGTGAACCACCGCGCCTCCCACCAGGCGTACGCCGCACCCGCCGCGGCCAGCGCCGCGAGGCTCCCCGTCGCTCGCGCGGCGGCTCTCCTCGGCACGTCATTCTCCACCCGGCAAGGCTGCCACAATGACGGACATGAGCGACCTGAAGGACCGACTCCGTGCCGATCTCACTGCGGCCATCAAGGCGCGCGACACCGTGCGCTCCTCGACCTTGCGCATGGTCCTGACCGCGATCACCAACGCTGAGGTCGCCGGCAAGGAGCATCGCGAGCTCAGCGACGACGACGTCGTCACGGTGTTGAGCAGCGAGGCGAAGAAGCGTCGCGAGGCGGCCGAGGCGTTCGACGGCGCCGGGCGCACCGAGAGCGCCGCCAAGGAGCGCGCCGAGGCCGAGGTGCTGGCCGACTACCTGCCGGCCGCGCTCGACGCCGGCGAGATCGAGCAGATCATCGCTCGGGCCATCGCCGACACCGGCGCCGCGGGCGAGGGCATGAAGGCGATGGGCCGGGTGATGGCCGTGGTGCAGCCTCAGGTCAAGGGTCGAGCCGACGGCGCCGCGGTCGCGGCCGAGGTACGCCGCCAGCTGGGCTAGTTGCCCCGGCCCTTGTTGCCGCGCTTCTTGTTGCGGTTCTTCTTCTTCTCCTTGGCGGGGGTGCCGTCGGAGACGTACATCGTCACCAGCGTGCCGCTGCCGAGGGTGGCGCCGCTGCCGGGGCTGGTGTAGGCGACCGTGCCCTTCTCGGCGCCGGAGTCGACGTAGGGCCCGACCTCGGGCACGAACCCCGCCTCGCGCAGCCGCGCGGACGCCTCGGAGGTGGACATGCCCGCGACCGAGGGGATCGTGGTCAGTCGCCCCTGGATCTCGGTCGGGTCGGGCGCCACGAAGTCCTCGTCGTCCAGCAGGTCGGTGACCGCCTTCATCGCGTCACCCCACATCGGGCCGGCCTCGGTCGAGCCGAACGCGCGGGAGATGTAGTCGCCGCCGACGTACTGGCCGTTGAGTGAGATCGGATGGCCGAGGTTGTTGGCGCCGGCGATCATCGAGGCGGTCGACAGCGTGGGGGTGTAGCCGACGTACCAGACCGCCTTGTTGTCGTTGATCGTGCCGGTCTTGCCGGCCGACGGCTGTCCGAGCGAGAGCCCCGCGCCGTAGCCGAACCCGCCTGGCTCCTGCACGCCTCGGAGCACGTCGTTGACCGCGTCGGCAACCGCCGTCGGGAGCACCTGGCGGCAGGAGTCGGAGTACTCGGCGATGACCTTGCCCGAGCTCGACAGGATGCGCGAGACCGGCCGCGGCTCGCAGTACTCGCCGCGCGCCGGGAAGGTGGCGTACGCCGCCGCCATGCTGAGCGGGTTGGTGCTGGTGACGCCGAGGGTGAAGGGCGGCACGATGTCCCGTTCGGGGACGGCGATGCCCATGTCGCGGGCCATCTCCACCGGGTCGCAGAGCCCGGTGCGCTGCTCGAGCTGGGCGAAGAAGGTGTTCACCGACTGCTGGGTGCCGGTGTAGAGGTTGAACGACCCGGAGCCGGTGGAGTTCGACGGGGTCCAGGTGTCGGTGCTCCGCAGCGGGCCTTCGCAGGTCTCGAAGCTGCTGTTCGGCAGGCTGACCGTGTCGGGGGAGGAGATCGACTCCGACAGCGAGATGCCCTGCTTGAGCGCCGCCGCGAGCGTGAAGACCTTGAACGTCGAGCCGGCCGGGAAGCCGCCGGAGTCGCCGTACTCCGGCGGGGTCACGTAGTTCAGGTAGGTGCGTCCCTGGGACTTGTCGGCGCCCATCGGTCGCGACTGGGCCAGCGCGCGCACCTCGCCGGTGCCGGGCACGACCATCGCCAGGCCGCCGATCGCCTGATCGGTGGGGTAGACGTGGGTGCGGACCGACTCGTCGGCCGCCCGCTGGATGCGCGGGTCGAGGGTGGTCTCGATCGTCAGGCCACCGGCGTTGAGGAGCTCGCGACGGTCGGCGACCTTGTCGCCGAGGCGCTCGTCGGTGAGCAGGTAGCGGCGCACGTAGTCGCAGAAGAACTCGCCGTTGACCCCGACGCAGCCGTTGGGTGCGGGGGTGACGTCGAGGCCGAGGCCCTTCTTGGCCGCGCGGCGCGCCTTGCGCTCGGGGATGACGTTGAGCTCGGCCATCCGGTTGAGCACGACGTTGCGCCGCTGCTTGGCGGCCTCGGGGTCGTTGGTCGGGTCGAACCGCGAGGGGTTCTTCACCAGGCCCGCGAGCAGGGCCGCCTGGCGAAGCTTCAGGTCCTTCGCGGGCTTGGAGAAGAAGTGCCGCGAGGCGGCCTCGATGCCGTGGGCGCCGTCGCCGAAGTAGGAGATGTTGAGGTAGCGCTCGAGGATCCAGTCCTTGCTGTACTTCTCCTCGAAGGCGATCGCGTAGCGCAGCTCGCGCAGCTTGCGCGCGTAGGTCTCCTCGGTGGCGGCCTTGGCCTCCTCCTTGGTCTCGGCCTGGTTGATCAGCGTCTGCTTGACCATCTGCTGGGTGATCGAGGAGCCGCCCTGGACCACGCCGCCGTCGGCCTGGTTGGTGACGAAGGCGCGGATCGTGCCGCGCAGGTCCATCGCGCCGTGCTCGAAGAAGCGGTAGTCCTCGATGGCGACGATCGCCTTGCGCATGATCAGCGAGACCTCGTCGAGGTCGACGTTGACGCGGTTCTGGTTGTACCAGGTCGCCAGCAGGCTGCCGTCGTTGGCGAGGACGCGGGTCCGCTGCGCCAGCGGCTCGGCGACGAGGTCCTCGGGCAGCTTGTCCAGCGAGTCGGCTACGCCCCGCGCGGCGTACCCGGTGACGGCGGCGAGCGGGATGGCGATGCCGGCGACCAGCAAGCCCATGAGGGCAGCGACGACGACCATCACCCCGAGATGGGGCAGGACGCGCCTGCGAGGAGCGGCGTCGGGACCGGAAGGCATGCCGCCCAGGGTACGTGACTGACGGTGCCGCGAACCGCCACGGAAAGCGCGCGCAGAGCGCAGCAAACTACACGCTTGTCATTCCTCGTGTCCAGCATCGCCTGATGCCGAGAGGTGCTGTGGGGCTAGTCACCTCGGGTCAGGGACCGTCCCGAATAGGTCGCCTCATCTGTCACAGGTGTCACTTTGGTGCTGGTGAGGAGGGACAATGGGGGTATTCGTCCCTCGTTCGGCTGTCCGCATAGTCCGAAGTGACTAATTGGTTTTGGTCCTGGCGTGTCTGTCCGAAAGGTGTGCTTCTTCTTTACCTTCGTCATGTGGAGATCAACCTCCACCGCCCGTTTGGGAGAGCGGGTTTACACAAGGGATACAGCCATGACGTGGAACGACGACTGGGCGTCGCAAGCACTGTGCCGGGAGACGCGACCTGACGAGCTGTTCGTCAAGGGAGCTGCACAGAACCGCGCCAAGCAGCTGTGCGCCGGCTGCCCGGTGCGCACCGAGTGCCTCGCCGAGGCCCTCGACGATCAGATCGAGTGGGGCGTCTGGGGAGGCATGACCGAGCGGGAGCGCCGGGCCATCCTCCGCAAGCGGCCCAACGTCACCTCGTGGCGAGCCGTTCTGGAGACCGCTCGCGCCGAGCAGCTCGCGGGCGCCGGCAAGAGCGCCGTCTCGAGCGTCGTCTCCGCCTGATCGCCGTACGCCGCCCGCGCGTCGTTCCGCCTTCCGCCTGAGAGGCGGGGCGACGCCGACCGGCGGTGGTTCACCCCCGCCGGGCCAGCAGCTCACCCACCTGCCGGAGCCCGTCGAGGTCGTGCACGTCGGTCGACAGCGCCGGCACCACGACCGTCGGCACCTGCGGGTGCGCGGCACTGAACCGCTCGCGGAGCCGGTGCTCACGCGCCACCCGGCGCACCCGGTCGGCGTGCAGCCGCAGCAGCCCGGGAGTCAGGTCAGCCCCCTGCTCCTCGAGCCGCTCGGCGGCCACCACCGCCTGCTCGGCCGACAGGCCGGGCAGCTCCGCGGTGGCCCGGTTGACCACCAGCCCGGCCAGGGGCATGTCCTCCGCGGCGAGGCGCTCGACGAAGTAGGAAGCCTCGCGCAGAGCGTCGGCCTCCGGGGCGGCCACCACGACGAAGGCCGTCTCCTTGGTCTGCAACAGCTCGTAGGTCTGCTGTGCGCGGTTGCGGAAGCCACCGAACAGCGTGTCGAAGGCGGCCACGAACATCTGCAGGTCCTTGAGCACCTGCGCGCCGACGATCCGCGCCATCATCGCGGTGACCGCGCTGACGCCGGCGGTCATGAAGCGCGCCGGCCCGCGTGCCGGGGCGAGCAACAGCCGGATGAACCGCCCGTCCAGGAAGCCCGAGAGGCGTTCGGGCGCGTCCAGGAAGTCCAACGCCGAGCGCGACGGTGGGGTGTCGACGACGATGAGGTCCCATCGGCCGCTCCTGCGCGAGTCCTTGCGCAGCTGGCCGAGCTTCTCCATCGCCATGTACTCCTGCGTGCCGGCGAACGAGCTCGACAGGGTGACGTAGAAGGGGTTGTTGAGGATCTGGGCCGCTCGCTCCGGGCTGGCCTGGGACTCCACGACCTCGTCGAAGGTCCGCTTCATGTCCAGCATCATCGCGTCGAGCGAGCCCCCACTCGTCGCGGCTCCGGACCCCAGCCCGGGGACGGGGCGGGGGGTGTTGTCGAGCTTCTCGATGCCCATCGCCTGTGCCAGCCGGCGCGCGGGGTCGATGGTCAGCACGACGACTCTGCGACCGCGCTCCGCGGCCCGCAATGCGAGCGCCGCGGACGTCGTGGTCTTGCCGACCCCACCCGATCCGGTGCAGACGATCACGCTGGTGCCGGGGTCGTCGAGCAGCGCATCCACGTCGAGGTGGGCCGGCGGCGAGGCGTGCGCCGCCAGGGGACCGATCCGCGGGTTGTTCTTCACGTTCATGCCATCCCCTGCTCGCACAGCTCGGCGGCGAGTTCGTAGAGCGCGCCCAGGTCGATCCCGCCGGCGAGCCGGGTGAGCTCGTACGTCGGCAGGTTCAGCTCGCGGACGCGGGCCCGCTGCTCGTCCTCCAGCTGCCGTCGCTCCGCGTGCGCCCGGGCCTCGGCCAACAGGCCGTCGAGAAGCTCCTCGTCGACCGTGATCCCGGCCCGTTGCAGGTCGTCGGCGACCGCCTCGCGCGGCAGATCGTCGCGCAAGGCGCTCTCCAGCGCCTCGTCGGCCAGCTCGCGCGGACGGGCGAGGTTGATGACCACGCCACCGACCGGCAACCCGTGCGAGGCGAGCTCCGCGACGCCGTCGATGGTCTCCTGCACGGGCATGTCCTCCAGCAGGGTGACCACGTGCACCGCCGTACGCCGCGACTTCAGCACACCCATGACGCGCTCGGTCTGGCCCTTGACGGCGCCGACCCGAGCGAGGTCCCCGAACTCGTCGTTGACGTTGAGGAACTGCGCGATCCGGCCGGTGGGAGGCGCGTCGAGGACGACCGCGTCGTACACCCGAGCGCCCTTGTTGCGCGAGTTGCGCTCGACGGCCTCGAAGACCTTGCCGGTCAGCAGCACGTCGCGCAGCCCGGGGGCGATGGTGGTGGCGAAGTCGACGACGCCGAACCGGTCGAGCAGCTTGCCGGCGCGGGCGCCCAGCCGGGAGTAGAGCTGGAGGTACTCCATCATCGCCGACTCGGCGTCGATCGCCATCGCGTAGAGGTCGCCGCCGCCGTGGGGGCCCTGCGCGATGAGGCGCTCCTCGTAGGTCAGCGACGGCACGTCGAAGAGCTGGGAGATGCCTTGGCGGCCCTCGACCTCGCAGAGAAGCACCTGCCGGCCGCGGGAGGCCAGGGCCAGCGCCAGGGCGGCGGCGACGGTGGTCTTGCCCGTGCCGCCCTTGCCGGTGACGATGTGCAGGCGCACCTCAGCCCAGTCGGGGCTGTCCAGCTTCGCGTCGGTGCTCACGTCCCGGAGGTTACTCAGCGTTGCGTCCGGCAAACCGTGCGCTGGCCCACCGCGGCACACGCTCACGATGTGTGAGCGCTGTCATAGTCTGGCGCCCAACGCCGGCGCGGCCCCCTGCGCGGGCAGACGGGAGGGACGCGGTGGACAAGCTGATGGCCTCGGCTCACGAGGCGGTCGCCGACATCCCCGACGGCGCGTCGATCGCGGTCGGCGGCTTCGGGCTCTGCGGCATCCCCTCGGTGCTCATCGAGGCGCTCCTGGCTGCCGGCGTGGCCGACCTGGAAGCGGTCTCCAACAACTGCGGCGTCGACGACTGGGGACTCGGTCGGCTGCTGGGCGAGCGGAGGCTGCGACGGATGGTGTCGTCGTACGTCGGGGAGAACAAGGAGTTCGCGCGGCAGTACCTCGCCGGCGAGCTCGAGGTCGAGCTCACCCCGCAGGGCACGCTCGCCGAGCGCATGCGTGCCGGCGGGTCGGGGATCGCGGCGTTCTTCACCGCGACCGGCGTCGGCACGCAGGTCGCCGAGGGCGGGCTTCCGTGGAGGTACGCCGCCGACGGATCGGTGGCGATCGCGTCGCCGGCCAAGGAGGTGCGCACCTTCGACGCCGGTTCGGGGCCGCAGGAGTTCGTGCTCGAGCAGGCCATCACCTGCGACTTCGGGCTGGTGCGGGCCTGGAAGGGCGACCGGCACGGCAACCTCGTCTACCGGCGCAGTGCCCGCAACTTCAACCCGCTGGCGGCGATGTGCGGCCGCGTCACGATCGCCGAGGTAGAGCACCTCGTCGAGCCGGGCGAGCTCGACCCCGACCAGATCCACACCCCCGGCGTCTTCGTGCAGCGCGTCGTCGCGCTGACCCCTGAGCAGGCCGCCGAGAAGCGGATCGAGAAGCGCACGGTGACTTCGCCGGTCGAGCCTGTCGAGACCAAGGAGCCCTGATGTCCTGGACCCGCGAGCAGATGGCCGCCCGCGCCGCGACCGAGCTGACCGACGGCAGCTACGTCAACCTCGGCATCGGCCTGCCGACGCTGGTGCCGAACTACGTCGCCGACGACGTCGAGCTCGTGCTGCAGAGCGAGAACGGCATCCTCGGTGTGGGGCCCTACCCGACCGAGGACGACGTCGACCCCGACCTCATCAACGCCGGCAAGGAGACGGTCACCGTGCGGCGCGGGGCGTCGTACTTCGACTCCGCGACCAGCTTTGGGATGATCCGCGGCGGCAAGATCGACGCCGCGATCCTCGGTGCGATGCAGGTGTCGCGCGCCGGTGACATCGCCAACTGGATGATCCCCGGCAAGATGGTCAAGGGCATGGGCGGCGCGATGGACCTCGTCCATGGCGCGAAGCGGGTCATCGTGCTGATGGAGCACGTGGCGCGGGACGGCTCTTACAAGATCGTCGAGGAGTGCTCACTGCCTTACACCGGCCGCGGCGTCGTGCAGCGCATCATCACCGACCTCGCCGTCATCGACGTGACGCCCGAGGGGCTCCGGTTGGTCGAGCTTGCCCCCGAAGTGACCCGCGAGCAGGTCGAGGAGGCCACCGAACCGCTCCTGCTGTGAATACTCGTCCACATGGACGGAAATGGACGTCGTCACCGCGAAAGCACATCCATTCTCGTCCATGGGGCGTCCTGGATGGGGCGGCCACCCCTCCCGCAGTCCGTCCTCACGATCACGCTGCGATTGCAGCGAGGACCTGCGGCCAGTACGCCGAAAGCGGGTCGATCACGTCGAAGTGATCCGCGCCGTCGAGCATGAGCACCTCCACGTGGTCGACGCCGTGCGCCCAGGCGTTGTTGGCCGGCGGCACCAGGTCGTCCGCCGTGCCATGCAGCAGCACCACCGCGCCGGCTGGCGGGGACTGAAGCCGCAGCGCGGGGTCGGCGGCGGCGTACTCCTCGGCAAGTTCCTCCGGCGATCCGCCCATGAGGGCCGCGGCCGCTCCGTCGTCGAGGTCGCGCGCGTAGGCGTCGTGCAGGTCGCCGACCGGTGCCAGCGCCACCACGCGGTCGGGCTCGAGGTCGCAGGCAAGCAGGAGCGCGAGGTGTCCTCCGGCCGAGTGCCCCACCACGACGGTCGGCAGGTCGTCGGGGAGCAGGCCCAAACCGGCCAGCAGCTCGGGTGCGCGCAAGGCGGCCAGCCGCACGTCGTCGTACGTCGTCGGCCACCCGCCTGCGCGGTCGGCGGGTGCGCCGGTACGGCGGTACTCCGGTGTCGCGACCAGCCAACCTTCGCCGCGCAGCGCCTCGGCCATCGGACGCACATGCACGCGGTCGTGCTCGGCACGCCAGTAGCCGCCGTGGACGAGCAGCAGCAGCCCTCGCGGCCGTCCCGTCGGGACGTGGACGTCGATCAGGCCGTCGGGATGCGCGGCGTACCGCACGACGGCGTCGGGGAGCCCGGCCGGCCGGGACAGGACGTCTCTGCTCACGCCTCGCATTGTGCTCGTAGAGTCGCCTGCATGACGAAGTGGGAATACGTGACCGTGCCGGTGCTCGTCCACGCGACGAAGCAGATCCTCGACAACTGGGGCGAGGACGGCTGGGAGCTCGTGCAGATCGTGCCGGGGATGAACCCCGAAAACCTCGTCGCCTACCTCAAGCGACCCAAGCAGTGAGCAGCCACGACCCGTTCGCGCGGCTCGAGGAGCTTGGGCTCGAGCTGCCTCCGGTCGCAGCCCCGGTGGCGGCGTACGTCCCGGCTGTGCACAGCGGCGCCCATGTCTTCACCTCCGGGCAGCTGCCGATGCGCAGTGGCGAGCTCATCGCCACCGGCAAGGTCGGCGCAGGAGTCACCGCCGAGGAGGCCTACGCCTGCGCCCAGCAGTGCGCGCTCAACGCCCTCGCGGCGATCGACGCCGAGGTCGGTCTGGCGCGGGTACGCCGCGTGGTCAAGCTGGTCGTGTTCGTCGCCTCCGAGCCCGGCTTCACCGGCCAGCCCGGCGTGGCCAACGGCGCCTCGGAGCTGATCGGCGAGATCTTCGGCGACGCGGGCGTGCATGCGCGTTCCGCGGTAGGGGTCTCCGTGCTGCCGCTCGATGCCCCCGTCGAGGTCGAGATGATCGTCGAGGTCGGCTGAGTTGGACCCCACGCTGCGACGCCTGCCTGACTACCTCGTCGAGAACGCCCGCGCCTTCGCCGACGGCACCAAGACCCCGGCGGAGCCGCGCGACGCCAGCACCGTCGTACTCATCCGCGGCGGCGACGGCGAGGAGGGCGGGGTCGAGGTCTACCTGCTCCGCCGCACGGTCGACATGGCCTTTGCCGGCGGGTTCTGCGTCTTCCCCGGCGGCGGCGTCGACCCGCGCGACTTCGACCACCAGGTGGGCTGGGTCGGGCCGTCCGCGCAGGAGTGGGCGGAGCTGATGGACACCAGCGAGGAGCACGCCCGCGCCCTCGTCTGCGCGGCGGTGCGAGAGACGTTCGAGGAGTCCGGGGTCCTGCTCGCCGGGCCGACCGACGACTCGGTCGTGGCCGACACCACCGGCGAGGACTGGGAGGCCGATCGCAAGGCCCTCGAGGCCCGCGAGCTGGCATTCACCGACTTCCTCGACCGGCGCGGCCTCAAGATCCGCACCGACCTACTCCAGCTGTGGGGGTCGTGGATCACGCCGATCTTCGAGCCCAAGCGCTACGACACCCGGTTCTTCGTCGCGGAGCTGCCCGAAGGCCAGGTCACCCGCGACGTCTCCACCGAGTCCGACCACGTGACGTGGATGAAGGTGCGCGACGTCGTCGACGCAGTCGATGCCAACCAGCTGGCCATGCTGCCCCCGACGTACGCGACCTGTCTGGAGCTCTATCCCAGCCGCACCCCCGACGAGGCCCTGGCCTCGGCGCCGACGCGCGACCGCTCGCCGATCCTGCCCGAGATGCAGATGGACGACGACGGCGGCTACCTGCGGTTGCCGCACCGGCTCGTCGACCTCGGCGAAGCGGTCGAGGAACGCCGTCGCGCCGCGCGGGAGGCGCACGGGTGACGACACCATGGGCCGGCGGGGCGTTCGGCGAGCGCGCGGAGTGCGTGCTCGCACCGAACCCCGGCATCATGACGCTCGACGGCACCAACACCTGGGTGCTGCGCGAGCCGGGGGCACGCCGGTCTGTCGTGGTCGATCCCGGCCCGCTCGACCCCGCCCACCTCGATCGTGTCGCGGAGACCGCGGGGGAAGTGGGCGTCGTACTCCTGAGCCACGGGCACGCCGATCACTCCGAGGGCGCCCGTGACTTCGCCGAGCGGATGGGCTGCGGCGTACGCTCGCTCGATCCCCAGCACCGTCTAGGGGGCGAGGGCCTGCACGACGGCGACGTCGTCGACGTGGACGGGCTCGAGGTGCGGGTCGTCGGCACGCCCGGCCACACCTCGGACTCGCTGTCGTTCCTGGTCTCGGCCGATCGAGCCGTCCTGACCGGCGACACGGTCCTCGGGCGCGGGACTACCGTGGTCGCGCACCCCGACGGCAAGCTCGGCGCCTACCTCGACTCACTCGGGCTGCTGCACCGTCTCGCCGCCGAACGGGAGGTCAGCGCCGTGTGGCCCGGTCACGGACCGGTCATCCACGACGCTCTCGCGGTCCTCGACTACTACCTCGCGCATCGCCGCGACCGGCTCGAACAGGTCCGTGAGGCGATGCGCGTCCTCGGCGACGACGCCACCTCTCGGGCAGTCGTCGCGCATGTGTACGTCGACGTCGACCCCGTCCTGTGGGGCGCCGCCGAGCTCTCCGTTCGCGCCCAGCTCGACTACCTCCGCGCGGGCCTCACCCCGTAGGGCGGCGTCCGGTCGAAACCCCATGGGATGCAGAG
>JBHWSH010000035.1:0-3033 GCA_043427135.1 Marmoricola sp. | reverse complement strand
GGGCTCTGGTTCCGGCACGGACGCCGCGAACCCTGGGGCCTGGCGGACGTCACCCTCGCCGTCCCGCCCGGTCGCGTCGTCGGGCTCCGCGGACCGAGCGGCGCAGGCAAGAGCACCCTGGCGGCGGTCCTCGCCGGCATGCGTACGCCGCAGGCCGGCACCGTGAGTGTCGACGGCGAGCCGGTCCGGACGGTCGGGCCGCGCCGGGTGCAGCTGGTCACCCAGCGACCGGAGCTGGCGATGGACCCGCGGTGGCGGGTCGGCCGAATCCTCGACGAGGCAGGCGCGGCGCCTCGGGACGAGGTCGGCCTGGTGGAGTCCGCGTGGCTCGACCGCTTCCCCCACGAGATCAGCGGCGGTGAGCTGCAACGGGTCAACCTGGCGCGGGCGCTCAGGACCCGGCCGGCGTACATCGTGGCCGACGAAATCAGCAGCAGCCTCGACGCGATCACCCAGGCGATGCTGTGGGACCGGCTCCTGCGCGAGGTGCGCGAACGACGGTTCGGAGTGCTCGCGATCAGCCACGACGAGGACCTGCTCGCTGCGGTGGCCGACGAGGTCGTCGACGTGGAGTCGTTGGGGTCGACGCGGCGGTGATCGAGCCTGTCGAGATCCAGCCGTAGCGCGGTGGTTTCGAGACGGGCTCGTTCCTCGCCCTCCTCAACCACCAAGGTGAGGCGGCGTGACCTCGCGAGGCTGCGAGACGTTGGGCAGGGCATGTGCGAGTCCCCGCAGCCCCTGCCGAGCCAGCTGACCCGACGGGGCGTCCTCGGCGCAGCCGCGACCGCAGCGGTCGCGACGGTGACGGCGCCGATGATGTTCGAGCCGGCGGCCGCCGGCACCAGCAAGACGAAGACCTACTCCGGCACCTTCACCGGCGTCGGCACCCCCGACTGGCACTACGTCCCGGTGCGGGTGCCCAAAGGCGTGCGCGAGATCGAGGTCTCCTACGACTACGAGTCCACCCCGACGCCGATCGGGATGAGCGCCAACGTCATCGACATCGGCATGTTCGACCCCTCGGGACACGGACTCGGCAACGCGGCCGGCTTCCGCGGCTGGTCGGGCGGCGCGCGCCGTACGTTTCGGATCTCGCGCACCCGCGCGACTCCCGGCTACATCCCCGGGCCGATCACGCCCGGCACCTGGCACGTCGTGCTCGGCCCGGTCGCGATCGTCCCGCCCGGCGTGCCATGGACGATGTCGGTGACGCTCCACTTCGGCAAGCCGGGCAAGAGATTCCAGGCCAAGCCGGCTCCGCGGCGGATCCGGGGGCGCGGGGCGCGCTGGTACCGCGGCGGCGTACACATCCACTCCCTGCACTCCGACGGCAAGCGGACCCTGCGTCGTGTCGCGGCCGACGCTCGCGCGGAGAAGCTGGACTTCATCGTCTCCACCGAGCACAACACCCACTCGGCGTCGTTGCACTGGGGCAAACACACCGGCGACGACCTACTCGTGGTCAACGGCGAGGAGGTCACCACCCGCGAAGGTCACTGGCTCGCGGTGGGCCTGCCCGCAGGCACATGGGTCGACTGGCGCTACCGGTCGGCCGACGAACAGTTGCCGCGGTTCCTCGACCAGGTCCGCGGTCTCGGCGGCATGGCCGTCATCGCCCACCCGACTGTGCCCATCCCCGGCACCGGCTGGCAGTTCGGTGCGCTGAGCGACGCCGACGGCGTCGAGGTGTGGAACGGCCCGTGGACCCTCGACGACGAAGGCACGCTCCTGCAATGGCAGGCGATGCTCGTCGCCGGCACGTTCGTGCCGGCGCTCGGGTGCTCGGACTCCCACGGCACCGACCAGCCGCTGGGGCATCCGCAAACCGTGGTGTACGCCGACCAGCTGAGCTCGGGCGCGGTCGTGCAGGCGATGCGCCAGGGCATGTCGTACCTCGCCGAGTCGTCCGAGGTCACCGTCGACTTCCGGGTGGAGGCGCCGTCCGGCTCGGCGACGTGCGGCGAGCGGCTCAGCGTTGGTGCGACCGATCTGGTGACGGTGCGGCTGCGCGTCGACGGCGTTCCGGGCTGCTCGGCGTCGCTGATCGGCGCCACCGGACCGGTGGCGGTCGCGGCCGCCGACGACGCGGGCGTCGTACTCCTCGACCAGCAACTGCCCGCAGCCCTGCTGCGTTTCGTGCGCGTCGAGGTGCGTCGTCCGGCGACCGAGGCGATCCCGCCCAACCCGGTCAGCGACCCCGTTGGCACCGCGATGGTGGCGATGACGAACCCGGTGTTCGTCGATGTCGGCCGCTGACGGCAAGCGGGACCCGGAGAGTTTGTCGCACCACGTGCGACAAACTCTCCAGACTTCAGCCGACGGGCGGCTCCTCGTCGGTCAGTTCTCGTACGACGCGCGCCGGGTTGCCGACCGCGACGACACCCGCAGGCAGGTCGCGCGTCACGACCGAACCTGCGCCGACGACGGTGTCGTCGCCGATGCTCACCCCGGGCAGCACGATCACCCCGCCACCGAGCCACACGTTGTCGCCGATCGTGATCGGCTGCGCGGCCTCCCACTTCTCGCGGCGCGGCGTCGGCGCCAGCGGATGGGTTGGCGTCAGCAGTTGCACGTTGGGACCGAACTGCACGTCGTCGCCGATCTCGATGCGTGCGACGTCGAGCGCGACCAGGCCGAAGTTGGCGAAGCAGCGCGCGCCGACGTGGATGTTGGTGCCGTAGTCGACCTGGAACGGCGGCCGGATCTCGGTTCCCTCGCCGACCGAGCCCAGCAACGACTCCAGCAGCTGCCGACGGAGCGGTCCTTGCCGCCGAGGCGTGGTCGCGTTGTACGCCGCGATGCGGTCCATCGCGGCCGCCTGCGCCTCGGCGATCTCCGGGTCGTCGGCGAGGTAGAGCTCGCCGGCGTCCATGCGCTCGCGCATGCTCCGGGTGGCGGGATCGGCGTCGTCGTTGCTCATGGCCCGAGCGTCCCACGCGCCCGGTCACCCACCCCCCTGGTGGTTGAGGAGCGGTCGGAGCGCTAGCGGAGGCCGCGTCTCTCGAAACCACCCCGGGCGCCCGAGTGGTTTCG
>JBHWSH010000034.1:0-3948 GCA_043427135.1 Marmoricola sp. | reverse complement strand
CGTGACTCGGTCCTGCCGCCACGCGACCGAGGGCCGTCCCGGTGACGGGATCTGTCCTCGATACGCACGGACCCGCTTCTGCCGTGGGGTTGTTCCCATCGCTTCACCTCTCGATCAAGGTGTTGCGACGACCGGTTGAATTCGCCGACCGACCCGTGGTCGCTGTGGAAGATCGCGCCCTTGAGGCTGTCTCGGGTCGCGGCCGCGACGTTCAACGCTTCCTCGACGAGTTCGGTGCGCATGTGGTCGGCGATCGCCCAGCCGGCGAGCCGTCGGGAGTAGCAGTCGATCACGGTCGCCAGGTACAGGTTCGTCCCGTCCGCGAGCGGGAGGTAGGTGATGTCGCCGACGTAGCGCCGGTTGGGGCGCTCGGCGGTGAAGTCGCGCTGGAGCAGGTCGGGGTACTTCTGCCCCGACGGCTCGGGGATCGTGGTCCGCACCCGCCGCCTCTTCACATAGCCACGGATGCCCTCGGCCCGCATCACCCGCGCGACGCGCTTGTGGTTGACCCGCTCACCGGCAGGGGTGTTGTCGTTGAGCTCGGCGGTGATCCGCGGCGCACCGCAAGTGTTGTCCTCGGCGTGGACGGCCCTGATCCGCTCCACGAGCTCGGCATCGGCCCGAGCTCGCTCTTCTCGTGCCGGGGCTGCCTTGAGCCAGGCGTAGTAGGAGGAGCGCTCGATCTCGACGAGCTCGCACAGTCGCTTCACCTCGAAGGTGGCGGAGTTCTCGGCGACGAACTGGAAGCGACTCACCAGCGCGTCTCCCCGGCGAAATACTTGGCCGCCCGCTGCAGGATCTCCCGCTCGGTGGTGAGCTTGGTGGTCTCGGCCCGCAGCGCCGCGTTCTCGGCCTCCACTCGGTCGATCTTCTGCTCCGGCGTCTCACCTTCGGGCGCCGAGGAGTTCTTCCTCGACGGCCTGGACTGCAGTGGACTGGAGGTCAACGTCCCGTCAGCAGCGGTCTTCTTGCCGGTCCCGTAGACCTCGAGCCAACCCCGCAGCGTGCCACGCACGATGCCGAGGTCCTCGGCGATGCCGCGGACCGTGGCACCCGGGGTGGACTCGTACAAGTCGACGGCCTGACGACGGAACTCCTCGGAATAGTTCTTCCTAGCCATGATTCTCGGATCATCTCGCTTCCCCAGCACCACGTGCTGGATTCAGCGTGTCCAAGAACCGGGGTCAGGCCCCCCTCAGTTGACCGGCGTGTGGAGCCCGGGGTCCATCGGCCAACCGATGTCGTGGTGCTTCAACTCGCGGACCGGTCGCGCGTCCTTCCTACTCCAGTGACTTCCCGCCGAATCGGTGAACCTGAGACGGACCGAGAGGTCGAGGCCAGCCACACTAAACCCCCGACATTGTCGCTGTGACAACGTGAGTGTCTCCCGACGATAGCGCGGCCCCCGACCGTCTCGTCCGAATCGGCACAGAGCCGATCCGGTGCAGGCGCGATTCCTCGGTGCCGCCCACGACCGCGCTCTACGGGCTAGGCTCGGAGCGCCGGGGAGGGAGGCAGGGGTGAGCTTGGTCTGGGTGATCGTGGGGCTGGTGGCTATGGCCGCGGTGCTGCTCGACATGTTCCAAACCCTGCTGTACCCGAGCGGTGACGGCTGGCTGAGCGCCCCATTCATGCGCCTCATCTGGAGGGCCTCGAAGAGACTCGGACATCCGCTGGGATCGGCGACGGGACCGTTGGCCATGGTGTCCTCCAACGCCTTGTGGGTGGTCCTGATGGTGACGGCCGGGGCGTTGATCTACGTCCCGTACGTTCCCGACGGCTTCCTCTACTCGCCAGGGATCGACCCCTCGCGGTACCCGGACTTCGCCGAAGCCCTGTACCTCTCGCTCGTGTCCATCGCGACGCTCGGGTTCGGCGACGTGGTCGGCACCGGTCCCTGGCTACGGTTCGCACCGCCCCTTGAAGCGCTCGCCGGGTTCGCCCTGCTGACCGCCGCCCTCACGTGGTTCTCCCAGATCGAGGGACCGCTCGTCCGCCGCCGGGCCTTGGCGATGGAGCTGCGCACGCTCGCCGAGACGGACGCGGCCGGCCACCTCGTCGATTGGCACCCGTCAGCTGCACACGCCACGCTGAGCGGCCTTGCGCGCAGCATCCTGGAGGTCCGCACCGACTTCGCCCACCACACGGAGCAGTTCTACTTCCAGGAGACCGAGCCGAACATGGCGCTCTCGCTCCAACTCGACCAGGCCCTCGCGCTACGGGACGCCGCGTTGGCCGCGCAGGACGTTTCCGTGCGCGACGGCGGTCAGCAGCTGCGCGTAGCGCTGGAGGAGTTCGCCCACCTCCTAGCCAGCGAATTCGTCGACACCGACGGCGCGGTCGCCTCTACGCTCGACGCCTACCGCACGGAGCACAGCCGCTGATCAGTCCGAGCGAGGGTTCGGCCGCGCTAGATTTCTCGGTATGAATCTCCTCGACGTGGGCCGAATCGTGCTCGGTCTCGTCCTTCTGGTGGGCGGCGGCGAACTGCTGGTCCGCGGCGCCTCCGATCTGGCGAAACGCGCGGGGATCAGCTCGCTGGTGGTGGGCCTCACGGTAGTCGCCCTGGCAACCTCTGCACCTGAGCTCGCCGTCAGCGTCGGCGCGACCCTGAACGGTCAACCCGACCTGGCGGTCGGCAACGTCGTCGGATCCAACATCGTCAACATTCTGGTCATCCTGGGTCTGTCGGCCCTGGTGCTGCCACTCGCCGTGCGCCAGCAGTTGGTACGCCTCGATGTGCCGGTGATGGTGGGCATGACTGTGGTACTCCTGTTGGTGTCGCTCGATGGCCGCATCTCACTCGCCGACGGGACCTTACTGCTGGCGTTGATGGCGGTGCACACGGTAGTCACCGTCTGGGTCTCCCGTCGCTCGCCCGAGGCGGACGATCATCCCGGCCAGACGATGGACGACAGCGAGCAACCGTCAGACGAGGCGGGCACAGGGCGACGGAGGCCGGGGGTACTTCTGTCGGCTGCATTCCTCGCGATCGGAGTGGGATTGCTGGTGCTCGGTGCCGGCCAGCTCGTCGACGGCGCCGTGTCGATTGCCGAAGCGTTGGGTGTGAGCGAGCTGGTCATCGGGCTCACGGTGGTGGCTCTCGGTACGTCGCTGCCGGAGCTCGCCACATCGCTCATCGCCGCGGTCCGCGGGGAGCGCGATATGGCCGTCGGCAACATCGTCGGCTCCAACATCGCCAACATCGGTCTGGTGCTCGGCGTCCCTGCGCTCATCTCCGGCAACGGTCTTCCGGTGCCGCCCGCCGCCTTGGCGCTGGACATTCCCCTCATGCTCGCCGTTGCCGTGGCGCTGTCCCCGGTGGTGCTCACCGGCTTCACTATGGCGCGCTGGGAGGGGGCCATGTTTCTGCTGCTGTACGGCGCGTACACGGCGTACCTCGTGCTCGATGCGATCGGCCACGATTCGCTCGAGGGTTTCACGCTGGTGCTGGTGCTGTTCCTGTTGCCGCTGGTGGTGATCACCTTGGTGGCGACGGTCGGGTACGAGCTGGGGGTCCACGCCGGGCGGCGGCAGGCGAAGCGCGGCGACGAGCCGGGTGGCTGACGCTCTCGTGCCCGAACCGTTTCTCCCCGCGGCCCGAGCGGCTAGCGCGGATCCATGACCCGACTCGTTCTCATCGCCAACGCCGGAGACGGCACCATCAGCACGCTCGCGATCCACCGGGAGCCCAACCCCCGCCTCGAGGTGCTCGCCACTTCGGGCGACGTCAAAGGCTGCAGCACGTTCGCGATCGACCCAGAGCGCGACCTGGTGTTCGCCGCCACCAAGGATCCATCCATTGCTGTGCTGCGCCTGGACCGAGGTACGCCAGGGGTGCGTCGACGGGGCGGCGGGAGAGCTCGGTGAGCTCCCCGCTCTCCCTGAAGAGGAACCGGCCGCCGCGGTGGAGGTCGGCGCCCCAGATGAGGTGTTCCTCCATGAGGC
>JBHWSH010000033.1:0-9509 GCA_043427135.1 Marmoricola sp. | reverse complement strand
CTTGTGCTCTTCCGATCTAACTCGACGGCCGTCCTCCTCGGAGGGCGGCCGTCGCCGTCCCTGAGCTGGTCGAGCAGGCACGTGCGGGCGTGCCGCGCGCCGTCGGCCGGCTGCTGTCACTGGTGGAGGACGAGTCGCCCGCCCTGCGCGAGGTGATGGCCGCGCTCGCCCCTCACACCGGGCGGGCCCACATCGTCGGCATCACCGGTGCTCCGGGGGTCGGCAAGTCGACCTCGACCTCCGCCCTGGTGACCGAGCTGCGCCGCCAGGGCCGCACGGTCGGCGTACTCGCGGTCGATCCGTCGTCCCCCTTCTCCGGGGGCGCGCTCCTCGGCGACCGGGTGCGGATGTCGGAGCACGCGACCGACCCGGGGGTCTTCATCCGGTCGATGGCCTCACGCGGCCACCTCGGCGGGCTGGCCTGGACCACGCCGCAGGCGCTGCGGGTGCTGGACGCCGCCGGGTACGACGTGGTGCTCGTCGAGACGGTCGGCGTCGGACAGAGCGAGGTCGAGATCGTCGGCACCGCCGACACCACCGTCGTCCTGCTCGCTCCCGGCATGGGCGACGGCATCCAGGCGGCCAAGGCCGGCATCCTCGAGATCGGTGACCTGTACGTCGTCAACAAGGCCGACCGTGAAGGTGCGCTCTCGGTCCGCCGCGACCTGCGCAACATGCTCTCGCTGACCGAGCGACCCCCCGGCGCCTGGAAGCCGCCGGTCCTCGCCACACAGGCGCAGACCGGCGAGGGCGTCGGCGACGTGCTGGCGCAGCTCGACGAGCACCGTGCGTGGGCGGAGTCGACGGGGGCGCTGCGCCGCCGGCGCGTGGCTCGAGCACGCGACGAGGTCGAGTCGCTCGCTGTCACTGCGCTGCGTCAGCGGTGGTCCGGGGTCGGCCAGGACGGCGCTCTCGACCAGTACGCCGCTGAGGTCGCGGACGGCGTACTCGATCCTTATGCGGCGGCCGACCGCCTGCTCTCCTGAGTCAGGCTGCGTCCGGGTCGGGTTGATGGATCCCGAAGGTGTTGCCCTCGGTGTCCAGGTAGTAGCCCTGCCACGCCATCCCGGGCAGCGCGTACTTCGGCAGCGCGACCTGACCGCCGGCTGCCAGGATGCGACGCTCGGTGTCGTCGTAGTCCGCGATCCCGATGGTGCACACGAACGCGTTCGCGCCCTGCTCCGGAGCGGGAGGCGATGCCGGGCGCTGCAGCAGCCCGCCGTCGATGCCGGGCTCACCGGACCCGGTCATCACCGCCCAGTAGGGACTGCCGGCGTAATGGCTGTAGTCCTGGAACGTCCAGCCGAACACCTCGCCGTAGAACCGCTGGGCACGCTCGACGTCGTCGACCTGGATCTCGAAATGCAGCACACGGGACATGGGCACCTCCTGTTGACCGTCCCGCCAGTCTGCCGCTCCTGCGCGCCTCCCACCACTGCGCCGACCGTTCTGGTAAGCACGAGCCCATGAAGTTCCTGGCCATCGGCGTCGTGGTGCTGTTCATCGGCTACTGGATGGTCGAAACCCCCGACTCGCTGGCGCGCTTCACCGACGAGGGCGCGGCCTGGCTCTGGGACACCGCGACGATGGTGTTCCGCGGGGCCATCGACTTCCTCACCACCCTCTTCGCCTGACTCCGCCGTGCTGGCCTGGCTGCAGGAGGTCCTCCCCGATCCGCGGATCGGGCGGCACCTCCTGCGCGAGGAGGGTGAGGTCATCGTCGACGAGGTGCTCCACCACTGGGTCAGCTACCTCAAACCGGGGCTGTACGCCGCAGCAGCCGTCCTCCTGCTGGTGGCCTCGATCGTCGTCGACATGA
The DNA here is from genome assembly GCA_043427135.1 of Marmoricola sp. Lineage (GTDB taxonomy): Bacteria > Actinomycetota > Actinomycetes > Propionibacteriales > Nocardioidaceae > Marmoricola_A. Next base: position 7,690 of record JBHWSH010000033.1, on the reverse strand, counting down.
CCGTGGCATGGGTCTTGTTCCTCGGCGCGGTCGTCCTGGCTCTGTGGAGCATCTACCTCGTCCTGCTCGTCTACCTCGACCGCTTCGTGGTGACCAACATGCGGGTGTTCCGGGTGCACGGGGTGTTCTCCCAGTCGCTCGCCACCATGCCGCTGAGCCGCATCCTGGACATCACCGTGCAGAAGCCGTTCATCGGCCGCATCCTCGGCTACGGCCACTTCGTCTTCGAGTCCGCCGCCCAGGCACAGGGCTTGCGCGACATCCGCTGCGTGGGCCGCCCCGACGAGCGCGACCTGACCATCCAACGGGTGGTCCAGCGCGCCGGCCTCCGCGGCCCGCGCGTCGGCTGAGGGCCGCCAGGACAGGCACACGTCCCAATCAGCCGCTCTCGTGGGCAGTTCCGGGTCGGTTCGCCTGTGCGCGTGGCCCTTGATCAACCAGGATGCGAAGGCTGGCGCGCACGTACTCCGGGTGGAACATGACGTCCTCCCAACTGAATCGGATCACACGCCAGCCGCCCAACGCGAGCATCGTGTAGCGACGACAGTCCCTGTGCAGCGCCTTGCGTTTGCCGTGCCACTCGAACCCCTCTGCTTCCACCACCACCTTTCGTGCCGCGTCGACCAGATCGGGGTGGCAGATGAATCCGTGTGAGCGCACCTCCAGTTGCGGCACGACGTCGAGCCCGGCCTCGAGTGCGTAAGCCCGAAGCGCCGATTCGAACGGGTTGGCCGCGCGTTCGTCTGCTGCCTCCAGCACGCGCGCCACCTGCCGCCGCGCCTTTGCCGACAGCTTTTCCACGAGCGGTGTCAGATCCGCTCGCTCGACGCGGCCTTCGCGGAGGGCGGAGTCGACGACCGCGAGCGCCTCTGCGAACGGCAGGTCTCGGGCGCAGTCGATCACGGTCCAGGCGCGGCTCGTGATCCGTCCGTTGTGGTGGCGTGGGTCGATGTCACGCCAGAACAGTTGCACTCCGGCCCGGCGGTCGGCCACTACGTTGCGCTTCCGGGGCACCGTGACCTGGGGAAGTACCGGCGGACGGACGACCTCCCAACCCCACTCCCGGGCGGCCGACAAGTGCGTCAGCACTCCGTGCAACTTCGCGGACGCCGTCCGGGCATCGTCGGTGCCCGGCAGCCCGTACCGATCCTTCGCCAGGACGACGACCTCGCCTCTCCGGACGGCGGACCGCAGGCGTTTGCGTGTCGTCCACTGCAAGAGTTGCTTCGAGGTCGCGGTGCCGCCCATTTGGGCGAGGGCGAGGGCGGGCGGCATCGCGCAACAGTGACGTCTCAGCCGGCAGGGCGCATCTGGCTCTCCACAGGGGCCACTGGAACAGGCAGAGAGACCGCCGCTGCCATCATCCGGCTCCTTGGGGCCGTGTGTGCCTGTGCCTGTGGCCCCTCTGGGAAGATGGGAGTTATGAGCTTCTCTCGTCCCGGTGCGATCGACCTCTCCGCCCTGAAGCAGCCGGCACCGTCCAGCGCAGCGGGCGCGGCGCCGGCGGGCTCCTACTCCCTCGACGTCGACGAGCAGAACTTCCAGTCGCTGCTCGAGACTTCGATGACGGCGCCCGTGCTGCTGGTCGTGCACTCGCCGAGCCGGATGCCGCTCAGCACCGAGCTCGCGCGCGACCTCAGCGACCTGGCCGAGCAGTCCGAGGGCCGGTACGTCGTGGGGCGGGTCGACGTCGACACCCAGCCGGCCGTGGCGCAAGCCCTGCAGGTGCAGTCGGTGCCGTTCGTCGCAGTGGTGCTCCAGGGCCGGCTGATGCCGCTGCTCCAGGACGCCCCGCCCCGTGAGGAGCTCGGTCCGCTCATGGACCAGCTGCTCCAGCAGCTCGCCGCCCAGGGCATGGTCGGCCGGCATCAGCCGCTGACCGGGGCGGTCGCCGACGACGAGCCGGCGACGGATCCGCGCTACCAGCCCGCCGAGGACGCGCTGATGGCCGGCGACCTCGATGCGGCCGTCGCGGCGTACCAGAAGCTGCTCGACGCCAACCCGGCCGACAGCGAGGCAGCGGTCGGTCTCTCGCGCGCCAAGCTCATGCAGCGCACGCAGTCCGTCGACCTCACCGCAGTCCGGCAGCGCGCCGCGGAGCACCCCGACGACGTCGAGGCGCAGATGCTCGTAGCCGACTGCGACCTGCTCGGCGGCCACGTCGAGGACGCCTTCCGTCGCTTGGTCGAGCTCGTCCGGCGTACGACGGGGGAGGAGCGGGAGACCGCGCGCAAGCACCTCGTCGAGCTGTTCGCCGTGGTCGGCAACGACGACCCCCGCGTGCTGCAGGCCCGGACCGCCCTGGCCTCCGCTCTCTTCTGATCAGACGGGTCGGCCGGACTCGCTGAAGCCGACCTGGCGACCGTCGGGGGAGAGGTTGCCCAGCGCGGTGACGATGCGGCGCGCGGTGAAGTCGGTGCACCGCTCGTGTACCTCCTCCATCGAGCAGAACCGCGCCTGCCGGATCTCGCGGGCCTGTGGCACGATCCGGTCCTCGATCGCGGGGTCGTGCTCTCCGCCGTCGAAGACCAGGCACACGGCGTCGTCCCAGCCCTGCCACGGCGGCAGCCAGTCGGTGAGCAGCAGGTCGCGGGCAGGGATCTCGAGGGAGAGCTCCTCCTCGACCTCGCGCACGACCCCTTCGCGGGGCGACTCGTTGATCTCGACGACTCCGCCGGGAAGGTCCCAGTCCTTTTTGTAGGTCAGGTTGCACAGCAGCACGCGACCTGCCGTGTCACGGATCAGCAGCTGGGCGATGGCCCGCTTGCGCGGCAGGAACGAGTTGAGCAGTGCCCGGAAGGCCGTGCCTTGGAAGACCGGAGCGTCGCTTTCGAGCCTGGCGAAGACGACCCGGTCCTGCCGTCCGGCCGAGCCCTCGACGGCCCCGCGCATCACGCCCTCGCGGTGCATCCCCGCCCAGGTCGCGATGCGTACGGCGGTCTCGTCGTCGGGGTCCACGAGCGCCTCGATCCGGCCCTGCTTGAGCTGGTCGAGCGCCCGCTGCACGACCTCGCGCACCGCAGTGCTGGCAGCCTCGAAGTCACGCGCCTGCAGCTCGCGGTCCCAGCTCACCCGGGCGATGCCGTTGCCGACCGGCTCCAGGGTGACGCCGTTCTCACTCCAGCGCGCGGGGTCCAGGCTCACCCCATCGACCCTAGCCGCCGTAGCGGAACCAGACCGCGGCCAACGGCGGCACCGAGATCCGCGCCGAAGCCGGCAGCCCATGCGCCGGCTCCTCGACCGCGTCGATCCCGCCGTAGTTGCCGACACCCGAGCCCGTGTACGCCTCGGCGTCGGTGTTGAGCACCTCGGTCCAGCGGCCGGCCTTGCTCAGCCCCAGCAGGTAGTCGTGGTGCGGGTTGCCGGCGAAGTTGACCACGCAGGCCAGGGTCGAGCCGTCGCGGTCGGTGCGCAGGAACGACAGCACGTTGCCGGAGGAGTCGTTGGCATCCACCCAGCGGAAGCCGTCCGGGTCGGAGTCGGTCTTCCACAGCGCAGGAGTCTCTCGGTAGATCCGGTTGAGGTCGCGCACGAGCTTCTGCATGCCGGCGTGCTCGGGATGGTCGGTCAACCACCAGTCCAGCTCGCGGCTCTCGGCCCACTCCGACTCCTGGGCGAACTCCTGTCCCATGAACAGCAGCTGCTTGCCCGGGTGCGCCCACATGTAGGCGAGGTACGCGCGCAGGTTGGCCAGTTGCTTCCACCGGTCGCCGGGCATCTTGCGCAGCAGCGATCCCTTGCCGTGCACGACCTCGTCGTGGCTCAACGGCAGCACGTAGTGCTCGGAGAACGCGTAGACCAGCGAGAAGGTCATCTGGCCGTGGTGGTAGCTGCGGTGCACAGGGTCGTTCTGCAGGTAGCCGAGCGTGTCGTGCATCCAGCCCATGTTCCACTTGAGGCCGAAGCCCAAGCCCCCGAGGTGCGTGGGTCGGGTGACGCCGGGCCACGCGGTGGACTCCTCTGCGATCGTGACGATGCCGGGGACGCGCTTGTAGCAGGTGGCGTTCATCTCCTGCAGGAACTGCACCGCCTCGAGGTTCTCGCGGCCGCCGTAGACGTTGGGCGTCCAGGCGCCGTCCTCGCGGGCGTAGTCGAGATAGAGCATCGAGGCGACCGCGTCCACCCGGAGCCCGTCGATGTGGAACTCCTCCAGCCAGTACAAGGCGCTCGCGACGAGGAAGTTGCGGACCTCGCGGCGGCCGAAGTTGAAGATGAGCGTGCCCCACTCGGGGTGCTCACCGCGGTGCGGGTTGGGGTCCTCGTAGAGCGGGGTGCCGTCGAACCGCGCCAGCGCGAAGTCGTCCTTGGGGAAGTGCGCGGGCACCCAGTCGAGGAGTACGCCGATGCCGGCCTGGTGGCAGCGGTCGATGAGGTAGCGCAGGTCATCGGGGTCCCCGAAGCGCGAGGTCGGCGCGAAGTACGACGTGACCTGGTAGCCCCACGACCCGCCGAACGGGTGCTCCTGCACCGGCAGCAGCTCGACGTGGGTGAACCCGAGGTCCTTGACGTAGTCGACCAGCTCGTCGGCCAGGTCGCGGTAGCTGCGGTCGCGTCGCCACGACCCCAGGTGCACCTCGTAGATCGACATCGGCTGCTCGTGGGCGTTGCCAGAGCGCTTGTCGATCCAGTCCTGGTCGGACCAGGCGTACGACGAGTCGTGCACCACGCTGGCGGTCTTGGGCGGCACCTCCGTGCGGGCGGCGAGCGGGTCGGCCTTGTCGCGCCACACGTCGTCCGCGCCGAGCACGGCGTACTTGTAGGCCGTGCCGGTGCCGACGCCGGGGATGAAGATCTCCCAGACCCCGGAGACCCCCAGCTGGCGCATCGGGTGCGCGCGGCCGTCCCAGCCGTTGAAGTCCGCCTTGAGCTGGACGCCCTTGGCGTGCGGCGCCCACACGGCGAACGACGTGCCGGTGATCGGGCCCCCGGGGGCGTCGTAGGTTCGGACGTGGGCGCCGAGCACGTCCCACAGCTGCTCGTGTCGGCCCTCGTTGATGAGGTGGAGGTCCATCTCACCGACCGTGGGCAGGTAGCGGAACGGGTCGTCGACCTTGTGGGCCACGCCGTCGCCGTAGGTGACCTCCAGGCGGTAGTCGGGCACCTCGCGCATCGGGAGAACGCCGGCCCAGAACCCGTTGTGCTCGTGGCGGAGCTCGTGACGCGCGGTGCCGGCGAGCACCACGACCCGCTCGGCCAGCGGCTTGAAGGCACGGACCGTGACCGCACCGTCGTCCGGGTGAGCGCCCAGGACCGAGTGGGGGTCGCCGTGCCGTCCGGCCGCGATCAGGTCGAGCTCGTCGGTGGACACAGGCGCGGGCGTCGGGTCGGTCTTGCCGGATCGCTTGGTCATGCTCGGGTCAGCCTCTCGATCGCGCCCAGGGGGATGGTGAGCCAGGTCGGCCGGTTGCGGGCCTCGTAGACCACCTCGTAGACGGCCTTGTCCGTGGCGTACGCCGTGAGCAGGGTCTGGTCGACCTCCGCGCCGGTCGCCTCCTGGTAGCCGAGGAGGAAGGCGGTCAGGTTGCGGGACGCCCACTCGCGGGCCAGCCGTTCGTCGTTGGCGTCGGCGTCGCCGGTGGCTTGCTCGTGGTCCATCCGGCTGAGCTCGGCGGCGTAGTCGAAGGAGCGGACCATGCCGGCGACGTCGCGCCACGGCGAGTCGGGTCGGCGCCGCTCCGCCAGCGGCTTGGCCGGCTCGCCCTCGAAGTCGATGATCTTCCAGTTGCGCACGGTGCGCAGCGTCTGCCCGAGGTGCAGGTCGCCGTGCACCCTCTGGGCCAGGAACGGGGACTCCGAGGCGCGGATTGCGTCGAAGAGCCGCCGCACACCATGGGCGTACGCCGCAAGGTCCGGCACGATCTCGACCGCGGCGTCCAGACGCGCGTGCATCTCGTCGGCGACCCGACCGGCCTCGTCGGGACCCCACTCCTCGGTGGGGAAGTGCTCGGCGAGTGTGGTGTGCATCTCGGCCACGGCCACGCCTAGCCGGTGGGCCTCGGCGGCGAAGTCGCCGCCGGACTCCTCCGCGTGCAGGACGCCGTCGGCGTACAGGTTGCGCAGGCTCGCCAGCGCGAGCTCCCAACCGTCACTGGCCGTGCGCAGGAACTGCTGCAGCAGCCCCAGCTGCAGGGGCTGGCCGTCGGTGTCGGTGGTCTCCACCCAGCCGTAGAGGCACGCCGCGTGCTCGTTGTCGGCGAGGGTGAGCGCTTCGAGGATCTCGATGTCGGGGTTGCGGCCCGGGGTCACGCGCCGGAACACCTTCATCATGCTGTCGTCGCCGAACGCGACCGAGGAGTTGCTCTGCTCGACGGTCATCAGCGTGGACCGCGCGTCGAGGTCGAGCTCCGGCTCCCCGACCCGATGGAAGGTCAGCCCGTTGGGCGAGGCGGCGGATGCGAAGCCGTGCAGCCACAGGGGAGTGGCGCCGTGGTCGTGCAGCGCGTCGTAGGCGAAGACGCGACCGAGCTCCTCGTCGTCCCACACCCCGACGAGCGCGTGGTTGAGGTCGACCTGCGGTTCGCGGTAGTAGGACAGCGGCAGCTGGAAGAGGTCGCTGCCGCCCTCGTCGTCCTCGTAGACCACGGTGGCGAGCTCGACGGTCACCGCACGGCCGTGCTCCTGCTCGAGGGTGGCGAGCCCGCTCAGGCCGTCCGGGATCTGCGGGTCCGGCAGCGGGAAGCGGGTCGTGCCGGTCACGCGGATCGGCCGTCCCTTGGCGCCGAACCAGCGGGCGTGCTCGATGTACTGGGCGAGTTGGTCGTTCATGAGGTCTTTCCTGCCGTGGAGGTGCCGAGAGCGACAGCGACTGCGCCGGCCGGGACGCCGCCGGTGTCGATCGGGGCGGTGGTGGGCAGCCGGAACCAGTAGAACCCGTAGCCGCTGAGCGTCAACAGGTAGGGAAGCTCCCCGATCTGCGGGAAGCGCGCGCCACCGAGGAGCTCGACCGGCGTCACGCCCTCCCACCGGCGCAGGTCCAGCTCCACCGGCTGGGGGAAGCGCGAGAGGTTGTTGACGCATAGGACGACGTCGTCGTCGTACTCGCGGACGTAGGTCAGCACGCTCGGGTTGGACCCGCCGAGATCGGTGAAGTCGCCGAGACCGAACGCCGGGTGGTTCTTGCGCACGTGGATCATCCGCCGCGTCCAGTGCAGCAGCGAAGAGCCGTTCTCCATCTCGGTCTCGACGTTGACCCGCTGGTATCCGAAGACGGGGTCCTGGATGACCGGCAGGTGCAGCTTGCCCGGAGTGGCGGAGGAGAAGCCGGCGTTGCGGTCGGCGGTCCACTGCATCGGGGTGCGTACGCCGTCGCGGTCGCCGAGCCAGATGTTGTCGCCCATCCCGATCTCGTCGCCGTAGTAGAGAACGGGGGAGCCGGGCAGCGAGAGCAGCAGAGCGGAGAACAGCTCCATCTGGTTGGTGTCGTTGTCCAGCAGCGGGGCGAGCCGGCGGCGGATGCCGATGTTGGCCTTCATGCGGGGGTCCTTGGCGTATTCGCCCCACATGTAGTCGCGGTCCTCGTCGGCGACCATCTCCAAGGTCAGCTCGTCGTGGTTGCGCAGGAAGATCCCCCACTGGCAGCCGTCCGGGATCGCGGGGGTCTGCTCCATGATCTCCGAGATCGGGAAGCGGCTCTCGCGGCGTACGGACATGAAGATGCGCGGCATCACCGGGAAGTGGAAGCACATGAGAT
>JBHWSH010000032.1:0-8093 GCA_043427135.1 Marmoricola sp. | reverse complement strand
TTGCCAGCCCAGGTTGGCGCGGGGTCGACGCGTGGGCCGACGCCGCCCCCGGGGCCGTGGAGGGGCCTGGCCCCCCTGGAGCGAGGAAGGAGCGGAAGGGGTGGTTGGCCCCGGGGGTGGTGGCGGACGGCGCGGCGCTCTGCACCGACAGCGCCAGCCCCACGGTCCCGGGGGCTGCGTCGGCCAGCCCGCCCTCGCGCGGGTCCGCTGGGTTGGCGCTAGGGCCGGGTGTCGGCGGGGGGATGTGCTCGATGCGGCCGTCGGGGTGGTGCACCACGTGGGGGATCTGGTCTTGGGGGACGTAGCCGGGGCGGTAGACGCCGTAGGGGGACGCCGGGGTCGGCGGGGTCGTCATGGTGAAGCCCGGGTACGACGCGAGGGCGAGCTCGACGAGGGGTGCGGTGAACCCCTTGCCGGCGCGTTTGGCGTCGGCGTCACGTACGACGACGCGCAGGCGAGCGCTCGCCGCTTCTTCCGTGTCCGCGTCAGCGTGGTCGGTGCGCGCCAAGGTCCACTCGACCTCGGTCGGACGGCCGGAGACGTCCCAGGCGGACTCGACCTGGCGGCGTACCCAAGCGGCCTTGGCGTCGATGTCGAGGCCGGTCAGGACCATCTCCATCTGGTTGCGGAAGCCGCCGAGGTGGTTGAGGCAGACCTTGGCGGTGGCCGGCGGGGCCGAACCGCGCACGCCGCTGATGCGGACGCGGTCCTCGCCGTCCTGGGTCAGCCGGATCGTGTCGAGGTGGGTGGTGACGTCGGGGTTCAGGTACGCCGGGCCCTGCACTTCGTAGAGGAGCTGGGCGGTGACCGTGTCGACGCTCACGACGCCGCCCGTGTCGGGGTGCTTGGTGATGACGCAGCTGCCGTCGGCGGAGATCTCGGCGATCGGGAAGCCGAGGGGCTGATCGCCGCGGCCGGCGTCGAGGAGGGCGCGGAAACCACTGAAGTTGCCGCCGGTCGCCTGGGTGCCGCACTCGATGACGTGGCCGGCGACGACACCCCCGGCGAGCTCGTCGTACTGCTCGCGCCCCCAGCCGAAGTGTGCGATCGCCGGCCCGAGGACGACCGAGGCGTCGGTGACGCGGCCGGTGACGACGACGTCGGCGCCGGCCTGGAGTGCTGCGGAGATGCCGAAGGCACCGAGGTAGGCGTTGGCGGTCAGCGGCGCCCCATGCTCGTCGAGGCCGAGCTCGGCGGCGCGCGGGAGCAGGTCGTCGCCGTCGACGTAGGCGACCGCGACGTCGAGCCCCTGCTCGGTGGCGATCTGCTTCAGTCGTTCGGCGAGTCCCGCGGGGTTGAGACCGCCGGCGTTGCTGACGATCTTCACGTCCTTCTCGACGGCCAGGGCGAGGCAGTCCCGGACCTGGCGTTCGAAGGTGCGGGCGTAGCCGAGCGCCGGGTCCTTCATCCGGTCGCGGCCCAGGATCAGCATGGTCAGCTCGGCGAGGTAGTCGCCGGTGAGGACGTCGAGGGGGCCGCCCTCGAGCATCTCGCGCATCGCGGAGAGCCGGTCGCCGTAGAAGCCGGAGCAGTTGCCGACGCGCAGCACGTCGGTCATGGGCGAGGATCCCGGCCGTTGCCGCTCGGGCCGGCAAATGCCTGGGCGATGTCGAGCCACTGGTCGGCGACCGCGCCGTCGGCACGCAGGTCGAGGTCGGCCCGGTGACGTCGCTGGGTGACCAGCAGGGCGAAGTCCCAGGCGCTGCCCGTCACGCGCTGTGCGGCGTCGGCGGGACCGTAGCTCCAGGTGTCCCCGGACGGCGAGGTGAGTACGACGGCAACCTCCTCGGCGGGCACGTCGAGTCCGTTGTTGGCAAAGGAGAAGCCGAAGGTCCGCACCCCGATGTGCACCACGTGGCGTACTCGATCGTGGGCCGGCACCTCGGCGCCGAGACCGTCGGCGACATCGAGGCCGTGTGCCCAGGTCTCCATGTAGCGGGCGGTCGCCATCGACACCGGGCTCATCGGCGGACCGAACCACGGGAGCTTGGTGCCGGTGGGGACCTCGAGGAGTGCTGCGGACAGGGCCGGACGCGAGGCGCGCCACCGGGCGAGGAGACGCTGCGGCTCGACTGCGCCACCGACGAGCGCTTGCGTGTCGACGAAGCCCGTCGGGTCGGCCAGCGCCAGCATGACCAGCGCGTCCCACTCGTCCTTGTCGGTGGCGGCGATCACCGCGACCTCGTCGGTCCAGGCGAGGTGGGCGATCGAGGTGGCGACGTCCCAGCCCTCGGCCGGGGTCGGCGTACGCCACTCGTCCTCGCTCAGGTCGGCGACGAGCCCGTCGAGCCAGCGGCCTTCGGCTTCCAGGTCCTCGAGGACGGCGACGAGTCGGGGGTCGGTCACGGCGCCTCCTGGACGCGGTCGGCGGCGAGCCGGGCGTCGAGCAGCCCGGCCCAGTGGTCGAGGATCCCGGCTCGGCGGGCGGCGTCGTCGGTGAGCGTGTTGGCCAGGCCGAGGCCTCGCAGCAGGTCGAGGGTGGCTTGGACGAGCTCGCGCTGTCCGGGGACGGACTCGTCGACCCCGAGCGCTTCGACCGTACGGCGGTGCAGCTCGCGGCCGACTCGGGCCTCCAGCTCGGTGACGGCTTCCTTGAGCGCCGGGTCGGTGCGTGCGGCAACCCACAGCTCCAACGCGGCTACGAACAAGGGCCCGGTGACCAGCTCCCCCAGCATCTCGAGAACGGCACGGGTGCGCTCCGGCCCCTCGGGCAGCGACGACAACCGGTCGCCCACCTCGTCGTGACGCCCCAGCGAGAGGTGCTCGACCGCCGCGAGCACGAGGTCGCTCTTGGTGGGGAAGTGGTGCAGCTGGGCGCCGCGGCTGACCCCTGCGCGCTTGGAGACGACGGTGGTGGAGGTGCCGGTCCAACCGTCCTCCACCAGGCACTCGACCGTGGCGTCGAGCAGACGCTGGCGCATGACCCGGGACCGCTGCTCCTGGGTCGCGCGCGGCGTACTGCTCGGCGAAGGCACCGGCACAGCATCACCGCCGACCAACAAACAGTCAAGCTTGACTGTAAACGTTAGGCAAAAGTCCGATTCGTGCTCTTCGCACCCCGGCGCGCGGATAGCCTTGTCGCTGAGCCTGGGAGGACTCGGGCGCTTCGCATTTCCCAGAAAGCCCCGAGATGTCGACGAAACTGAGCGCCGGAGAGCTCCGCGGCCTACGCGGCGTGCCTCGCCTGCTCGCTCCCCGCGCCTCCGTCGATCAGACCCTCACCGAAATCGCGACACTGCTGTGCGACGTGACCGATGCAGACCACGGCGTGGTCTCGGTCCTGCATGTCCCGGGGACCTTCGACGCGCTCGGCACGCATGGCTTCACGCCCGCACAGGTCCGCGACCTCGCCGCCGGCGGGAATCACGGCGGGCTGGTGCACCACCTGCTCGAGAACGACGAGGTGTTCCGCGTCGACGACGTGACCGCGCATCCGGTGACGTCGGGGCTGAGTTGGTTCGAGCCCAGGCTCGGCTCCCTCGTGGGCCGAGGTCTCGGCACACCGCAGACGCTGCGCGGAGTCTCGGTGCTGGCCAGGCAGGCGGAGAGAGGGCCGATGACGGCAGAGGCCGGTCGGCTCGTGGAGGCGTTCAGGCCGACGGCGGAGGCGGCCATCGCGCAGGCCTTGCTGCTCCACGACGCGCGGCAGTCGCAACGATGGAGCGAGGCGTCCGCGCTCTTCATGCGCGACCTGCTCACCGGCGAGGTCGAGGACCCGTTGCGTCGCCTGGCCGACACCTCGCTCTCCCTGGCACGAGCCGAAGCGATCATCATCCTCCTCCGGGCCTCCGCGACCGAGCTGCAGGTGCTGTACGCCGAGGGGCCGGGCATGGAGGAAGGGGTGCTCGGTGCGCGATTCCCTCTCGCAGGCAGTGTCGGTGAGCAGGTGATGGCGACCGGGGAGGGGCAGACCGTGACGTCCGTGCCGGACCTGCTCACGACGTACCCCTCGGACCCTCGGGTCGCTGACTTCGGTCCTGCGCTCGTGCTCCCTCTCCGTGGTGCCGAGCGCGCCCGCGGGGTGGTCACGCTGCTCCGTCGGCGGCCAGCACCCCGGTTCACCCACCTCGACCTACGCACCGCACAGTCGTTCGCCGACCACGCAACGGTCGCCTTGGAACTGTCGAACAGCCGCGGCGTCCAGGAGCGCCTCGACGAGCTGACCGTGCGGCACGAAGCAGCCAAGAACCTGCACGACGAGGTCATCCAGCGGCTGTTCGCCACCGGGCTCTCCTTTCAGCAGGCGCTGCCGGAGATCCAAGGGAAGGCGCGCGAGCGGATCGAGGCCGGCATGGCCTCCTTGGAAGAGACCGTGCAGGAGATCCGCTCGAGCGTCCTCAAGCCCCCTACAGATCCGGACTGAACGATCAGCCCTCGGCGCCACCCGCGGCGGGGCGGTCCCGGTCGTGCTCTGCGCGTGCCCGACGCGCGGCGTCGCGGATTTCGAACATCTCGGTGGCGAGGTCGCCCACCTGGTCGGCGATGTCGCGCACGGCACGGCTGACGATCCCCGTCACCCCTGCCACCGTCTCGGCACCCGCGCTCACGCTGTGCTGGAGAGCATCCTTGGCGATCTCCGCGCGGGTGAGCCGGTCGCGCGGCGGCGTACGGTCGGTCATCGTTGGGCTCCTGCTGCCGGATGCGATGCGAGACGGGTCTGTCGGGGTGAGCCCAGGGTAGGCGCTCAGACCCCGGCGAGCACGGGCTCGTCCACCTGCTCGGTCTCCGCGACCGTGGCCGGGGCTGGCGGTCGGGTCGACTCCTCCTCGGCCGCGTCTCGCTTGCCGCGCGGCGGCAGCGCGAGCGAGACGATCTTGCGGGCGACGCTCCCGAGCTGCTTGCGCAGCGGGCCGGTGTTGTAGTGCAGCCCGTACTTCTCGCACAACGCCTGCACCTCGGGAGCCATCTCCGGGTAGCGGCGGGCCGGCAGGTCCGGGAAGAGGTGGTGCTCGATCTGGTGGGACAGGTTGCCGGTCAGGACGTGGAAGAGCTTGCTGCCGGTGATGTTGGCCGAGCCGAGCAGCTGGCGCAGATACCACGCGGCGCGCGTTTCGTCCTGGGTCTCCTCCTGGGTGAAGGACTCCACGCCGGAGGGGAAGTGGCCGCAGAAGATGATGTTGAACGCCCAGATGTTGCGCACGAGGTTGGCGGTGGCGTTGCCGCCGAGCGTGAGCGGGAACAGCGGACCGGTCAGCGCAGGGAACACGACGTAGTCCTTGAGCGCCTGGTTGCGGACCTTGCGGATCATCCCGCGATGCATGGGTTTGGTGTCGGCCCAGGTCTTGCGACCGGCCATGATCTCGTCGACCTCGAGGTCGTGCAGCAGCACGCCCCACTCGAAGAAGACCATCAGCAGGAACGCATAGACCGGGTTGCCCAGGTAGTAGGGGTTCCACTTCTGGTCCTCGTCCATCCGCAGGATGCCGTAGCCGATGTCGCGGTCCTTGCCGAGGATATTCGTGTAGGTGTGGTGCAGGTAGTTGTGCGAGTGCTTCCACTGCTCGGAGGGGCACACGGTGTCCCACTCGTACATGCGCGAGCTGAGCGACGGGTCACCCATCCAGTCGTACTGGCCGTGCATGACGTTGTGTCCGATCTCCATGTTGTCGAGGATCTTGGAGATGCTCAGGCTCGCGACGGCGAGGGGCCATGCCGGCGGCACGTAGAACAGGGCCCGTCCGGCGGCCTCGAAGGCGCGCTGGGCCTTGACGATGCCGCGGATGTAGTCGGCGTCGACTTGACCGAGGTCGTCGACGATGCGCTGGCGGAGCGCGTCGAGCTCACGGCCGAACTCCTCGAGCTCCTCGGGAGTGAGGGTGCGGCGGGTGGGTGTGGTGGGTGTGGCCATGGGAGGTTCCTCTCGATCGGTCGAGCGGTCGGGTTGTCTTTGGCGGTCGAGCTTGCCGAGACCGGATCTCGACAGGCTCGATCAGCGGCAATGGTCAGATCTCGACGATGCAGTCGCCGACGGGGGCGGAGATGCAGATCTGGATGTCCTCGTCGGGCTGGTCGGACTCGGCGCCGGTCACGACGTTGCGCACCCGGCCAGCGGTCTTGCGGGAGGTGCAGGAGAAGCAGATCCCCATCCGGCACCCGTACTCCGGGTTCAGTCCGAGGGCCTCGGCCTGCTCCAGGAGCGTCTTGCCCTCGTTGTCGGACTCCTTGTCGGAGCGGGCGAAACGCGTCCGTCCCTCGGCGCCTTCGAGGCTGCCGAGGGTCGCGGTCTTGAAGTACTCCACGCGCAGTCGCGGGTTCTCGGCGTACGTCTCGCGGACGAGCTCGGCCAGACCCGCGGGGCCGCACACCCAGGTGTCCACCTCGGCGTAGTCCGGCACGATGCGCGACAGCTCGGCGGAGCTGAAGACGGGGTCGCCGCACTCGGGGTAGAGCAGGCGCACGTGCACGTTGGGCGGCAGCTGTCGCAGCTCCTCGGCGTAGATCTGGTGGTCCGGGGACTGCGCATAGTGCAGGAAGGTGACCGTGCCGCCGTACCCGCGCCGCAGGAGCGTGCGCAGGATCGACATGACCGGGGTGATGCCCGAGCCGCCGGAGATCAGCAGCAGCCGGTGGGGCAGCGGGTTCGACAGGGTGAAGACGCCCTGGGCCTGCGACAGGTGGAGCACGTCGCCGACGCGGGCGTCGTGGACGAGGTGTCGCGACACGATCCCGTCGGGGTTGGCCCGGACGGTCAGCGTGATGAGGTCACCGGGCTTGGACTCTGGCGAGGAGACGGTGAAGCAGCGGGTACGCCGGGCGCCGTCGACCTCGACGCCGACCTGGACGTACTGGCCGGCGTCGTGACCGCGCCAAGCGCCGGAGGGCTCGAGGGTCAGCGTGGCGACAGGTGCGCCGGCATCGGTCTCACGACGGATGTCGACGACCCGCGCACGGACACCCTCGACGACCCACATCGGGTTCACGAGCTCGAGGTAGCGATCCACCCCGTGCGGAGTGGCCAGGACGTCGAGGATCGGGCCGACGGCCGGAGAACGCAGGATGCGCTGGGCGAGGGACACGGCGTTGCCTCCCGGATCATGAACGAAGGTCAGTGAACAACTGTGCACCGACGATAGTTCCCCGAATGCAGGCGCCGTCAACACCAGATCACGTGAACCGGGTCACCTCCTCGGCTCTGAGCGCGCACCTGTGCACTGGAATAGGCGGCTTACAGTGGAGTGATGGACAGTCCGCACGTGTCGCGCGTGGAGCGCAAAGAGGCCACGCGCCGAGCGATCCTCGACGCCGCCCTGCGCCTGAGCGGCGAGACCGGGCTGGCCGGGCTGTCCCTGCGTGCGGTCGCCCGCGAGGTCGGGATCGTGCCGACGGCGTTCTATCGGCACTTCGCCTCCATCGAGGCGCTCGGCGTCACCCTTGTCGACGAGGCCTTCTCCTCCTTGCGCCAGGTCTTGCGCGACATCCGTCGCGAGATGGACCTCGAGCGCGTCATCGACGACTCGGTCGCGATCCTGGCGCGCAACGTGCGCGAACGCCGCGGCCACTTCCTGTTCATCGCCCGCGAACGCGTCGGCGGACTGGCCACCGTGCGGGAGGCGATCCGGCACGAGCTCGGCCTCTTCGAGCGAGAGCTTGCGACCGACGTCGCGCGCCTGCCCGGCACCGAGGCATGGAGCTCGACCGATCTGCTGGTGCTGGCCAACCTGATCGTCGGGTCCATGGTGGAGACCGCGGAGGCCATCCTGACCTCCCCTCCTGACCGGCCCGACCTCGAGCAGCAGGTCGTCCGCACCGCGGAGCGGCAGCTGCGCATGGTCGTCATCGGAGCGGCCAACTGGCGATCCGATGCACAGCCGTCCCTCGATCGCCGCTGACCGACCGCACACCGTTAGCCTGCGCGCATGGAATCCTCCGCGGCGTACCCCCCGCCGCCGTGGCGCATGCACGGACAGATGTGGCTCACGCTCGTCCGTACGACGGCCGACGCCGGTCCGGAGCGGCCCGCGGGCGTGTACGGCGTCGGGCTGGTCGACTACCAGGAGCCCAGCCCGCTGACCTACGGGGAGCTCCTGGTCGCTCGCCAGGTCACGATCCCCCGACCCGAGAGCGGGCGCAGCCCGACCAGCGGGAAGCAGAAT